>NZ_CP076562.1:1122500-1235000 GCF_022174665.1 Eubacterium sp. MSJ-33
GCCCGACTTACAATGGCAACTGTATTCTGCGCAGAAGCATCTGACAATGTACCGGAATCCTGCTGCACCGATTCTGTCGTTGCTGCCTGATTTGGCTTAAATAAATCCTGTGTCTGATGTTTTCCTTTTTTTAGGCTCATCATCCATATTACCAGAATAACTGCCACAAAAATACAGGCATATCTGCATAACACCTTCATTTGCCGACGTCTTTTTCTTCGTCTGCGTTCCGATATCTTTTTATTTCGGTTATTTCTTCTAATTTCTTCTCTCTGTCGTTCCTGCAAGATTGTTCGCCTCCTGACGGAATTTAAATCATTTGGAATTATACCCATATTTCCCATCTGTTCATTCCGTCTGTATCCTCTATTTTCCATATGTTACATGCACTCCTTTATGTATTAATAACAGTTTACATAACGAATGCATCGTTTTTGTCTCAAATGCGCATCATTTTTGCATCATTTTTTAATATACCGCATATCGTCAAATTATTCCATGCTTATTTTAACAATTTAATAAATTACATTTGACATATCCATATCTTCAATACCTGAATCCTCTGTTCCATCCCCTTCTTTCATCCACATACCTATCTGCACACTTTCCATATCCGAATCCAAATCAGACTCATACTCATCATAGCAATCCTGCACCAGGCTCCCATTCTCATCCATCTTACATACGGTTCCCTTCTCATTGTATATACCGTACTGGTATTTCTCTGCGATAACAGCTTTGGAAACACCCAGATTATCTGCCATATACTGTGCAATATCTGCTTTTAACAGTTCCTGCCACTCCTCTTGTGTTATTTCCGCGTAAACAGTATACCCTAATATTTTTCCGGTTTCCACGTCAACTTCAATATACACATAATCCATAGACACCTGATAGGTCATATATGCAAGCATCAGGTATTGATTCATATTTTCCAGATTCACCAGGCTTTCATAATTGAAGCCAATCGTATCGGCATCCATGTTTTCAATCTCAAAATCAAACTGTGGCAGCAAATGTATATCCTGCATCTGCTTCACCTGCATCTGCACCTGCGCCTGCAATTTTTCATTACCTTTGAACGCATACGCATTATCTGACGGATATGAGGATGATACATGGAGTTCCATATTTCTCCAATCCAGCAGATCCAGTTTTTCTTCCATAGACATTTTAGATGCCTCATCCAGATATGATACATCAGCTTCCTGGATATATATTTTATTCAACTCACTGTTATCCATCATTGCAAATATGGTTTTTGGAGCCAAAATACCAAGCAGCAGCACCCCCACGCCCGCAATTGAGCACAGCAAATTCTGAATCCAATGTTTTTGTGATCGTTCTTGTTGTTTCTCTGTGTTTTTCTTATTTATTTTCTTTGTATTTCCTGTTTTCCCCATTATTCATTTTCCTCCATATCTGTTTTCGCCATACTATGCCTGCATACAGATTCCGGAAAGCAGACGCTCACCTGTGTTCCAACACCTTTTTTGCTCATTATCTGCAAATTTGCCTGATGAAGTTTCACGATTTCACTGCAAATTGCTAATCCGAGTCCGGCTCCGCCATTGGCACGGGAACGGGACTTATCCACCATATAGAATGCTTCTGTCAGCCGGTTCACATTCTCGGCATCAATTCCACATCCATTGTCCTTGATTCCAATTCGGTATTCATCAGAAATCCAGACACCAAATAATGATATTTTTCCTTTTCCATCCATTGCTTTTCTGGCATTATCGAACAGATTGATTAAAACCGTCTTCATCAAGTCCGGTTCCATCTTCACTACCGCCGGCTGAACATTTACTGAAAGTGCAATGTCATATTTATCTGCAACCGGAAGCAGAGTCTCATAGACTGTGTCTGCAAAATTTTGTATATCCATTTCATAAAATAAAAAATCCTGCTTTTTTAATACAATCAGATCCATAAGTTTCATTGACATTTTCTCCAGCCGTTTTCCTTCCACCACAATCTGATTGGCATAAGTGATCAGATCTTCTTCTGACAGATGATTCGAACGAATCAGATCGGCATATCCAATCATAGAGGTAAGCGGTGTTTTGAGTTCATGTGCAAAATTATTGGTAAACATTTCCTGGCTTCTGTTTTTCTCCTTCAATTCCTCCATCGTCTTATTCAGGCTCATAGACATGCGGTTAAAATCATCCGCCAATATTCCAATCTCATCTTTTCCGCGTTTTTTTATCCGGATACCCGCCCGTCCGCCGGCAACCAGTTTCGTTGCTTTCGATAGTCTCCTTATCGGAGCGACAATCATGTTATTCAGAATCGCCACCAGCATCAGACACACAGCCATAACCATAATCATGATGACACGAAACATCCGTAACTGTGCATTCCGTTTTTCATATTCTCTTGTAATATCCAAAAATGTTTCCACATAGTAATCCCGTCCTAAGAATTGGAAACTGATTCCTGTATACAACAAATACCGATCTCCATTCTTTACGATCGAATACCCCTCCTGTCCGGATTCCAGACTGTTTCGGCATATGGAATCACTCATTTCAACATAATCTTTTGTACTGAATATCCGCACTCTTTTATCCGACCAAAGCGAAAATTGTATTTCTTCTCCTGCATTCCGAATGGATGTTGACCGAGCTGCCTGACGCATGATCACATTTTTCTTGTTCTCATACGCCTCATCCTGATAAATAAGATTTACAATTCGATTTGCATTCTGCACAAGATTCACACATACAATCGATGCATTATCATATCCGTTTTGAATATCCTTTTCTCTTGCACTTTCAAACCCGGAACGAATCAGAATAGTTCCGCAGACAGAGAATGCCAGCATCATACATGTGCAAACTGATAACAGTAATTTCCAGAATAATTTCAATCCTTTACCTCCAGCCGGTATCCCACTTTATATACCGGTACGATTTTCTCTTCAAGCCCAAGTTTCTTCCGTAAACGCTGTACATGCAGGTCTACCGTACGGCTGTCTCCATAATAAGGTTCGTGCCAGACGCTTTCAAAGATTCGCTCTCTGAAAAGTGCCACATTGGGATTGCGCATAAACATAACAAGAATCTCATATTCTTTCTTCGTCAGGTGAATTTCTTCCCCTGATTTTTTCACCCGGAAAGACTGTGTATCAACTTCAACATCATATACCCTCAATGTCTGTGATACTTTATTATAACGGCGCAGCACACGTTCTACCCGTGCAAGCAATTCAATGATTTCAAATGGTTTTACCATATAATCTTCCGCGCCGAGTTTCAGTCCTTTTACCTTATCCTGTACATCTCCCATTGCAGTCAGAAAAATAACAGGCACATGATAATAATTAAAATACTCCATCAAAGAAAAGCCATCCGGTCCGGGCAGCATAATATCCACCAAGGCAAGATCGTAGTTTTCTTTTTCCAACTGATCCGCAACCGACATACCATCATAAACGCAATCGCATAAATACCCTGCATTGCGCAGGCTTATGTCAATCACATTTGAAATAGATGTATCATCTTCCACAATTAATATTCGATTCATTCCAAAACATCTCCCAGATATATTATTCTCCTACAAGCTTACGCCCGAATACATGCTTCATACACAATCACACCAATTTATTGATTGCACAAAAACAGAGAGAGGCCATACCTGACTTCTCTCTGTTATAATACATCATTTTTGCATCATTTTAGCATCATAAATAACGGATTTTCGAAATTTATGTAAATTTTATGCAAATACCTGTTTAATACTGTCATAATGAAGAAACTTTCCCTGTACACCAAGCTCTTTGATTTCATCGGCTGTCGCAAGCATATAACCATCTGTCTCGGCTTTCTGCAAATGCAGATCCGACTCTGAAAAATCACCTGTGAAACAATAAATGTCCACAAAATAGTTATCTCCTTCATCCGGATTTTCACGTGTATAAGAAAAGACATAGCCACCCGCAAAATCCGATACATCCAGTCCCGTTTCCTCTTTGATTTCTCTCTTTACAGCATCCAAAGATTCCTCACCTGCCTGTGCCGCACCACCGGATACTTCCCAATGTCCCGGCGCCCATGCCTTTGTCATAACGCGCTTCGTAATCAAATATTTACCATTTACATGACGGATCACACCAAGTACCGTCAAATGAAAATCCCCTGGCTGCATATGCCAGTCATTTCGCTTCATTGTACGTCCGGTCCGCTGCTTATTCCGATCGTAGATGTCCCATAATTCCATATATGTCCTCCTGTTATTCCGCCATGTACTTACTGAGCAAGATTATACTTCTGTAAAAAGTTAAAGAGAGCCCCTAACAGATTTGAATCATTTCCAAACTTACACAAGTCAATCTTCATACGATCATAAATATACGATAACCGTCTCAGTTTAGTGACGTATTTTACAATGCCTTCCAGGAATTTTGGCTGTGCCGTAATACCACCGCCAATCAGGATTATCTCCGGTGCAAGTGTAATGTACAAATTACAACAATGCCATGCAATATTAAAATACATATCCTCCAGAATGTCCTGCACTTCCGGATCTGTCTCTGCCATCTCGTAAATTTGCTCTCCGCTGATATTTTTCCAGTCCATGCCTTTCAATTTGCCAACCTTTATCCGAAGCGACTGAACAGATGCCTGCTGTGTCCAGATTGCGGGATCCGGCAATATCCGTTTCTTACCATCGTACTTCTGGATTGGGAGGATTTTATCCACGTTATCTCTTGTTAATCCGTCATACAAAAATGACATTTCACCGGCAATCATGCCAACGCCATGACGAATTTTACGATCAATTACAATACCTCCACCGACACCGGTTCCAAACACAAGCACACATGCATCCTTACAATCTTTCGCATTTCCAATCCAGATTTCTGCAAGTGCTGCACATTTGGCATCATTTTCCAAAGCAACAGGCACATTTCCACAACGTTTACTAATCAGATTTCCAAGCGGCATACGATCTAAATATGGCAGACTTCCACCACCATACACAATTCCCTGTGCCACATTCACCTGTCCCGGCAGGCTCAATGCTATACCTGTAATCTGATACTCTTTGCTATACTTGCTATAAATAATATCAATCTGATTCAGAAACTCCTCGATTCCTACCTCCGGTTTTACTGTATATGGTGTAATCTCGACACCTTTCTCATCCAGTTTTCCCTCCCAGAAAGGTGTGGGAACCTTATACTTCTCATAGATTTTACCACTTTTGTCAATTATGGCATATTTGATAAATGTACCACCAACATCAAATACAAGATACATAGGCATACCTCCTTATATTTTTTATGTCATTACATGCCAGTGTAATAACATGTGCACACATCAGTGTGCTTTCTTATATAGTTTACTCCGCGCACCACAAACGATGCACGGAGTATTCTGTTCTTTCATTACTTATTCTGTTAACCAAATGCTGTCATCCACGCTTTACATTGTTACGCCACCACAGTAACGCAGGAAGATTACGATCATGGAAATCGTAACGACGATAATCATCGCCGGAGCGGCTGTCTTACAGTATCTGCCCCATCCGATCGGATAACCGTTCTTTGCTGCCACGGATGTACCAACAACGTTTGCAGAAGCACCGATTGGTGTTGCACTACCACCGATATCAGTTCCGATAGATAATGTCCATGCAAGGCAATCAAGCAATGGCTGGTTTGCGCCTGCCAGGCTCTTGATGATTGGAAGCATCGTTGCTGCAAATGGGATATTATCTACAAATGCACTTGCAATCGCAGAAATCCAGATGATGATTGCTACCATTACGTATACATTTCCGCCGCTGACCTTACCAATAAAGGATGCAATAGACTTCAGGATGCCTGTCTGCTCCAGTCCGCCAACAACAATAAATAATCCGATGAAGAATAACAGTGTCTTATAATCTACTTTTTTAATCAGTTCTAACGCATCTTTTCCCGATGTAACCAGCGTAATAATTGCGATAACTGTACCGATAAACGCAACCGTCAATCCTGTCGATGCGTGCGATACAAGAAGTACCACTGCACATGCAAAAATCACGCTGCTGATGATAAACTTCTTCTTGTCTGTAATAGCTGTAGAAGGGTCCGGGATGTTGGATGTATCCAGCTCCTGTGACTCCTCGGACAGCAGCTCCTTACGATATACAAGATAGAAATAAATAATAACTACAACAAGACAGATGCCGGCTATCAGACCTGTATTTGTCAAAAAGTCTGAGAATGAAAGTCCGAGCCCTGTTCCGATGATGATATTGGGCGGATCACCACACATCGTTGCGGAACCACCTAAGTTCGCACAGAATACCTCCGACAGAATCATTGGTACCGGATCTAAATGCAATAACTTCGCAAGTTCGATCGTAACAGCAGCAAGGAACAATATAACCGTGATACTGTCAATGAACATAGACAAAACAGCTGCCATAACCATAAATGTCACAAACAGCGGTATCGGCTTATAATGCACCAGCTTCGCAAGGCGTAAGCATAACCACCGGAAGAATCCGGCCTTTGCCATACCTTCTACCATTACCATCATACCTGCAAGGAATATAATCGTCGCCCAGTTGATACCGGATGACTCCTCGGAACCCTCACCGGATGTAATCCAGAATCCCTTCGTGAAAATATTCTTTACATTCAAGGTCTCGATGACCGCGTCCATGCTATGCATTGCTACACCAAATACAAGAATCAGTGTCAGCGCACCAGCCACGAGTGTGATGTACTGCTTCTCAATCTTATCCAGCACCATCAACACAAACATGACTACAAAGATGGATACAGCCAAAATCTGTGCTACTGTCATATCATCGTCCTCCTTTAATCTATGTTATGCCACATATGTACCTGTGACAAGTTGCACATTGATTTTTCAACCTGCATTATAATAGCATTAAACATCGAAAAAAGGAACAACTTTTTTTACTTTTTTTACATATTAAAAAGAGTTCTCAAAATATGTATATTTTATTGGTTATAGATATCCTCTTTGTTCATGGATGTAAATGCAAGGATTCCCTTTGCTTTTACCTTTCCATCAACCATTACCTTCGCATTAAACTTCACCAGTCCGGCACCGCCGCTTTCCTTACGGACTTCGATCTCCAGACAGTCGCCCGGAATGACCGGTCTTAAGAACTTGAATTCCTCGCACTTTAACAGCACATAAATCTTATCGTCCTCCGTGCCCTGACTCTCCATCGTAATCGAGCAAAGCTGCGCACACGCCTCAATCACAAGCACGCCCGGCATAATCGGTGCATCCGGAAAGTGTCCTGCAAAATATGGTTCATTCACAGAAACGCATTTGATTCCCTTTGCATATTCGCCGTCTTCCACTTCTAAAACCTTCTCAATCATCTGAAATGGCGGGCGCTGTTTGATTCTTTTTTGTACTTCGTTGATATTCATCATTACAGGCTCAACCCTCCATCCAATACAATCACCTGTCCTGTCATATAAGAACATGCAGGTCCGGCAAGCATCGTAACTACATCTCCAATCTCTTCGGCTGTGCCAAATCGTTTCATCGGAATATCCTTTAAGTATTCTTCCTTCTTATCTTCCGGCAATGCCTCTACCATATCGGTTGCGATAAAGCCCGGTGCCACTGCATTGACACGGATTCCATATGGTGCAAGCTCCTTTGCCATCGTGGCTGTCATAGAGTTTACAGCGCCTTTTGTTGCACTGTATACACTCTGTCCCGGTACTGCAAGCTTAGAACTTACAGATGATACATTCACGATCACGCCCTGTTTCTTCGAAAACATCTTTAAGACTGCCTGCTGGGTACAATACATGTATCCCTTAATGTTCAGGTCAAGACACTGATTGATCGTATCCGGATTCATCATCAGGACAAATTCATCCTTTACAATCCCGGCGTTGTTGACAAGGACATCTAACTGTCCAAATGCGTTTATTACCTCACGCATCATTGCCTTTACTTCGGCAAGGTCGGATACATTTGCCTTGATAGCAACTGCCTCGCTGCCTGCGGCCTTGATCTTCTCTACGACCTCGTTTGCGGCTGCTTCGTTTGAGTTATAATTGACAGCTACCTTGTAGCCTGCCTCTCCAAGCTTGATTGCACACGCGCGCCCGATTCCACGGGACGCACCTGTGACAAGCGCTACTTTACCATTTGTCATGTTTTTCTCCTTTATTCTGTATATTCTACAATTGCGAACCCCACATATCTCGAATATATATTTCCAGTTTGTTCATTCCATATACAATGTATTGAATCTAAGAAGTTCTAAATGTTCTGATATATGTATCTATAATATGCGCCACCGCCGTCAATTCGCCATCCATGGCTCAATGACGGCTTGTTTGAACATCGTGTTCAAACATGGCTAATATTATTACAGAACATTAAGAACTTCTAATATTCAAACATATCGTATATGTTCATGAAACAAACTGGAAATATATAATTCACTTTATCATTTTGTTCGCAATTGCCTCTATAATTATCTTTTTATAATCCATACTATACCACTTTCTTTAAGATGACTGCGGCGTAGCTGCCACCGATGGCACAGCTTGTTGCGAGTACATACTTGTATGCGGATGTATCGACAACTTCCTTCGTTACCTCTTCTGTTGTTACATAGTATGCATTCTGTCTTGCGGCAAGATCTCCGGACAATGTAAGTGCGGCATGTGCAACAGACAGTGCGGAGCTTGCGGCTCTGCCTTCACCTGTATAATCCCTGACCTGATGTACAGGAATCTTTCCTGCAAAAATTTCTTCATAGACATGGCGTTCCAATGTATCGACTTCATCTGCACCGTTTGCAAATCCGTAAACGGCATCGATCTGATCTAATGTGATACCTGCCATAGCAGCTGCATCTACGATAGCGTTCACAAGTCCCTTCTCGGTACCTGCGACATCACCATAAGCAACTCCTTCGTGAGTCATGGCATAACCACATACCTCTGCATACTTCTTCGCATTATGGCTTGCTGCATATATCTCGTTCTCTAACGCGATACTCGTACTACCATCTGCAAGCACGAATCCGTCGCCGCCGGCGTATGCCTGCTTTACATCACCGGCTACTTTACCAAGCTTCGCGTAAAGCTTCTCCATAACCTCGCTGTTCTCATCGGTACCGGTTGCAAGCATTGCCTTGCCACGATTCTGTTTGATCTCGTTATATGCATAACACAAGCTGCTCATACCGGACTGTGCACCATTTGTCACTGTCACATTGTAACCACGCATACCTGTCTTGATGGAAAGATATCCGCCGGCTGCATTGTAAACGGTATTCGGGAAGTTGAAGGCAGAGCCTGCGGTTGTTCCGTTCTCTGAGATATGCTCCTGGAACTCATATACCGTTGTAAGCGGACCATCGCCGGTTCCAACAATCATACCAAGCTCTTCTGCATTCTCCTCTGTCACCTCGATGCCTGCCTCCTGCAGTGCCTCAAGACCGGAAATCACCTGCATCAGACTGAATTTGTCGAGCTTTCTGTAGAATGCCATCTTCAAGCCATATTTATCGTAATCTTCTTTTCCAACATTTGCATGTACAGACGCTGCTTCCGGCTTTGCCTGTGCATTTATCTTGTCGATATAATTTGCTACACCATTTCCAAGTGGGCTGACGATACCGAGACCTGTGATATATACCTTCTCGTCATTTTCTGTCTCCTTCACATTGCCCGGCTCCTTCGAGAAGATGATACTTGCGTTGCTTCCTCCAAAGGCAAAGGAATTGGACATCACATAGTGAAGATCCTTTTCCTTCATTGTATTCGGCATGAAATCGAATGTGCCTGCCTTCTCACCGAGTGCTTCGATATCCTCCTCGGAATATCCGATTGTTGGCGGAATCTTGTTTTCTGTCAATGCCTTAATCGCGAATACAGCCTCAATCGCACCGGCTGCGCCTAAGCAGTGTCCAACCATTGCCTTTGTCGAGCTGACACTTAAATCCGGATTTGCCTCATCGAAGATTGTATGTAAGGAAAGGAATTCTGCCTCGTCGTTTTTCGCAGTTCCCGTTCCGTGTGCGTTTACATATGCAACATCCTTTGGCTCAATGCCGGACTTCTCGATTGCCTGACGGATTGCATACATCTGTCCAAGTCCGTCCGGACGTGGTGCTGTAATATGATGCGCGTCACTGCTGATACCTGCCGAAAGCACGTCACAGTAAATCTTCGCATTTCTCTTCTTTGCATGCTCATAGCTCTCCACGATGATCGCACCGGAACCTTCACCGAGTGTGATACCATTGCTATGGTTAAACGGCGAACATGCCTGCTCGGAAAGTGCATGGAGGGCTAAGAATCCCGAGAAAGGAACAGATGCAAACGCATCCGCACCTCCAACGATAAACGCATCTGCCACACCGGCACGGATCAGCTCACATGCATAGGCAATACTAATCGTACTTGCGGCACAGGCATTACCGACATTTGTGACAACGCCCTTAGCACCTGCCATATTTGCCACATGGTTTGCGATAGAGGCGATCGTCATCTTATTAATATCATCTGCATGCTCTCCCTTTGTTACATAATTTTCTACACTGACAACACCACCGACGCAGCTTCCCATGACAACACCGACACGACCGGCATTGCTCTCGTCAATCACAAGACCGGCATCATCGAGTGCTTCTTTCGAAGCCTTCAGACAGAGCTTGCTGACACGGTCAACCTCCTTTGCCTCATCAATCTCATCAAGAGTATCACAATGCACTTCTGCACCGAGGTTTGCATAACAGTCGGTTGTATCGACGGATGCCACCTTATCAATTCCGGTTTTTCCAGCCAGTGCATTTGCGAAGCACTCCTCCACGTTATTTCCGATTGCGCTGATCATACCAAGTCCGGTTACAACGCAACGTGTATTTGTAATCTTATCCATTGTTATCTCCTTTTTATGTCACCACGCATTCGCGCGTTTCCTATCTACCTGTTCAGAATACACAGGGCTGCCCCAAAGTTTTCTTTCGGGACAGCCCTCTTTGTATGACTTCCTATTACATGTTTGCTACAACGTACTTTGTAAGGCTCTCGATGTTGTAGAAGTGCTCTTTTGCAACACCTGTCATAGCTACGCCGTAAGCAGAATCGATACAAGCGATAATCTCCAGGGAATCAACAGAATCAAGTCCAATTCCATCACCAAACAATGGAACTTCATAATCTAATTCTTCCTCAGGGATTCTAAGATTCTTTGAAAGCATTCCTTTAATGTTCTCAGCGATTTCTAACTCTTTTTCGTTCATTCTATGTATCCTTCCTTTTCTTATATTTTCCCCCGAATAAACGGGTATATTTAAAGAGTGTTGCCACTCCAAATATCATGATTGTTTCTTTACGCCATAAGTATCACGCAGCTTATAGATTCTGTCTCTGCAGACACCGGCATATTTCTTTAAGACAACGGATGGTCTGCCCTCTTCATTCAAATTCATCTCAACCGGCTTACCGATGATGATGTGCATACGATGGAACAGCTTGAATTCCCCGTCAATCACGACCGGTACAACCTGCGCCTCTGCCTGCCTTGCAAGCATCAGAAATCCAGGCTTAAATTCATCCATCACTCCGGTATGGCTTGTATGTCCCTCCGGAAATATATAGACCGGACAGCCCTCATTCATCTTCTCCAGCCCCATAGACAACCAGCTTGTATCCATCTCCTGCCGGTTCATCGGGATATATGGAAGATTCCGGAACAGCCAGTTAATCTTCTTCCTGTCGTACCAATCTCTTGCAACAAAGGTGTGTACCTTATATCTGCCAAGCAGACGCGTCATATAGAAGCCATCCACATGACTTGTATGGTTAGAATAGACAACACAGCTGCCCTTCTTCAATGCTTCCTTCGCTGCTTTTTTGTCTTCCCATGTCACTTTTGGCGGATAGAGAATCCGAATCACGCCATTTGCAATAGCAAAAGCAAGCTTCGCCGCAAATCTCTTTAGCATCTCCATGATGTTACACCAGCTTTCCGTAAGGACCAACCTCCGGGTTGTCCCAGTTCATATTAATTGCCATCTCGAATGTACTGTGTCCAAGCAACGGCCGTTGCAGCTTATTCCATGTACGATCCGATAAGCAGCCTTCCCTAGCATACTCGCGGCCGGCATCCGTGAATTTCTCCAGATATCGCGCCACCTTCTGTGCAAAGCCCTGCTCCGAGAGCGGTCCACCCTGCGGTGCCAGCACCGTCGTGTATTTCCCTTCTCCGCAGATCCGGTCAAACTCTGCAAACACGGCATCGTAACAGTTGTCTGTCACCTCATAGCCACATGTAGATACTAATATCAGTTTTTTCTTTTCCAGCTCCGGATACCGCATATTATGTAGGAACCTATGATTTTCCTCATCTCCCGGATTCCCGCGATACTCCTTTACATAAGAGATCATACGATCCGTAAATGCCTTCATCTTCGAAGGCAGTCCAAAGAAATAAAGCGGAAAGCTCTCAACAATGATATCGCTGTCCATCACCATCTGCCGGAGCTCGTCCATATCGTCATGGATACAGCACTGTCCCGGTGTTGTCTTCCAACAGGCAAAGCATCCATGACAATGGTCAATCCGCTTGTCCTTCAATGCTACCTCACAGACTTCCGTGTCCTCTCCATATTCTTCCACCATACCCTTTACAAATGCATGGGCAACTTTTAAGGAAGAGCTGTACTCTCCACGCAAGCTTCCATTAATCAAAAGTATCTTCATCTTCGCTCACACTTTATCTTCTAATTTCGCTATATTCTCCTCGCATATATCCGTTTGTTACCAGTATATACGTAGAAAATCACTGTGTTATTTTCGCATATATTCGCATCTCCTACAAGTGTCAAAAAACGGAATGTGTATAGTTTTTACACATTCCGTCTGATTTGCACAACTTTTTATCCGTTCTTATTCGCCAAATACCCGCTTCATCACCGTATCTTCACGCAGCACCTGTTTTGCTTTCTCCCGATACTTTTCCTCATGCAGATAGGTATAACGGTTCGGCTTAATCTGTGGAGCCATATCGATTGCCGCCTCATAGTCTGCACGGTTTAATCCAAGTGTCGCTACAAAATCCCAAAAACCGGTATCCGTAAATATCTTGTTCACACGCACATACCGGTGATCTTGTACGACTGCCATCACATAGGTGGCGATTCCGACCTGTACCCCATGAAGCTGCGGCACTTCCAACAGCTTATCAAGTGCATGTGAGATCAGATGTTCACTTCCACTCGTTGGTGCACTGCCTCCTGCAATCTCATTGGCAATTCCACTCATCGCCAGTGAATCAACCAGTTCCTTCAAAAACAGGTTGTCCTGAATACTCTCAAACGGCGTCCGCACAAAGCTGTTGACCGCTTTCTTTGCAATCATCACAGCGAAATCATTTACCTCGGACACACCATGCTCTGCCTCGAAAATCCAGTCGTAAAGTGCTGTGATCTTTGATACCATATCTCCAATACCCGAATATAAGAACTTCGCCGGGGCTGATTTTAATACATCGGTATCGACCACAATACCATATGCCATACGCGCCGGCACAGAAGTACGCTTGCCATTTACCAGAAGAGATGCACTTGCCGAAGAAAATCCATCACTTGATGCGGATGTCGGCATGCTGATAAACGGAAGTTTCTTAAGATATGCGGCATATTTACCGGCATCAATCACTTTGCCACCGCCGATACCTAAGATGACCTGCGTCTTTGCATCAATTGTGAATGCAAGATCAATGATATCCTTGATATCCGTTGTATCCAGTTCGCAATACGAAAGTACTTCAATATCCGCCTCAGAAAGAGAGTCCATTACCGTATTCCCAAACATCTCAACAAGTCCATTGCCAAAAAATACAACCGCCTTTTTAAATCCGCTTGATTGCAGATATTTTCCTACGTTTCCAAGTGTTCCGCTCCCAATCTTCAAGATTGTCGGAATCGCAATATGAGATCCTGCCATGTGTATACCCTCCTGTCACTCTGTCCTTTTATTTTCTTGTGCTTAAGTTTTTGAAACAATCTAATGTTTTGTCTCTATCTATTATCTGGGGTTTTATTCAGATTATTCAATAGTACCTGGCCGACACCATCCACTGCTGCAATAGCCTTCTCCATCAGCGCTACCGGATCCTGTTCCACACGTCCGCGTATCCATTCAACTGCATTTTCCGAAAGCATCTTCGCAAGTATATAAGATGTATCCTTGATTGCCTGTTCCTTGTATGTGATGTCCGGATTTTGCACCATTTCTTTTTCTGCATACGCCTGCACGCTCCGATAAATGGATCCGTAGCTGATTTCCAAAAGCTGGTCGCCAAATGCATCCCGTCCCATCGACCGGTAAAGATTTCTTATAAAGCTTTCATTTTTCTTGCCATACTGTCCAATAAAACGCATATTACTCTTCCACGAGTTCTCCAGATTCTCCTCATCTAAGACAAATAATTTCTTCGCCTTTGTGACAACAATCTCCTCCAACAGTGCATAGATATCCTGATAGTGATAGTAAAATGTATTCCTTGTAATTCCGATATAATCGGTTACTTTTTTTACAGTAATTTTATCGATAGGCATCTGCTTGGACAGTTCGATAAATCCATCCATGATTGCCTGCTTTGTGAATTTAGACATGTCATCTTCCTTCCCGTACATTACATCTGTTCTGTTTTTCTGAGATAATCCTCACATTGTTTCCGTGCAAACGCCTGCAATTCTTCACCATATTCTAACCGCAATCTGCACAATGCACATTTCGCCTGCCGCACATAAGCAATATACGCTTCCCTGTCTGCAAATTTCCGTATGCCAAAAAGCACCGCCTGCATATAACCTGCGGCATCGTCTTCTTTCAAAAATGCACGCAGGGCAAAATCCCAACGTTCGTACCAGACATCCGTTCCAATCTCGCCACCAGCCAGCAGATCTTCTGCCTTCAGAAATCTTGGCACAGCCGCCAGCAGTTTTGCAATTTTTGCTTCTCGATCTCCACTGAGTGCTAAGATTTCCAGATTTTCGCAATCATCAAACACGCCATTTCCAAAGCGAAGATTTATAAATCCATCCATTCCATCTGCCACTACCTCGACCAGATGTTCACAACGGGCAAATGCATAATCGTCCAGATAACGCAAGTTTTTCCCAAGATGTACGCACTTTAAATTTTTCTTATCATAGCATGCCTTTTTCCCTAGCTCCGAAACTGGAAGAACACGTGTATAACTTTTTCCCTGTATATCAAACAACGTAACCGGAAGTTCATCCGGTAGCACTAAGGTCTCCGTGTCACTGTCGATATGTTCAATCCGGACACGATCTCCATCGAGCAATGCAAGCCCTTTTTTTATTATACAGGTAAATGAACTTTCTTCATAAAGGCAGCTAAATTCATCCTGCGTCATACTTTTTATCCCTCATTTTAAAGCTTATTCTCTTCTTCCATGCAGAGTTTGCATGTGATGAACATCCTGTTTCCTACATCCGTGTACTGTATCATACCACCATTTTCATCGACGATTCTCTGAATGATCTGTGTTCCATATCCATGTATACTTTGATCTGTCTTCGTTGTCTGATATCCCGTTCCTGTATCATTCAAACACAGTTTCTGCGTGCTGTTCTTTGAATTCTGTAATTTCAGATTCATCATCTGTGTCACCGGATCTTCAGTGATTGCAACCTGAATTTTTCTTGGTTCTGTCTGCACACATGCTTCGATCGCATTGTCCAGCAGATTCATGATCAGACTGACCAGTGCCATCTCATCCATACGCAGATTCCCGGTCATTTTGCCCTGTACATCACACACAATCTGCTTTTGTTCTGCTTCCTGTATTTTCTTCTGTAATACAAGTTCCAGTAACTGTCCATGTGTAACAGTTCCCATACTCTCCCGCATGACCTGCACAAGCCACTGGTATTTCTTCAGTTCATGGTTCATCTGTCGATATGACTGATTCTGTTTTGTTACATCTGCGTATTGCTTCTGCATCTGTCCGATACTCTGCTCCAGCCTCTCGCATTCTGCCTTTGCCCGCTGTCGTTCCTTAAAATAATGTGCCTGCACAAAGGAAACTCCCACAATCAACAAAACCAGAAGCAATATCCCCATCGCTTTTTCCATCGGCAATCTCCTTTATACATGCTGCTCTATTAACCGCATATACTGCTCATGAAACTGACTGCGATAAGTCCGTCCGATCGGCAATTCTACCCCGGATGTCATTTCAACAGTCTCCCGCTTGCATACCTGAATATAATTATAATTTATGATATATCCGCCATGGCACCGCAGAAAGTTTCTGCCTAATTGCTTCGCGATTTTTGACAGAGACTGATAGCAACAATATTCCTGATTCTTTGTGTGCAGAATAACTCTGCGTTCCTGCCGTTCAATATATTCAATATCACTTTGTCTTAAATATACCGTTTTTCCATGTTCCCGCAGCTCATAAATATCATGCTCTTCCTGATCCCGGTAAACCTGAAATGCTTTTTCCATTGCACGTGGCAGCATTTTCTCCATATTCTCTTTTAATACAAAATAACAATGGATGGTATCATACACTTCCGGTGCGAATTCGAGTACCCATGTCAGATAAATAATCTGGCAAACCGGAAGCTTCTGATTGATTTCTCGGCTCAAGGCAATCCCGTCAAAGTTCTGACCTGTATATTCGATATCCATAATTGCAATATCACACGCAATGTCTCCTACTTCCAGCATCAATCGCAATTCCTGCGGTGTAACGATTGCAATATCCGCTTCATTTACCGCTTCGCAAGTAAGTAAGACCCTTTTTGCATGTTCTGCATCCTTCTGTTCATCATCGCATATTATAATATTCATACTAACTGTTCCAATTCATTTTTTCTTCTTGTATCACACGTCAGCGTGCTTCATTATATCTTATGTCACCATGCGCCAGCATGATGACCTGCGCACGCATCAGCGTGCTTCATTATATCATGTCGCCCGGCGGCTCCATGTGTGTTTCGCAATATGCCGGCTTGTGCAAGCACAGCCGTCGCATTGCTCATTATATCATATTTTCAGACTGATTCGGCAGAAACACGCAAATCTGCCGTTCTCTTCCGTTTTTCCGCAGTTGCTTACTGCCATCATATTTCTTAATCAGCGCATCTGCAAGTGCCGGCTCCTTCTTGTGCAGCAGGCGTTTACCCATCACATAATCCACATCCAGAAACAGACTTCCTTTTCTCTGTCGAACGGTAAGCTGCACAAACGCATCCGTGTCTGTCGAAGTTTGTGCAAATGCCATCTCTAACATCGCATCGACAATAACCGTTACATCGAGCTCTGCCATATTGGATATGTGCAATGGTTCTACAACCGCGTCAAACAAAAGCGTCCGCCCCTGCGCACGTTTCGTATAATCTGCGACCACTGCATCCAGTGTAACATTTCCACTCAATGCCTGTCCATAGACAAATGGCTGTTTCACAAGATCCTCATAATGTGCCAGACTTTCTGCCTGCAGTTTTTGCAACATTTTCTGCTCCTGTTTTCGCCACACGATATCAAGTTTATTATACACATATGGTACATAATTACAAACCATAACCAGAGATACAACCCACACGATACCCAGTGCCAGAACCTCGTATCCTGTAATCGTATTTTTCCTCATCTGGTCAATCAGCTTCCAGCGGGATGCCAGTGACACATACGAGATAAACGTATAGCCAAACACAATCCGTTTATAGATATATCCGCTTCCCTCATACTCCTGCTTAAACATTTTCTTTAAGACAAGTGCCGAGAGAATAAATGCCAGTGACATCACGCCAAACACCAGAATGCACGCCCGAACAGGGGCAACCGGTGCAAAACTCACTAATTTTATCAGATCTTCACTTAAATCCGGAGATGCGTAACCGAAAATCGAAAATAACAGACTTGTCATGCCCTGTTCCAAAATCAGTATACAATAATTGCGCCAGAAACATCCCTCATTATTGATTACAATTAACAATGCCAGCATTAAAATCTCCGACAGTCCGGTATAAAACCAGATTTTCTCTCCATGATAGAACATCATAATTTCGTAAATTTCAAAATACCCGACAATCATAAGCAGAGACAGCATCCGCACCCATATGCTCCGCCGTCTCCGCTTAATCAAAACCATGCACGTTATAAACAGCCACACGGAAATCTCTAACCCCAGTGCCCACACGGAAAATAATTCTTCTACCATAGTACCCCCACGTACAATTTATCCTTCTGCTTCCAGTCTCTATACCTGTTTCGGCAGAAACACGCAAATCTGCCGTTCTTTTCCTTTTCTTCTGATCTGTCTACTGCCTTCATATTTCCTGATCAGTGCGTCTGTAAGCGTCTGTTCCTTCTTGCACAAAATTCGTTTTCCTGTCATATAATCGACATCCAGAAACAAGCTGCCCTTTCTCTGCCGCACGGTAAGCTGCACAAACGCATCCGTGTCTGTCGAAGTTTGTGCAAATGCCATCTCTAACATCGCATCGACAATAACTGTTACATCCAGTTCTGCCATACCCGATATATGTACCGGCTCTACGACAGCATCAAACAAAAGCGTTTGTTCCTGCGCACGCTTCGTATAATCTGCCACCACTGCATCCAGTGTAACATTTCCACTCAGCGTCTGTCCATAGGCAAACGGTTCTTCTACCAGCCGCTCATAATGACGTTCACTCTCTGCCAGCATCTGTGCCAACATCTGCTGTCCTTTTTTCTGCCTTTTTGATTCTGACCGATTATAGACATACGGTACATAATTGCAAAGAATAATAATTCCTATGATCCAAACCATATACAGGGCTATAAAATTACCGATTTCCACATCCCCCTGTCGTATCCGGTCAATCAATTTCCAGCGCGAAGCAAGGGATACATATGCAATCAGAATATACCCGATCATGATATTCCGGTACAGATGTCCATCCCCGGTATATTCCTTTCGGAAAATAAATTTCAGAACAAGTGTTGCAACGATACAGCTAACATTCATCAAACCCAAAATCAAAAAATTGGTAACAGTAATCGGAAGCGGACGAAATCCGACAATATTCATTTGATACTCCTGCAATTTTGGAAATGGCAGTGCCATCATTGAAAAAACCAGACTTCCAACCCCCTGCTGTAACACAACGATGCAGAAGTTTCTCCATAGATCCCCCTCGTTATTCACGGCAACGACCGTCATCATGACCGCAATCTCCACAAGTCCTGCCGGAAACCACGCTACCTCACCGTGATAACTCATCAAAAACTCATACAGTATAAAATATACAATCAACACAGCCCACATGCCTGCATGAAACAGAAACGATCTCGGTTTCCGTTTCAGCAGGAACATGGAGCTTATAAACAACCATGATCCGGTTACAAGCCCTAACATAACAAGCTTATAAGCGTTTTCTGTCATACCCACACCCGTTCTATTACAATGCCTTCATCCGGTCGATTGCCTTGACCGTATTCTCATAGGTTCCAAATGCAGTCAGACGGAAATATCCTTCGCCGCTTGGTCCAAATCCCGAACCCGGTGTACCAACGACATTTGCCTTCTCTAACAGATAGTCAAAGAACTCCCAGGAACTCATACCGTCCGGTGTCTTCAACCAGATATATGGTGCGTTCACACCACCGGATACGGAATATCCGGCACTCTTCAATCCGTCGAAGATATATTTTGCATTCTTCATATAGTACGCGATCTGCTCACCGGTCTGTTTCTTTCCTGCCTCAGAGTACACAGCTTCTCCGGCTGCCTGTACAATATAAGGTGCACCGTTGTATTTTGTTCCGTGGCGTCTTGCCCAAAGTGGATTTAAAGCAACACCATCCGCGGACTTTAACTCCTTCGGAATCACTGTGAAGCCAAGTCTTGTTCCTGTAAATCCGGCGTTCTTCGAGAAGCTTCGAAGCTCAATCGCACAGGTTTTTGCACCGTCACACTCATAGATGGTATGTGGTACATCCTTTTCACTGATATATGCCTCGTATGCAGCATCGTAGATGATCACTGCATGCTTTTCGTTCGCATAGTCCACCCATTTCTGCAACTGATCCTTTGTGATCGTTGCACCGGTCGGGTTGTTCGGGAAGCACAGATAGATGATATCCGGTGTCTCCTCCGGAAGCTCCGGTGCAAATCCGTTTTCTTCCTTACATGGCATGTAGATCACATCGCTCCAAAGTCCGGTTGTTGCATCATACGTTCCGGTTCTTCCTGCCATAACATTCGAATCTACATAGACCGGATATACCGGATCGCAGACAGCGATCTTATTGTCAAGGGAAAAGATCTCCTGAATATTTCCGGAATCACATTTTGCGCCGTCGCTGACAAACACTTCGTCGATTGCAATATCAACACCGCGTGCATTATAATCGTTCTTCACGATTGCGCTACGCAGAAATTCATAGCCAAGATCCGGTGCATAGCCCTTAAATGTCTCCTGCACGCCCATCTCGGATACTGCCTCATGCAGACGGTCGATGATGGCTGGTGCCAGTGGCTGGGTTACATCCCCGATACCAAGACGGATGATCTCCTTGTCAGGATTTGCTTCCTGATATGCACGTACTTTCTTGCCGATGGTTGAGAAGAGGTAACTTCCCGGAAGTTTCAAATAGTTGTCGTTTACTTTAAACATGTCTTTTCCTCCTAAATTGTACAATATACGTATTCTTATACGAGTTGCCCGGATTATACAATTCTCCGCAGACACGCTCTCGCTCAGTTCAACACGCAGTGGTACTAAACTCATGCCAGGCAAGCCGGCACTCATTAAGTACCAGCGTGTTTCAATGGTCTGCTTGAGAATTGTATAATCCGGTCAACTCTATTAACATTTTCTCTAATATAATAGTTTAAATTTCTAATCCGTCTCCATTATATTCTATCCGATTTTGCAAACAAAATATATGTTTTCGTAAACTCTGCCCTGTCTGGATTATAATCCCTATACTTCAATTTCTCCGTCGAAGACGACCTTGGCAGGACCGGTCATATAGACGATATTTTCGTCGCGGTCCCAGCGGATGATGAGCTCGCCACCAAGCAGCTTCACCGTCACTTCATCTTCTGTCTTGCCATTTAAGATACAGGCAACGGCGGTCGCACATGTACCGGTTCCACAGGCAAGTGTCTCACCGGTTCCACGCTCCCACACACGCATCTTCGCATACGTCGGACTGACTAACTCGACAAACTCTGCATTGACACGGTTTGGGAAGATTGGATTCTTCTCAAACAGCGGTCCCACTTCCTCTAACGGGAAGTTCTCGACGTCATCCACGAAACATACGCAATGTGGATTGCCCATAGATACACAGGTAATGCGATATTCCTTTCCTGCTACCGTGATTGGATAATCTTTCACAAGTTCCCCTGCATCCGGAAGCTTCACCGGAACCTCCTCCGGAGTAAGAATCGGTGCACCCATATTGACACGCACAAGCTTTACTGTCTTGCGTCCGTTTTTTTCCTCATCGCCAAGTGTAAACTCTAGGTATTTGATACCTGCCAATGTCTCGATCGACACAGACGTCTTATCGGTCAATCCATAATCATACACATACTTTCCGACACAGCGGATGCCATTTCCGCACATCTCGCTCTGTGTGCCGTCCGCATTGTACATATCCATCTTGAAATCCGCCACTTCTGACGGTTTAATCAGTATCAGTCCATCCGAACCGATTCCAAAATGCCGGTCTGATACCCGTACCGCAAGCTCCGACGGATGTTCTACCTTTTCTTTGAAGCAGTTGACATAGACATAGTCATTGCCAAGTCCTTCCATCTTCGTAAAATGAAGACGCATACGCTCACCTTCCATCTTTTTTTCGTTTATTTTATATTTTACTCGTTTTTCCAAACTAAACCACTGAAATTTTACCATAAAAAAAAGGAGAGTGCAACGCACTCTCCAATAGAATCTGATATTTACCTTATAAGCATCACAGTACAAAGTTTGGATACATATATATCAGATACTGTCCTTCTATGATCTGTCCATCCACCGCACTGACCCCAAACAGAAATCGTTCTCTATCCTCCCCGGGATATCCATAATACGCCCACACCGGAATCACATTATAGTTTCCGTCTGTATAATGTACATAAACATAATTTAATTTCACCTGATCCACCGTTATTTTTTTAACATTCGCATAGAAATCTGTTTTTTCAAAATTCTGCATGTATTTCTGTGCAGCCGCATCAATCTGTTCCAAAGAAAGATATGATTCTATTTTTGTACCCTTCTCCTCCACATTGTAAAATATTCCCTGCATGTTCACTACAGCAACGCCATATTCATCTACAGCAACCAGAATTGACTCAAGTGGTGCCGACAATTCCTCCTCCACACCAAACTGAAGATCCCACGCACCTGCCGATGCAGCAAACGGAATTCCATCCTTTACACGCGTATAAGAAAAGCAGTACCATCGATCCACCATGTCTGACTGCATAGATGTACTATCCGTATCTTCTTCTAATTTTGCTCCAATTCCAACTTCATAGCAGGAAAAATCCGCATACCCAATATTCACAAGAAAGTCATATGCCCTGGACTCTGCGTCTTCCAAAACAAGCCCTTTTACTTCATCCGCATCTGTTTTTGTACGTACATAGATGCCAGATGCATACATCGGCGAATACATATCATACCTCATATATCTGACATTGGAAGAAACCTCACTTTTTTCGCTGTCGTAATAATACATTTCATATACATATGGTACACCCGCAATTTCTCCGTCCGCTCTCGCAAAGCTGGCAGCCGACTTATCCGGAAATGTCATCGTATAGATTGTATCCCCCGTTCCTGCAACAAAAGTCTCCTTGGACGGCTGTTCCAGATAATTTTCCACGCTTTCAAGATCTGCCTGCAGACCTTTCTCCATTATCGCATTCATCGTATCTTCTTCTAAGTCTGTCTGTACCTGCAGTTCCTGCTGCCTCTGTCTAAGCTCCATCTGTCTGTCTTTCAATTCCTGTTCACTGCACACTTCCCTTGGTTTTACAGACTGTACAGTTCCCTCGTCAAATGCTGCATAGACATGTTCCTTCACATACATCTCATCAAACTCCACAGGCTTTGCTCCATAGCAATAACTGTCTGCCAGCCTGTCTCCGCCTGCCACATCCACATCCACCGTAAATGTGATTTCCGGTTCACTTACCAGTTCATACTCCAAATGCCCCGAAATGCTGTTTCCATCTGCGGATGAATCCACCGCCAAATTATTCTTCTGATAATCCTTCGACAGATCATCGTCCCGGTTCTTTGCACATCCAGCCAGACACAAAACAGACATTCCAATACATAACACTTTTTCCCATCGTTTCATATCAATTTCCTCCCTTTGGTTTTATAACCTAAGTGTAGCACAGGAATGTATCTGTTTTGTATCTAAACTCCCCCTATTCAGGTTATTATTTTATTATTTATTCTCTGTAGTGTTGTTCCCTGTACCAAACGGCATAAATACAATTCCGGCCCCATCCTCTGTTTTATATTGCAGCGCCTGAAATTTGATGGATTCCCCTGATGTTTTAACTCGAACAACTGCACCACTTACAATCTCAGTCAGTGGTTTTTCTGTTGAAAATGATTTTGCTATAGCTTCACCAGTCAGCTCGTCCTCCATCGGATACGATATTTCAACTGCAGTCACAGGCATGTATTCCCCAATTGTCACCTGGTAAAACCGATTATCTCCAAATACATTTTTCATATCCAGATTATCATAGCATTGCTTCATTGTTATTTCCGGCGAATATTCCCCATCCGTCCATAGAAGCAGAATCGTACCGCTCTCCGTCATATAGGTAACACATTCCACACTGTCATCATATTTTGTGAATGTGATCTTCCACAGATATGCAGAATACGTATGGAAACTGCTATCTGTATAACAATAAAGTTCCGTTGCATAGGAAAACATATTGTCATATTTAATCTGCATGGAATATGGGAACACACCCGCCTGATAATAATATTCCATCTGTTCCTTCGCAAGTTCAACCGCCTCGACTTCGTTTAAAAAGCCATCTGTATTCTCACATTTTTGCATTTCACTTTCCCATGTACCTGCAATGAGCTTGATCCGGTCTACCGATGACAGATTTGAAGATGCACTGCGTGCCATCATTTTGCCTGCTTCTACATAATATTCCTCCGGTGCTACCACGACCTGTTCCATCTGCTCAAAAAGTGTTCGTGCAAGCAGATATTTGGGCACCAGCACGCCGGTACTTATAATGACTGCACAAAGAATTAAAAACAGACATATCCTTATTTTATTGTTCCGAAAGATTTTTCTCATGAAATACCACCCACATTGTTGTACCATGCCCAACGGCACTTTCAATCTCCAGTTTTTCCCCATGACTTTCTATAATAGATGCAGCAAGTGCAAGTCCGAGTCCGGCACCGCCCTCCTGCCTTGACCGCGATTTGTCCACCATATAGAATTCATCACAGATGCGTTTTAAATGCTCCTCTGAAATTCCAACTCCAAAATCCTGCACTAAAATCCGAACACCATCCGTTATCTTTTCCGCCACAAAACGGATCTTGCTTCCGTCTTCGGACGCCTTTCTTGCATTGTCAATAATATTGATAAACACAGACTTTAAGAGCTGCTCATCCCCTTTTATCCATGCATCCGTTATCTCGCATACCAGCTTCTGTTTTTTTCTCTTTAATATAGGTGTTACACTTTCCGCTACTTCCCGCATAAGATGCGAAACCGAAATCGGCTGATATTCTATCTTCCGATGTTTTGCATAAATAAAATCAAACAACTTCATCGACATAGCTTCCAGTCTTTTCCCTTCATGAAATATATACGACGCTGCAAGCACCTGATTTTCCCTTGCAAGTTCTTTGGATCGCAGCATGTCCGCATATCCGATGATCGTTGTCATTGGTGTCTTCACCTCATGTGTAAAATCTGCCACAAACTGTTCCTGCCTTGTAACCATCCCATGAAGCTCATCCATATGTTCACAGACGGCATCTGCCATCTGATTATATGTCTCCGCCAAGGTTCCCACTTCATCCTGACTTTTAATGTACACCCGGCTTTCATAGTCCCCCTGGCCAAACTTCTCCGATGCCTGATTTAATTTCTCCAACGGTCCTGTAAGAAGTGTTGCAGCTACAAACATTGCCGCCGTACACCCCAGCACGACAACAAACAGCAAAAGCACAAAATACTGTCGCTGTTGTTCAACAATCCGATATGTCTCCGTAATGTCTCTGGCATTGATAATATTCATGGATTTGTTCTGGACAAGGCTCGTTGAACTGACAAAAAGATAATATCCCCCTTGCTGTCTTTCCAATATGTATTGCTTCTGTCCTACAACTGCCGTACTCCACAGCTCGTCCGAACAGGTGAGCAGCTTATCCCTCGTGGAATGTACAACCTCCGTTCCATCGTATATCACAAAAACGCCATCGTTATTTCCGCCCATTTTCCCGGCTACATCCACACTCATATCCCGCATCTGGGAAATCAGTTTCGATGGCGTTGCATTCACCACATCCAGCAGACGATATTCTATCGCAGACTGCAGCAGATTATTCTCCTCAATTGCCGTCCTTATCTGTGTATCCAGAGCCAATTGGAAATTTTTGCGTATCATAAAAAAGCCCACGACACCAATCCCGAGCGAGAGCAATATAATATTAATCATTACGACTTTATATCGAAACTTCACCAAATATCCCCTGACTGTTTAATCTTCTAATCGATATCCAACCTTGTATATTGTCTTTAACTTCTCTGTCAATCCCAATTTCTTCCGCAGACGCTGTACATGAAGATCCAATGTCCTCGTATCCCCGTAACTGTCGTTTTCCCATACCAGTTCATAGATTTTGTCTCGGAACAATGTCATATTTTTATTACGAACAAGAAGTTCTAACAATGTAAACTCCTTCGGTGTCAGAACGATCTCCTGTCCATTCCGGCAGACAGTCCGGTTCTCTGTGTTGAGCACAATATCTCCAAATACCAATTTCGTTGCATCTTTATGATATCTGCGCAGCACAACCTGGATGCGTGCCATCAACTCCACGATTTCAAAAGGCTTGACAATATAATCTTCTGCGCCTAAGTTCAACCCCTTCACCCTGTCATTTAATCCTGCCTTTGCAGTTAAAAATATAACCGGTGTTCCCGTTGGTTTAATATATTCGAACAATTCATATCCATCCACCTTCGGCAGCATGATATCCAGCAGCACCAAATCAAATGTATGCTTTTCCAGAATATCCGCCGCAGTCAGTCCATCCAACGCACAAGTACACTGATATCCCGCGTCTTCCAGATTCATCCGAATCAGATCCGATATCGGTCGTTCATCCTCTACTACCAATATTTTTATCACTTATCCTGCCTCCAAAGTCCCTCTTAAATACGCTTATTCCTTCTTCTCCTCTGCTTCAATCACAACCCGTCCATTTTCGATATGCACTTTCACCTTATTTGTATCAATCCCCGCTGCCGCAAGCATATCATCGCTTAGCTGCACACGGTGTGCCTTATCAAGCACCGAATACTCCTCGTGTGTCTCGTCTGTCATATCCGGATTCTCCATCCCATCAATCATATCACGGTAATGCTGTTTCAATATCTTCTCTGTGCTGATCTTGCCATCCGAGATCATAACAACACGATCAACCTTATGTGCCAGCTTCATATCATGTGTCACAATGATGATCGTAAGTCCCAGTTTACGGTTTAACTGCCGGAACAGATCCTGGATCTGAGATGATGTCTTCGTATCCACAGCTCCGGTCGGTTCATCCGCAAGCAGAATTTCCGGTTCATTTGCAAGTGCAACTGCAATGGCAATTCTCTGCTGTTCTCCACCTGACATCTGCGACGGATAAGAATCCCGCTTATGTTCCATTCCGACAAGTGACAAAAGTTCCTCTGCCCGTGCTCTTCGTTTCTTTGCAGTTGTGCTAACGGCGAGCATTGGTGCTTCTATATTCTCTAACGATGTCAGATATGGAAACAGATTTCGACCACTCTTCTGCCACACAAATCCGATTTTTTTCTTCCGATACTGCACCATCTCCCGCTCTGAAAGTTCTGACAGATTTTTATTATCCACTTCGATCCGCCCCGCCGACGGAACTTCCAATCCACCAATAATATTCATAAGCGTACTTTTTCCACTGCCGCTTTTTCCGATAACCGCCATCAGTTCTCCACGTTTTACCGTCAGATCCAGTCCTTGCAGCGCCAGCACTTCCACTTCCTTGGTCTTATATATTTTTACGAGAGAATCACAGACGATCAACGGAGCCTGTTCACAATCAGCTGCCGCTTCATCAAAAGCTTCTTCCATATTCTCTTGTGTATCATCCTCGTATCTGTCTGTCAATAATCTCACCATCCTCTAACTCATATACTACGTCCCCAAGTTCCATCAGATTCGGATCATGTGTCGTCATCACAATTGTGACACCTTCTTTTTCAATCAGATCCCGGAACAACTTCATAACCCGAAGGCCGGTTTCTGTATCCAGGGCACCGGTCGGCTCATCTGCAAAGACAACCTTCGGTCGATGTGCAACTGCACGGGCAATTGCCACCCGTTGCTGCTCGCCTCCCGACATTTGCCCGGGCAAATGAAGCATACGCTCCTCCATACCTACGAGTGCAAGCGTTTCCCGAATTCTTGCATCAACCTCGTTAGGTGATAAATCAGCTTCTGCCAGCCGCATAGCAAAATCAACATTCTCATATGCATTCATAATCGGAATCAATGCCACCGCCTGAAAAACAAATCCAATCTCGTTTCTCCGAAGCTGTTCTTTCTCCAATTCTGTGATATCTCTGTAATCCTGTCCGTCAAATATCACATTTCCATCTGTCGGCGCATCCAGCGTACTTAAAATATTCATCAATGTTGTTTTACCACTACCGGAACGTCCCTTCAGAATTGTAAGCTTTCCCTGTGGAATTTCAACATCCACACCTTTTAACGCATAAAACTCTCCGGCTCCGGTCGGAAACATTCTTATAATATTGTTTGCCTGTATTATATTCATAGATGCCTCCTCACCTTACCTATTCTTCGCCTAATTTCAATGCTTGTGTAATATTGAGACTTCGTATCAGGCGCCGCAGGATTAAAATGCACAACAAAATCATCACAGCAAGCACAATCACCAGTTTCAACACATCAGTGGCATCCAGATATACATAAATGCTTAAATTATGTTTCTGTGGCAGATAAATTACACCAAACAACCGTACAAACAGATAGGTTGCAACACCTCCGCAAAGTCCTCCGGCCAATATAGACGGAACCGTTGAAAACAGATGTTCATTCGCAAGCATCCGATTGACTTCTTTTTCTGAAAGTCCCATCGCACGGTACACACCAAATAACAATTCTCTCTGGCGAATAGACGAGATCCAGTAAATCAGAAATCCAATCATGCACAAAATAAGCGCTATGATAAAGCTTAGTGTAAACATGCCATTTGTAATACGAATCATTGCAGCTTCCTTCATCGCCCAAATATCCTCATCCAATGCAGTATAGGATGAAAGTGTTGTATCTGATTTCTCAATCATTGCTTTCACCTGCCCGCTTGAGACTCCATCCGCAAGCTTATACCATATCTCATATGGAGAGATCTTAAAATTCTGAACGGTTTTCGCATAGTTTGCCACAACCAAGTAATGCTCAATTTCCTCCCCATCTTCATACGTATACTGTGTAAATCCAGGCCATGCATCTACGATGGCAACTACCTTTCCACTGATCGTTCCGCGCACAGTTTCCTGTTTCATTACAGAATCCCCATATCGATCGCAATTCACAAGATCCCCAACCTTCACCTCCAAGGCATTCGCCAGATTCTTTGACAATATCACACCATTTTCCTGTGTTGCAAGTGCATTCAGGTATGTGTACCAATGTTCTTTTTTATTTAACTCCTCCTGCAAATATGCAGTCTGTCCAAAATCCTTTGTGTGAATTCCCATAAACTCACAATCAGCGATTTTCTTTTTTCCCTTACTCACAGAAACATTATTCGTGCGAATCACCTTCGCCATGCTCGTGCATAGTCCCTGATTCACCGCCTCTTCATATTTGACTGGGTCCGGCTCCACATACTCATAATCAATATCCGTTGCATTCACATAATACGCCTGCATCTTCCAGTTTTCCTGAAGACGTATATCGGAACCATCCGCATACCGGATACGGTTCTCATAATTCTGATTGATTGTTCTTGCTGCATTTGCATTGAATAACCCAAGTGCTACCGTCAATATGAGAAAAACAGATATAAATCCCTGTTTTCGGAAATTCCGTGTAATCTGCAGAAACGATGCATATACTGCCGGTTTCCATTTTTTTCTGCCAATCCGGTATACGAGCTGTACCAGATAATGCACCAGCCTTAACACAACCAGTCCCATTGCCACAATAAACAGTACCGAATCCAGGAAAATCAACGGATCCATCTTCGAACCAAGCAGTGCACGCGCACGAATCTTTTCAATTTCCTGATTGAAATTATGCAACAGATACAAAGATCCTGCAAGCAATACAATATCCAGGAAATATTTCTCCCAGATCATCTTCGTATTCAGTTTATTATTTGATTTTTGCTGTACAATCGACACTCCGGAATGTACAACAACCGGAATCAAAATAAATATGATTCCAACTATAGATGCCAGCAATCCATACACCAGCATCATCGGCGTAAACCCATACATAGACAGATTTCCAACATGGAACGTAAGGAAATCCGTCGTGGATGCTGCAAGCATGCACAAACCATATCCAAGAGGGATTCCGATCAGCATTGCAGCAAGGCTTAAAATGCCAGCCTGCAGTGCATATTCTGCCACAATCTGTATTCTGCGATATCCACGGCTTCGCATCATCGCAATCTCACCGGTTTCCGCTTCCACGATTTGTCCGGTTACCATATAGATAAATGCAAGCACCAATCCCAGCAAAGGAAGCTCCAATACCCACAACATAATATTAACAGATTTCTCATTTGTGTTATATTGTTGAAGGATGTTCATGAAAGAGTCCTGAAAATTCTCATCTTCCTTATGAAATTGTTCCAGATAATACTGCACATCTGTTACATTCTTTTGATTAATCCGCGTATAATCCAGAAGAACATTGGTTGTATAGTTAATTTTTTCATATGAGAAATCCTGTACAATTGCATCGAATGTATCTTCACTCACAAAGATTTCTTCTTCCATCGTATTCGGTGCTGTATACCAAAACAAATCTGTACTCTCCCGCTCTTTGAATATACCTGCAATATACAACTCCAGATTCTCATTTTTATGATTCTTCAACTGTGGGAAATGCAGTGTTTCCCCGACTGTATAGCCACATGCATCCATCACGCTCTCCGACATGATACATGCATATCCTTCTCCGTCATAAGCAGCATAATCCTCACCTGTCAGTATCTGCGCATGATCCAGAATCTCCGGCATATACGATACCGCCAGATATTTTCCTTTTCCTCCGTAGCTTCCCTGACAAGACTGTGCTTCCAGTTTCAAGACAGACTGCGATTCGATTGGCGTTACATCATCAAGATATTTCTGCCATGTGCTCTGATATCCCGCAATTCCACGCATAACAGAATCGGCCGTTTCGTGTTTTTCTGTCTTATACGCGCCGACCCGTCCGATCACAGCCGGATACTGATTGTTCTCCACACCTGCATCATGAAAGCTGTCGAGCAGCATTTTATTGAGTGACCCGGCTTTAAACATTGGCTGGCAGGACACGGCGGCCACAAGAAAGATCAGACCTAAAAGCAGACAGGTTGTGAGCCACTTTTTATTCTGTATTTTTCGTAAAACAAATCGAATCATCTCTTACTCCTCTTCTGCGATTGGTCCGGCAAGAACATCGCCCTCGCTCAATCCATTAAAAATAACTGCCGTTGTACTTCCCTTTTTGTATTTGGAAGTATCCTGTGTTGCACTAAAACTCTTCATCTCGATGTATTGTTTTTCCAGATTTCCGTCCACAATTTTCCACACATAATACCTCTCCACACCTTTTTCACGTTTTGGTTTCTCTGTATATATCATATCAGAAGGAATCGTATATACATCCTGCAATGATACAGTTGGATATGACAACATCTGTACGTCCTGTATATCTGCAATATCTGCATTTCCTTCTAATTTGACATAATACATCTGACTGTCATATGCGATGCTCTGTGTAATATATACTTTATTTCCCTTCGTTGTTATATAATATCCTTCCGGCGCCCCTTCTGCTGTTCCTGTCGATCCACAGATTGTTCCCTGCAACTGTTTTTCGTCGGCATCCTGAATCTGAACAAGCGTTCCAAGCGGCACCGTATTCTTGTCGTTGATATAGATTGCAAGTTTCTCCTGTGCCGGTATATCTATGGCAAAAAGCTTATCACCGGCTTTTACCTTGGCTCCATTCTCAACATATACCGTATAAATCACGCCAGCATTTTCTGCACAAATAGATATCACACCGGAGCCATTATTGTTTTCACTCACTTCGTCATAATCCTGCTGTGCCTTTTTTGCCTGATACTCATAATCCAGTGTCTGGACCTGAAAATCTATATTCTCCATCTGAATATCCAGGTCCAGCATTGCCTGCATATTCGGATTTTTCTCCCGCTCTGCATCTGTGCCGGTCGCCATCTGTGCATCTGTCCCTGTCGCAAGTGGATTTCCCTGTTTTTCTGTCTGAAGCAAACGAATCCGGTCTTCATGTGCCTGTACCGATTTCTCCCGGTTTTCTTTCATACTTTCCATATTGGACCGCATCTCAGCAAGCTTTGCACTTCCTTCATCTGTACGTATCTTTACTATAGCCTCCCCCTGCTCAACAGATGCACTTCCCCCACTTACACAAACCTCCTGCACCGTTCCTTCATAAGATGATTTATAATATTTTCTGGTACTGTCTTCGACTACCGAACGGTTTGTATAATACATGGCATCAAAATCCGATGCTTTTTGCACAACATACTCGTCATATTGATCCGGCCAGGCAGCGTCCGTCGTATAATAGACTTTCTCCCCTTCCGAAAGTCCGGAAAGAACCTCCACATTCATGTTATCATCCACGCCCGTTTCAATATATCGTGCTTCCCGCTGCTCTCCATTTTTTACATACACAAATGTTCCCTTATCGTCTTCATAAATGGAATCCTTGCCAACATACAACACATCTTCCGCCCGGTTACGCACTAGATAGATTGGAATGACGGTTCCAACCTTTCCACGTTTTGTCATGTCTTCATACTGCATACGAAGATCCGGATATTTCATCTGATTTTCAGCAGCCATTCTCTCCTGGGCACTGTATGGATACTCCTGAAGTGCTATTTTCTGCCCATCCTGCATCGTATAATATTTGTCGTATTTTTTTAATATTTCATCTTTGATTGTTTTATTCTGCACACTGATATATGTATCTTCATAATCCGCAATGACAACCACATTTTCCGCACTTGTCACCTGATTTTCATATGGAAACTGTTTGACATATGTAATATATCCACTCGCCGCCGCCTTCAATGTTCCATTGTCAATCACTTCCTGCTGCGCCTGTATCTGTTCATCATAATTTGCAAGTTTATGCTTATATAACAATGCATCGTAATTTGCATTTTCCTGCTCCGTTGCAATCTCTTTTTCTGTCTGTGACACGCCCTCGGTATCCCCAAGCTGATTTTGTCCATCCTGCTTCAATTGAAGCTTCTGTATAGCAAGCTCATGTTTTTTACTTTCCAGTTCATATTTGCTTACAAGCAGTGCACGGTCTTCCTGCAGATCTGCCTGCGTCTTCTTCGCTACGTCCAGATCCGCGATTGCGACAATCTGTCCCTCTTGCACATAATCTCCCACATTAACAAGTATATCTGCCACTTCTACCTGTGTAGTCCAAAATACCGGATATTCCTTCGGCACAATTGAACCATACAGAATTTCCATAGAACCGACATCTCCATATGAAACTTCACGATAGGATTCTGTTCCTGAAACCGGTTCTAGAAGTTCTGGTGCGTCGGCATATTTTTTACCACAGGCAGCCAGCGAAAATGTACATATCACACTCATCCACAGGCAGAGCTGTTTTTTTATCTTTGATTGTATTCTCATTTTGAAACCACCACCTTGTCACCTTCCTGCAAGCCCTCTTCAATCACGGTGTATCCATTTACGGTACTTCCGGTTTTCACCGGAACCCCATGACGAAATCCCTGGTCATCCACCTGATACACATAAGTTTCGTCCTTCACAGACATGATTGCATCCTGTGGAACATATAATACATCCTTAATGACATCCTTCTTGATTACAAGATTGAGGGAACTTGAACTCGGACGTCCCGTCGAATCTGCCAAAACAAAGCTTAGTTTTCGTTTCGCACCCGCATCGGAATCTGTCGCAGTTTCTTCTATGTCTGATAATACAATATCGTAACTGCCCACGCCAAATGTTGCCGTGTATATCTGCCCCACCTGAAAGTCATAATCGTCATCCGTTGTCGTCGTATATTTGTCAGAACCATACAATAATTTTACAAGTGGATCATATGCATATACCGTTCCATATTCGAGCATATCGGATATGCTGCTGACAACGCCGTCTTCCTCCGCCTTAATCGTATATGTCTCCAGTTTTGCATCAAGCTCATCTATATAAAGTCTCGCTATTTCCTGATCTTTCTGCAACTCTTTGATGCTTTCCAGATTTGCATCTGTCTGGTTGATCTGATCCAATCGTGTGTAATGGTCTATCAGCAAGGCATCTTCTTCCACCCTGTTTTCATATTGCTGCCGCTCTTTATCTATATCATCTGACTGAAACGTGATCAATGTATCTCCCGCTTTTACAGCATCTCCTTGTTTCACATATACCTGATCCACCTTCATCTCGTCATGATCCGCATGATATTCCTGATACCGGAACTCCTTTGCCTCCAGGCGAAGGATAAGTTCCGGCTCGATATCGCCCCGCATAACCTTCTCCGTAGTGTATGTCATTTTCTCATATTCCGGAATTGTAATCGTGAGATCATCCGTCTGTTTTTTTCCGCTGCATCCTGACAGAAGACTCATCCCAATCGCAATTGCCACTATTTTTATACCTTTTTTTCTCACGGCAGTATCCTCGCAGTATTTTGATAAAAATATCATATCATATAAATGTATCTGAATTGTATCAATTTCTGTATATTTATAGCAAAAAAAGACTTCAATCTGCCATAGGCCGATTGAAGTCTTCACATTCGTCTTACTCTACTACGTAAGGAATAAGAGCTACGTGTCTTGCTCTCTTAATAGCAACTGTAAGTGCACGCTGATGCTTTGCACAGTTACCGGTAATTCTTCTAGGAAGAATCTTTCCTCTTTCAGAGATGTATCTCTTAAGCTTGTTTGTATCCTTGTAATCAATTACTGCATTCTTCTCTGCACAGAATACACAAACCTTTTTTCTTCTACGAATAGGTCTTCTCTTCATAGGAGCGTCTGGACGATCGCTCTTCTCTGTCTTATTATAAGCCATTACTAATTACCTCCATTTAATTTCCGCATTGCACGGATTCCAAATTACTTAAATGGTAAATCGTTGCCTAATGAACCTGTCGGAACATCCATAAAGCCATCTGCACTGGCATTGCCCGGTGCCGGTCTGTCTTCCTGCTGATATCCACCGCCATTGTTTCCAGATGCATTCTTGCTCTCTGCAAACTCCTGTTCTTCTACAACAACCTCTGTTGTATAGACCTTATTGCCGTCCTTATTTGTATAGCTGCCTGTCTGAATACGTCCTGTAATTGCAATCTTTGTACCCTGCTTCAAATACTTCTCAGCAAACTCTCCGTTTCTGCCGAATGCGACACAGGAGATAAAATCTGCCGTCTGTTCATTTCCGGAGTTATCTCTTCTCTGGAATCTACGATCTACTGCAAGTGTATATCTTGCGATTGCTAAAGGCTCAGCCGCCTGCGAATATCTTACTTCAGGATCACGGGTTAAACGACCCATCAAAATTACTTTGTTCATCGGAAATCCTCCTAACTACTACTCTGCGTCCTGTCTAACACAAAGATATCTGAGAACAGATTCCATAATACGAACACTTGCTTCGATCTGAGCTGGAGCTTCAGCGTTTGCATCAAACTGAATGAAGTAGTAGAAACCTTCCTTCATCTTCTGAATCTCGTATGCCAATCTCAGCTTGCCTTTTTCGTCAACGTTTGTGATTGTGCCGCCTGCCTTCTCGATAATAGCCTTAGCCTTATCTACAACAGCAGTTCTTGCGTCATCATCAATCTTTGCGCTAACAACCAACGCTAATTCATACTTGTTCATGTTATTGCACCTCCTTATGGTCTATTGGCCTCCGAACTAGTCGGAAGCAAGGAATATAAAAATATATCACAGAGTTAGATATTACCATACGATATTTTATTTTGCAAGCGATTTTTCATATTTTTTATCATTTCATTTTTATCCATCGGTATTATAAAGATTAACACACAAAGTTCTTCCCCGCCCCGGTTGTTGTATTCCTATTGTATTTATGTTACATTTAATCATATATCATGCATCAGCGTGATGACCTGTGTGCGCGTCAGCGTGCATCATTACATCATAGTAACCATAAAATAATAGGAGGGTTTTATTACAAATGAAAGATGAAACAAAATGCCTGCATGCAGGCTATGCACCAAAAAACGGTGAACCACGTGTTCTGCCAATCGTACAGAGTACAACTTACGTCTATGAATCAGCTGCAGAAGTTGCAGGAATTTTTGATGATCCGACAAAAGGACTCTGTTATTCCCGTTTTGCCAATCCAACAGTCATGGCTGTGGAAGAGAAGATTGCCGCTTTGGAAGGTGGTGTTGGTGCCATGTGTACCACTTCCGGTCAGGCAGCTACCCTGCTTTCCATCCTGAATATTTGTCAGGCCGGTGACAGCATCATCAGTACCCCGGAAATCTATGGCGGTACAATCAACCTGTTTTCTTTTACTTTAAAGAAACTTGGCATCGAATGTATCTATGTTGATAAAACTATGTCTGACGAGGAAATCAAAGCCTGCTTCAAAGAAAATACAAAGCTTGTGTTCGGCGAGACGATTGCGAACCCGGCTCTAACGGTATTTGATATTGAACGTTTTGCAAATATCGCTCATGCTATGGGTGTTCCATTGATCGTGGACAATACATTTGCAACCCCGATCCTTTGTAAGCCTTTTGACTTTGGTGCCGACATCGTTGTACATTCCACAAGTAAATATATGGATGGTCATGCCGTTCAGATTGGCGGTGTCATCGTAGACAGCGGTAAGTTTAACTGGGATAACGGCAAATTCCCAGAGCTTGTAGAACCTGATGAATCCTACCATGGAACCTGCTATACAAAAGCCTATGGAAACATGGCATATATCATCAAGGCAAGAATGCAGCTCATGCGTGACTTCGGTGTTTATCCGGCTGCACATTCCGCATTTTTGTTGAACCTCGGATTAGAAACACTTCCGGTTCGTATGAAACAGTACACTGAAAATGCAATAGCAGTTGCGCAATACCTTGAAAAGAGCGACGCGGTTGTCAGTGTCAGTTGTCCGGCGCTTCCTTCCGATCCAAACCATGCACTCGCAGAGAAATATCTCGGTGGCAAATCCTGCGGTGTTATCTCCTTCATCATCAAAGGAGGACGTCCGGCTGCCGCAAAGTTTATGGATTCATTAAAGCTTGCATCCAACGAAGTGCATGTTGCAGATATTCGTACCTGTGTCCTGCATCCGGCAAGTGAGACACACCGTCAGCTCACAGACGAACAACTTGTAGCAGCAGGAATTGATGCCGGTATGGTTCGTTTTTCCGTTGGTCTGGAGAACATCGATGACATCCTGGAAGATCTGGATCATGCATTAAAAGCAGCTATGAAATGATTTATTCTTTCATTATTAAAAAATGGGTTGAAACAAATAAGTTTCAACCCATTTTTCTTCTTATATCTGTAATTCCAGAACACTTCCAAGAATCACTTTCGGTTCCTTTACCTTACGTTCTTCCGCATAAAACGATTTGCTATATTCCTGCAGTTTCTGCAGGGATATCGGCTTATCTTCCGGTTCGTACATCTGTGCATTCTTTGCACAAAGCAGATTTGCCATACTGACAAATCCTGTCTCGATTGCAATACCACTGTCAGCGACCGGTGTCTCAGATTCCTTCGCAGGTCCCCACCATTTCATTCCAATGGTATCGGTATATTCTGCTGTTGGTATCTCACATAAAAACTCCAGTGCATACTGCTCAACCCGCTGTTTTGTACACACAAGCTTCCTGCATCCAAGCACAGCACCTTTTTCATCATATCTTCCAATCAATGCCGGATATGTGTCTATACCACTTAGATAATGACAATCCACATAATGCATTCGAAGTTCCGTGCGCTTGATTCCCCGTCGTTTCAACAAAACTGCTATATCCGGACGTACATTCATCATCCATCTGGCAAGGGGGTTTCGATAAGCCCGCTCCGTCCCAGACCATCCATTGATATGTTTTCCAAGATCAAATTCCGGATTGTCTGCATCCAATTCGTTGTCCAAATTATAAATATCCAAGCCTTGTACATGTTCCGCTTCCACATCTTCCAGCATAACACCTTCGGCTTCATCCCCTGCATACAAGGCACGAAGCTTACGATTCGCAAAAGTAAGAAGCTTACGATTAAACTCCGCCTTTTTATCAACGCAATTGAAATAGTCTCTCAAAAAAGCAGGTTTATAATAGGCATTTAATATTTCATAATTTTTATTTGCATAATTTTCAGAATCGATCTTGACCCGTTTGCATCCGTTCATAATCTGAAACAGGTACGCGGAAAACTGAGCTTCATCTCTACATAATGATTGCTCTCCATTTATATAGTCATTGATCAATATGTCCATATGTTATACCACCATTTTCTTATCTATTGTCAAATCCAAACGCTCCAAGAAGTGCTGCTGAGCCCTTTGAGAAGTGCCAGATCATAGGAGAATCTGCGCTTTCCAATACAACATATACAGTCTTATCCTCTGATACATCCGAAAAATCCAGATCCGGATAGTCTGCACGCACATCCGGTGCATCACCATTTGAAGCAGTAAATGTACCCGTATAAGTTCCACCATACTCCTCATCCTGTGATACAAGTGTCACAGTTACTTCCCCATCAAACAATCCATCTATCAGATTACCGGAACGTGTAACTGTAACAAGCTCATCGCCTGCATCTTCATTCACAGACACTTCTGCACCTTGTCCATTTGGTTTATCGTTGCTCCATGTTCCTTCAAATGTCTTATATGCCTGATCATAACCATCCATCTTCAGGAACATCGTTCCCTGTCCACTCCGGACACCATTCTCATAATCACCATAATAGAAATAATATCCTGAGCTGAACATCGTTGAATATGTGTATATTCCAGCAGCTTTACCAGTATAGGAGCTATCATATCCATCCGTTGCATAAACATAAGAATCTCCTTCCATGTTCGCAACTACAGTACTTGCATTCTCAGAACCATCGACATCCATCATTCCTTCAAAATCAGATGCGGACATCAAACTGATAACCTGTTCCATCAAATCATGTCTTGCATTCATAAGCTCGCGTTCTGACTCAATCTTATCCGTGTAAGAAGAGAAGTCTACATCTGACAGAGTATCTGCATATGTATTGATAAAGGATTCCGCCTGATCATACTGCTGAGCATCCATCATATCATCAAGAACCGCGTATGCGCATGCTTTTCTTCCACTCAAAGCATCATCATTAGATGAATCAAGCGCCAACGCATCTCCATATGCCGCAATCTTGTTATCATAATCCGTATCATCCATCGCATCTGCCCGATCCACATATGCATCTACCAGACTTGACTTCAATCCTGCATCATTAGTCAGATTATATCCTTCCTTATATGCATCAATCAAAGAATCTGTATCACTGTACAACTCTTTTGCAAATGCATAGAACGTAACAATATCATCCATGTTTTCAGTTACTGTGTCTTCATCAAATGCACCGATAACTGTACGGAACTCTTCGAAATTCTCACGTGCCGCATCACTTTCTCCCATAAGATTCTCTGCCTGGATCAAACCATTCATTGCAGGAACTCTGTCTGAGAAAATAGCAAGTGCAGCTTTATAATCTGTTACAGCCTCTTCATAGCTTGAATTCGTAATAGCACTCTCTGCGGCTTCCATCTTCCGATCATACCGCTTCTCCGGAGTAAAGAACAGGAAATACGCACCTGCAGCCAACGCCAGTACTACAACGACACAAATTGCTATAATCAAACCGGTTTTTTTCTTCTTTTTAGAACCGTCTTTATTTCTCTTTGCCTGTTTTGGTGCCTTCGGTTTCTTTTCCTTCGGTGCTTTTGGCGGCTTCGGAGCTTTCGGTGGCTTTCCCCCATTCATCGGCGGCATCTGCCCGTTATTCGGTACCTGTCCCATTGGTGTTCCCATCGGACCGTTTGGCATCTGTCCCATCGGTGCAACCATCGGACCGTTTGGCATCTGGCCCATCGGTGCTCCCATCGGACCGTTTTGTATCTGGCCCATCGGTGCTCCCATCGGACCATTTTGCATCTGGCCCATCGGTGCTCCCATCGGACCGTTTGGCATCTGGCCCATCGGTGCTCCCATCGGACCGTTTGGCATCTGGCCCATCGGTGCTCCCATCGGACCGTTTGGCATCTGGCCCATCGGTGCTCCCATCGGACCGTTTGGCATCTGGCCCATCGGCGCAACCATCGGACCGTTTGGCATCTGCCCCATTGGCGCAACCATCGGACCGTTTGGTCTCTGTCCACCCTGTGGTGCTACCATCTGTGTTTTATCCTCAAAACGCGGTTTTTCATCTGGAACGACCGGTGTATCCTTTATCATTGGATCTGGTCCTGTCAGAACCGTTGTAGCACCTTCTTCGTCATCGTCTGCCACATCCGGTGCTCGTAAAACCGTTGTTTCTCCCTCTTCTTCCTCTGTCAGATTCGTTGCATTTTCATTCTTGTTTTCGTCCATAGCATATCCTCCTGCTAAACTACAATACCTTCTTTACAGTTTATACTTTTTATACCATATATGTCAACATGCTTTCATGTATTTCAACCCGGAATTAGGAAATCTGCCTATTTTTCAGTGCAAAAACCTCCTGCTTCGTCAATTTGCGATACTGTCCACATGCAAGTGTCTCATCCAATCGCAAGGTTCCCATTTGCAACCGCTTCAAATAAACCACCTGCATACCAACTGATTCGAACATACGCTTAATCTGATGATAGCGTCCCTCTGTAATTGTAATCTCTATCTCGCTTTCTGCTCCTGCTCTTTTGACAACCAACTCAGCCGGCGCTGTAAGCATTTCATCCCCTATATTCACCCCTTCCGCAAAAGCAGTGATTTCCTGTTTTGTCACCAGTCCTCTGATTCTTGCATAATATGTTTTTTTCACATGTTTGCCAGGGGCAAGCAAATCATTCGCAAGTTTTCCGTCATTTGTGAGAATAAGCAAACCTTCCGTATCCTTATCCAGTCGTCCGACCGGAAACAAATCTCTTCTTTTATGTCCGGTAATCAGATCGATAACCGTCTTTTCTTTTTTGTCAGTTGTTGCAGATACTACCCCCTGTGGTTTATGCAGCATATAATAAGAATAACTTTCATATATAACCGGCTTTCCCTGCACGCAAACCGCATCACATTCCAGATTGATTTTATCTTCTGCCCGTTTACAGACAACGCCATTGACCGTTATCTGTCCGGTCTTCAACAATCCCTTTACATCCTTCCTGCTGCCAAACCCGGCATCTGCCAGATACTTGTCCAATCTTATATTCGCCATACTATACCTGTCCTTCTTAATTCTAAGCAAAAGAAAAGATCCACAGTCGCCCGCGGATCTTCCCATTCTTATTATCAATCCTCTTGGGGAGATTGAACTATCTATACTTTTGACTAAAATAGGCTATCGTAAAAATTCCCGATGGATGCACCTGCAATCGTTCCGGATGTATTATAGATTCCGGATGTCATATATGCAGTGGCATCATTTACAAGCTGCATCAGACGATTCTGTGTGTTGCTTCCAAATGAGAAATCTCCTGCAAATAATTTCTTTACATCCGCCATATCTGCAGAAGCAAACGTCTCTTCATTCAATGACAATGTATTATCATCCTTAATCGTAATACCGATCTTAGATAAAGCATTCGCATAATTATCTGTCTGTGATGCCAGACGAGCCGCATCCTTTTGCACATTAGAATTATCTGATTTCTGTGTACCTTCAATGACGCTGTTATAACTGTCTACAAAGCTCTTCACATTCTTCAAAACCGTATCCGTATCTTCTGTCTGATACATCTTCTCATTGCGAAGCGTTGTAATGTCCTTCCACGCACTCTCCGATGCAGATTTCGTTATCTTATCTTCCGATTTTGTACTAATATCGTTCGAAAACCGTTTCTGTGTTGCCTGCTTTGCACCATCCTTGGAATAATAATGTTTCGCAAGCTTCAGATAACTACCATTTCGTATAGAATTATAATCACTTAAGAGGCCCGTCATACTGTTCGAGTTGCTAGAAGATCTTCCTAACATACTATTAAAAAAATTACTACTAATATTAAAACTCATATTCCAGCCTCCTTTCCATATATTGCTGTTCATTCTTATTTGCAGTATACTACATTTCTATCCTGTTTGTAAAGTCATTTACGGATTCGCTCCGTTATTTTCTGTTGTCTCCGCACTATCCGAAGTAGCGCGTTTCAGATATATAACTTCATCGGTGTACATCCCATTACTTTCAAGTGCCGTTTCCGTCCATATAGTTGTGCATGCCTCATCCGAATAAGCACTGTACTCCATCAATCCAAGTTTCACCGGCTTGTCAATCGGAACATTATATGTACTTTCCAGCCCGTTTCCTTCCAATACCTTGCATGTAACGGTTCTTGTCAATACTGCATTCTGCGTTGTCTCTATCTCTTCCGGATACTCATATTCGCATCCCTCTGTAATCCATGAATAGGATACCTTTTCGCCATTTGAATCATAGCAATAATACTCCAAAACCCTATAAGAGTCATCCAATATATACTTGAATACATACGAAGCACTTTCGTTCTTGTAATCTGTTTCTACAACCAGATCCTCATCTTCCCTGTAAATATCTTTAATTGTCTGATCTGCCTCTGTCAACGATATAATCATATCGTTATGGTTTGTGCTGATTATCGCATCTGCCACATTTGGTTCCGGATAGATCAAAACATAACACACTCCATCCGTATCAACCAGATACCAGTACCCATTTTCTTTATCTAATATCTGAGTAAACCCATTAGAATCTTCGTATACCTGCAAATAAAGACCGTCTTTTGTAAATCCAAGGAACTGATACTCCGAATACAATTCGATTCCATCGTTGTAATATATTGTATTCATGCTATAATTTTTCCCGCCGGACAGCAACGTGTCACCTTTATTGGCATCGTAGATTGCCTGCAGTGTCACCTTTTTATCTTCTTCAGATGCAGGTTCTCTTTTTTTCTCCTCTTCCGTTGTATTCTCTGCTTCTTCTCGGATATCTGCAAGAATATCTTCCGTCGTTGTTGCATCACTTTGTGTCGCCGCAGCTTCCGTTGTCACAAGTACAAGTTTATCTTCTTTTCCACATGCAGTCAGCGCAAGCATTGACGCCGCCACCGCACATACCACCCATAATTTCGACTTTCTCATACGTTCTCCTTCCCACATACATGGTTTTCGCCAACCTACGTTATACTCTGTCAAGCCTGTCGTCTTAAAATCCGCAGCACAAGATTCTTTACTTCTGCAAATTCATTCATTTTGAAGTAGAATACAAACATCAACACATTGGATACAAGCACGGACACAACCGCTTTCAGTATCAACGCAAGGATTCCAACACCCGGTATCTGACTTGCTACCAGATAAGTAAGTGTACATACAATTGCTGTCACAATTGTATAATATAAAAGCTTCCGTATATATTCCCATGCATTCCGCTTGAACAAAACCGTAAACAGATTGTGCAGAATCCAAGGCATACCTACAACCAGCACAGAAATAACTGTGGACAGGATAACGCCATAGATGCCGATAAACTGCACGAGTATAATATTCAGCACCAGATTTACGAGTGCCGTCACAAGCGGGCGGAACCGGTCTTCGTGCCAGATTCCGGCTGCGTCTTTGTATGTGATCAGAATCTGATTTACCTGACTGATGAAGAAATATACTACCATGCAGACAACGACCGCAAACGGAAGCATTCGTTTTTCTTTTACCCAGAGCCGCATGAACGGCTGATACAGACAGAGCATAACCGCACTGCACATACCTGCAAGCCACATAATAATAAATGAAAGTTTCTTCAGATCCATATAATTTTTTTCTTCCGTCTCCACAAGAATACTGTTTCCGATACCTGCTGTACACGACACGAACACAACATTCATAATTCCGGTTACTGCAGTCAGTACATAGTAATAATTGTTGTAAAATGCATTGGCCGCAAGTCCTAAGAATGCCGATATAACAATCGTATCTGCGGACGACACAATAACCTGTCCCACCTTCATGGTGAACAGATCCCGGATCCGATTATTGATTTTTTTCACTGTCTCCTTCGGCAGCTTACCTACTGCTTTATACTCCGGATACATTTTATTTGCAAAATATGCCGTTACCAGATTCGTCACAATCTGCGTGAATATCTGCACAATCAGATAGATATAATAATCGCCGATTGTCATAATGACAATCAACTGTGCCACATACTGGAACGTGTTCGTCACAAGCATAACCTTACTTGCCACATCGTTTCTCTGATGTGCAGTCAGCAGACTGTTCTTGTACGCGAGTAACCAGTATGACATGCAGGTACAAAACAGATTGAGCAGATACACAACATAGATGCTCACACCATCCGGCATATCGCTCTTTACAAGATACGGAATAAACGGTGTCAGAATTCCACCAACAACCGCAATCACAAGTCCAATAATCTGATAATATTTCTGATATAATTTTAACAGTGCACAAATCTGCTCTTTGTCATTGTCAATGATCGGCTGATACATGGAATATACCATCGCCGAACCAACGCCCAACTCCGCAAGGTTCAGCACCCACAGTACCGATCCAAATAAACTGTTTAAACCGAGATATCCATCACCCATGTAGTACATGATCGCTGTACGCATGATAAATGGGAGCAGTATCTGATAGCCTTTCAAAAACATGCCAAACACAACATTACGTGAGGCATTTTTTACACGGGTTTCCTGTTGCATAACAATCCTTTCCAACTACGAAAAAAGCCGCACCAAAGTTTCCCCGGTGCGGCAATAATATCTTACATCAATTCATTCATTGAATCTCTCAGGATATCTAATCCGCGAATCAATTCTTCATCTGTTGCGACAAGCGCCGGCATCAACTTCACAACGTTGTTGTCACGCCCTGCACGCTCCATGATCAATCCCTTTTCAAAGCTCTTGTTACAGATTTCCAAAGCAAGCTTTCCATCTGCAACCTGCACACCCCAGATACAGCCGATTCCTCGAATCTCTACACCCGGTCTTGCAATGTTTTCATCCATATACTTACGGATGATTTCTTCTTTCCGTTTTACTTCTGCCTCTACCTTATGGTCAAGCATAAATTCAAGTCCTGCCTTCGCTGCTACCATAGAAAGCTGGTTGCCGCGGAAGGTTCCGTTGTGCTCGCCCGGTGACCAGATATCTAATTCCGGCTTGAACATTGTCAGGGCAAACGGCATACCGTATCCACCGATTGACTTGGACATTACAAACATATCCGGTACGATGCCTGCACGTTCAAATGAGAAGAATGTTCCGGTTCTCGCACATCCAACCTGAATATCGTCAACAATCATCAGAATGTCATACTTATCACACAGAGCACGGACACCCTGCAGATATTCATTTGAAAATACATGGATGCCGCCTTCTGCCTGTACTGTCTCAATAATAATGGCTGCCGGCTTTTCTACGCCGGAATGATCATCGGTAAGCAATGTCTCCATATATTTGATCGTATCAAGCTCCGGAAACATATATGGTGCCGGGATATGTGTGACATCATTCAGACACACACCTGCACCGCCACGGCTGCCTGCATCACTTGTGAGAGACAATGCTCCAAGTGTCATACCATGGAAACATCCCATAAGTGCCCAAATCTGATTTCTCTTCTTTACTTTCCGTGCCAGCTTTAATGCTGCTTCCACAGCATTTGTTCCGGTTGGTCCGGGAAACATCACCTTGAAGTTCAACCCTCTTGGCTGTAATACCTTTTCTTCAAAAAACTGCAAAAACTCTTTCTTAGGCACAGTCATCATATCCATCGAGTGCATAATTCCATCACTCATCAGGTATGCAACCATCTTTTCCTTTATATAATCATTATTATGTCCGTAGTTTAAGGCTCCAGCTCCGCAGAAGAAATCAATATATTCCTTTCCGTTCTCATCCTTCATGATCGACCCCTTCGAAGTTGTAAAAATCGCAGGGAAGCTTCTACAATAAGAACGTACCTCTGATTCATAATTCTCAAATACTTCAACGCCAGTCATACACTCGTACCTCCTACTCTGTGTGACTCATTTTCTTCATAATCAAGCTATAATATACTCCTCATTTTCCCACTTAGCAAGTGAAAAAACAATGAATTCCATGCTGCTTACTTAAGATAATTCCAAATCCGGCTTATCAAAATCCTTTAGTTTCTGTGCATATGCTTCGCGCATCTCATCTTCGAGCGGCAGTTTTTCCTGATCTGCACCTAATAATTTAAGAATATAATGTGCGAAATCCGGATTTGCAACCAGAATTGGACCCTGCATATACGTTGCAATGATCTTTCCTTTATGGATACCTTCATACACTGTCTTCGGATTCATTCCTGCGCCGATTTCCATCTTGCAGAATGCATCCTGTTCCGGCACACCAAATGTATGAGAAAACCGGCTCGTATAACCAAGCAGTGTCATATTCTCAAACTTCGCCTTCATCAGGGAGTTAAACCGGTTCGGTGTCTGTCTGACCGAATAACTGTTAAAATACGCCAGTGCCTCCACCTTGCTGCCGTCTTCCCGTTTGATATATTTGCCTAGCAGCTCCAGTGAATTGCCAACGAAGAAAAACAGTGTTTTCTGCGCATCCAGCACACGGAAGATTTCCTCTTTTAACGGAAGTAACCGATCTAAGATCAGTTCCTGGCTCTGTTCACTCATGGAACACATATATACCATATCAATGTCTTCTGTCAAAAACAATGGCTTTGCATTTAAGGTTGTCTCTACAAATTCCGCTTCCGGCAGACAAAGCTTTAAATACATTGTATTTCCCTTGTCTCCATAAAGTGTACATATTTCTGGATAAAGGATCTCAATCTTCATTATTTTTCATCCTCCAGTCTCTTCAAAAGCTTCTGCTTCATTCTGTTTGAGATACCATCAGTATAACAGTCAAACAGGATGAAGAATTTCTCTACGCCTTCCAGCTGTACTTTATCTACCGCTGCTATTTCATCCAGGTCATATGCGATCTTCTCCTCCGGGATTCCTGCCATCAGCGCACGTACCCGGTGATCGAGACATCTAGGTCCGCAAAGCACAATCTGTACAATATCATCCTGATTTGCAAACAGTTCATAATCGACATCATAGATCCAGCCGATATATTCTACACTCTTGATTCTGTCCTCATGGTCATCTTCTGCAATCATGATTACCTTTTTGCCCGGCTCATGTGCTACATAGTCAAACGCACGGGAGGAACCAACGGAATTCAATCCTTTACTGATTGTCTGAATGATTGAGATATCACCAAACTTGGACTCAGAATGGCGAAGCTCCGGTAAATGCAGCTTATCGATACATTTCTTTACATTGTCTGTCTTATATCCAAGCTCACGTAAAACTGTGATGACAGTCAACTCATTGTAGATGTTATGCAGCGCATCATGGATCAGAGCGTATTCTGTCTCTGTTCCATCCTGTTCACGGACGACCATCTTCTTATTCTCAATATCCACCTTTGTTGCCAGATAATCAGCATCAAAGGACTTGTATCCACAATTTGGGCAATATGCATTTCCAATATGATGATAACGAAGATAATTAAACTTCAGTTTTGTACCACATTTTGGACAAAGTGTATAATCTGCAACAATATTATATGGCTCAGTCTTATCCGTATCGAGCTTGCCAATACCGAAAAATACATGTTCATTGTTTGGCTTTAACTGGCTGCTACAAAGATCATCTGCATTCAGAATCATCTTCGTTGTGTCCGGACAATAGGTATCAATGACACTGAAAATATAATCCGGATGTGCATTTCGCTTCTGTGAATCGCGGAACAGGTTCGTCACAACAAGATAATCCGGCTTGATATATGGAAGAATCAGACGGGATGCCCGCTCATCCACCTCAAACACTGTGATATCCGCACGACATTTTCCAAGCCAGTTGACACTGTTCAAAAGATTGGTTGTACATCCTGGTACAATATTGGAACCTGCACGATTGCTCACAACCTTCTTGCCTTCTTTTTCAAGCATATCTGTCAACATATTCGCCACTGTAGTCTTTCCGTTTGTACCAGTCACACAGATACACAGCGGTGCCTTCGGTGCCTGTGCCAGGAAATCCGGACAGATTTTTCTTGCAACAACACCCGGTGTGTGTGTACCCTTCCGTCCGGAAAGGCGGATTATGACTTTGCTGAATTTCGCAGCCATGACTGCGATATGATAACGTAACTTCGACATGATTGTCTCCTTTGAATTTGTATGAAAGTACAATATCTACTGTGTAAAATCCAAGACATTATATATCTTGTAGGTAGGATTGTCAATGTATGGAAATTCAGTTTACTGAATGTCCCATTGCTTCTGTCCTGCTTGCTGATTGGAGCAAATCTCCCAACTGGGGGTGCTGTACTCCAACCGTTTTTTTACCCTGGTCCGCATTTGGAGTAATTTCTGTTCTTGCTACTATTTACTCCAACCGGTTTTTTTCAATTTATATAACAATTGGAGTAACTTCCCTATTTTTGCTGTTGTTACTCCTATATGACTTGCTTGGCATTTTTTGATTTTGGAATTTTCCTTCTGAAAATCAGTTATTTACTCCAATTGAAGCCATTCCTTGTATTTATGGATAGGAGTAAATTCTTCATATTTTCAAATTCACTCCAATTCCATCGCATCTGTTTTTACTCCCATTGGAGTATAATCTTCATTTTTCAAATTCTACTCCAATCCATCACATCTGTTTTTATTCCCTTTGGAGTATACTTTTTATCACTTACTAATTGCTCCAAATCACATATACTGCCCGCATAACAAATGCGCTCCTATCTTTTACAGATTTTCCTAAAATCATTCTTACTGTAACAGATCGTGTTCAAGTGACGCAATCACGGCGGCACCATCGCCGATTGCAGTTGCAATCTGACGGACATTCTTTGTGCGCACATCACCGATTGCATATAGAAATGGTACATTCGTGCGGCAGTCTTCACCGGCGCAGATATAGCCATTCTCCATCTCTACGACATCTTTTACAAATGCAGTCTGTGGCTGCATGCCAACCGCGATAAAAATGCCGGATAATGCGAGATCTCGCTTTTCTTCTGTCCGGTTATCCTCGATCAAGATATGGTCAACCATGTTCTCACCACAGATCTCTCGTACTTCGGTGTGTGGTAAGAATTCGATATTTACTGCATCGAAGATTCTCTGCTGCAATACCTTGGCACCGCGCAGTTCATCACGCCGATGAATCAGATAGACCTTCTCACATACATTTGCAAGGTACAGGGCATCTTCGAGTGCCACATCACCGCCACCGACAACGGCTACCGTTTTATTCCTGAAAAACGCACCGTCACAGGTTGCGCAGTATGAAACACCGGCGCCGGAAAACTTTGCCTCGCCTTCCACGCCGAGCTTTCGATGAGTAGCTCCTGTCGCTACAATCACTGCCTTGGTCTCGATCACACTGCCATCTTCCAGATGCACTTCCTTATAATCGCCCTGATCGGCAATGTCCGTCACCGTACCCTCCATAAATAGAACCTCCAGCGCATCTGCATGTTCCCGGAACTTTACTGACAGATCATAGCCATTTGTTCCGTAGAAGCCAAGCAGATTATCCACACGATCAGTTGTAACAATCTGTCCGCCACTGAACATTTCCTTCTCGATTACTGCCACATCCAGCAACGCACGCTTCGCATAGACCGCCGCCGATAAACCTGCGGGACCACTACCGATAATTACAACATCTTTCCTTGTATCACTCATCGTTTTCCTCCAAACTGGTTTCTATTTCATTCATTTCGATTATTTCTAAATCAATTTCTTATTTTATCCACGATCTATCTATGTGCAAATTCTTTCATAACATCAATCGTTTTCCGGATATCTTCCTCTGTATGTGCATCTGAGATAAACATTGCCTCAAACTGCGACGGAGCGAGGTTGATTCCATGATCAAGCATATAGCGAAAGAATGCTGCATACTGCTTCGTGTCGCTCGTCATGGCGGTATCCATATCAACCACCTGCTTGTCCGTGAAGAAAATGCTCATCAATGAGCCAATCTGGTTGACACAGACCCGATTGCCAAATGCCTCTCTTGCTGCCTGTGCAAGTCCTGCGGTCTTTCCTTCGAGCTTTGCATATACTTCCGGATGTGCATCCAGCAGCTTCAATGTCTCAATGCCTGCCGTCATCGCAATCGGATTACCGGACAAGGTTCCTGCCTGATATACCTCACCAAGTGGTGCCACGCACTGCATGATCTCCCGTCTGCCTCCGTAGGTTCCAACCGGCATACCTCCACCGACGATCTTGCCAAGCGTTGTCAGATCCGGCTTGATATGGAAATATTCCTGCGCGCCGCCCGGTGCCAGACGGAATCCTGTGATAACTTCATCGAAGATCAGTAATGCGCCATCTGTCTGTGTGATGTCACGCAGAAACTCTAAGAATCCTGCTTTCGGTGGCACAACACCCATATTTGCTGCAACCGGCTCGACAATGATTGCTGCAATCTGTCCCTTATATGCATCGAATAACTGTTTTACGGATTCCTCATCGTTATATTCTGCGACGAGAGTATATTTCGCATAACCCTCCGGAACACCCGCGCTGTTTGCCACCGTCTGTGTAATCACGCCAGAGCCAGCTTTTACCAAAAGTCCATCACTATGTCCATGATAACAGCCTTTGAATTTCACAATGTAATCTCTTCCGGTATATCCACGTGCCGCGCGGATTGCACTCATCACTGCTTCTGTACCGGAATTTACCATACGTGACATTTCCATTGAAGGCATATGTGCCGTGATAAGCTCCGCAATCTCCAGCTCTTTTCTTGTCGGTGCACCAAAGGTCAGTCCGTCATCGCAGGCCGCCTTCACTGCTTCGATTACCGTCTCCTTTGCATGTCCGAGAATTCCCGGTCCCCATGAACATACATAATCTATATATTCCCTTCCATCCTCATCGAATATACGGGAACCTTTCGCTTTTTTTATAAAAATCGGGGAGCGTCCGACTGAGCCGAATGCACGCACCGGCGAATTCACACCGCCCGGAATATATTTCTTGGATTCTTCAAATAACTGTTCAGATTCTGTCTGCATGATTATGCTTCCTCCTCATCTATCGCGATACACATTCCTGCGAATCATTTTATTGTTCATCCTGCAGCCATCTAGCCACGTCAAGTGCATGATAGGTTATGATAATATCCGCGCCTGCACGTTTCATCGCGATCATGTTCTCCATGACGATACGCTTCTCATCGATCCATCCGTTTAACGCTGCTGCCTTGACCATCGAGTACTCACCGCTTACATTGTAGACTGCGAGCGGATGCTTCGTTTCGCCACGCACCGCTTTCACGATGTCAAGATAAGCAAGTGCCGGTTTCACCATGATGATATCGGCGCCCTCTTCGATATCTGCCTCACATTCGCGCAATGCTTCCCTGCCATTTGCAGGGTCCATCTGATACGTTCTGCGATCGCCGAATGCCGGAGCGGAATGTGCCGCATCCCGGAACGGAGAATAATATCCGGACGCAAACTTTGCGCTGTATCCCATAAGCAATGTATCCACGCATCCATTTTCATCCAATGCCTTCCGCAGATATGCGATATGTCCATCCATCATGTCTGACGGTGCGATCATGTCTGCACCCGCCTTGGCAAGTGTCACCGCCATCTTCGCCAACAGCGGAAGTGTCTCATCGTTCAGGATTTTTCCGTCCTGCACCAATCCGCAATGTCCATGGGAGGTATATTCGCACAGGCACACATCTGCGATAATCAAAAGCTCCGGTGCTTTCTTCTTGATCTCGCGCACCGCACGCTGCGTAATACCATTTTCATCATAAGCGCCGCTACCGCATTCGTCCTTATGTTCCGGGATACCGAAGATCAAAATTGCCGGAATGCCAGCCGCCTGTATGCGCTCTAGTTCCTCATCGAACCGATCCAATGTATACTGGTAGATGCCCGGCATGGAATCGACCGGGTTTTTCTCATTGGTTCCTTCTTTGATGAATACCGGGTAGACGAGATCGGATTTGCTGATTTGTGTCTCGCGCACCATGTTTCGCAGTACTTCATTTTCTCTCAATCTTCTTAATCGTATCATGTGTGTATATTCCTCTTTTCCTATAACTTACAGTAATTATAAATGTACCTCTCTACAGGAGTTGAACATACTTACCATTTCTACGCAGACGCGCTCTCGGGTATCGCCACATCGTTTCACTCTGTGGCAGGTTGTCGGGCGCATCCTAAATATGAATCTTCGATTCATATGCGCCCTCCGCGCTCGGTTCAGCACGCAATGGTACTAAATTCGCGACGATGAATCCGTCGCTCATTAAGTGCCAGCGTGCTTCAACGGTCTGCTTAAGAATTGGTAAGTATGTCCACCTCCATCTACATTTTTACTCTTTATTATTATCTGTCTTTTTCATGTCAAAGGCAATATCCAATGCCCTTACTAAGCCTTTTGCGTCGCACTGTTCCGGGACGACATCGGCTGGCAGACCACATTTTATAAGGGCGTCTGCTGTCACCTGTCCGATTGTGCCAAGTACAATGCGCTTCTTTCCTTGTGCCGGGTTCCAGTCTGGTTGTCCGGTCTCGGCAAGGCATTCTGCAAATGCATGCACCCCGGAAGCGCTTGCAAATAAAATTCCATCGTAATTATTTAAGTATTTCCAGTTTTCTGTCCGTGCGCCACGCACATCGTAGATGGATAGAATCTCCGCGTCAATCCGGTTCGCAGATAAAATCTGTTCTAAGACCGGACTTCCTTCCTTCGCACGCGTAATCAAAACCTTTTCTTCTGATTCTACAACGGTACAAAGCCCATTTGCAAGACTTTCTGTCGTATATTGCTCCGGTATATAATCCGCATAAAATCCATACTGCTCCAGCGCCTGCGCACAGCCACTTCCAACCACGGCGAATCGGATATCTGCAAACTTCCGAAGATCGACCTCACACGCGCGCACCCGGTCAAAGAATAACCGGATTCCGTTCTGGCTTGTGAATACGATCCACCGGTAATCTGACAAATTCCGAATTGCCACATCTAACTTTTCCATATCCGGACACGTTCTGACATGCATATCACAAATTGAAAATAATGATGCGCCTTTTTCTTCCAGCAGTCCGCGCAGCTTCTCCCGGAATACCGCCGTGCCAACAACACCAATCTTGCAGCCATCAATTGCACTGCGCTTCTTGTCCTTCATCGTGCAGGCAGCTGTCTGCCCGACGACTATGATTGCCGGTGAAACAAGCTCGTTCTTCGAAACAAGTTTGCCGATCGTCCCTACCGTACCGCGCACGATTGTCTCTCCGGGCAGCATACCATTTGAAATCACACTAACCGGTGTCTCCTCCGATTCCCCCTCTTCGCGCAGCCTCTGCATAATCGGTTCCAAATTCGAAAGTCCCATCAGGAACACACTGGTTCCCTCCTGTTTATGGATGTTCGCAAGTGCATCTGCCTCGCCCTTCTTCGTATGTCCGGTAATCACATGAAAGCTCCGGCTCATTTCCCGATGTGTCACAGGAATTCCAAGCACCTCCGGCACCGCAATTGCAGAAGTCACACCCGGAATCACCTGAAACGGAATATCCGCTTCCTGCAATGTAAGGATTTCCTCGCCGCCACGTCCGAACACAAACGAATCGCCGCCCTTTAAGCGGACAACATTCTCGTATTTTCCTGCGGTCTCTACCAAAATCCGGTTGATTTCCTCCTGCTTCTTATAATGCGCACCTGCCTGCTTGCCGACATAGATTTTCGCACAAGCCGGTCGCACAAGATCGAGAAGTTCTCCTGTTCCAAGCCGGTCGTAGATCACCGCATCACACGATTTTAAGATCTGCAAGCCTTTGTATGTAATTAATCCCGGATTGCCGGGACCTGCTCCGATTAAATATACCACTTTTACTGTCCTTTACTGTTGTTTATATTTTTTACTGTTGTTTATATTTTTTACTGTTCTTTACTGTTTTGTTTCTTCCACATAAGTTTGATATGTATATCTCGTGTCCCTCTGTCATGCAAAATTTTATCACATATTTGACATTTGCTCTACATATTTTAATATGACAGGAGGACTTTTATCCATCTCCAACGTAAAAAGCCCGAAAGTATCTACTTCCGAGCCCTACCCTTTCATATGTTTTACCAATTTTTTTCTACAAATGCTTCCGCTTCTTCCTTCGTCATGTGGCAGTTGTCCATCAATTTCTGCGCAGCCAGTGTTTTGTCACCCGCTAATTCTTTGACCAGTTGAACGACGGATTTCATACTTTCTATCTGAGCTTCCTGCAGTTTTTTCTCCGCTTCTCCAAGCTTTTCTTCCGCTGCTTTCGTCTTCGCTCGCTCTTCCTGTATGTCCATAGGCTCCATATTCTCAAACCAATTTCCCATCTGACTGCCTCCGATCATCTTTATCAAACAATCCGTCGCTTCGCCTATGGATACCTTCATCTTCATGAATCAACAGTTGCTCGTTCGTATACTGATGTACATTCACAAGCCGGTATGTAAAGCTTGGGATATACGATGCAAATATCTCATTCATAAAAATCCGTTCACTCACATTCATCACCGCCGTCCACATTCCTTCAGTAATAGGGGCATTGAAATAATTTCTTTTCTCTCCATTATCTTTTTCATCTTTTTTACATAATTCTAATAGTTTCCTAATTTCCTTTTTTAAACTATTGTTTTCCGGTACTTTTCTCATGCCGACTTCCTTTCCGTGCCGTTAAATTCAATCCTCCACTGGCTTACAGATTGGTAATCCCCGTATGCATACGCCGATCTTATACTTTCTTAAACTTCTATTCTTTTCCCAGAAAACAACTGTATAGCTAAACTCCGGACCATCATTTGTGAGCAACTCTCGAAGATAGCCAAGCCCCTTGCTTCCTGATTCTACGAAGATTAGGCTATCTTTTTCCATTTCAAGTAAGTCCTCATATATAGAATTATACAATCTATAATATCTGTCACGGCTAGTATAATTCGCGCGTATATCTATCCTGTTCAGTTGTTCTATTTCTTTCTCGAGAGTATTAAAATCCATTTTTCTTCTCCATAAAACACATCATCCCGACAAATAGAAGTTATCAGTCTGTTTCATCTTTTTTATATATTACGCCGTCCCATGCATAATATCCCGCGATATATTCATAATCAGGATATTCTTCTATCTCATATAATTTTCTCCCACTGTCAGATGTACAAATTACCGCATTTGATATTTTATAATTTTCCAGTTTCGATGTTTGAGAATATCTTACTCCATTAAGATATATATAATCTCCTTTTTCAATTGCCTCATTTTTATAACTTTTATTGTGTGCAAAATAATATCGACCACAAATAAAAATAACAACAATTGTAAGTAAAATAATAATTAATGCTATTGATTTCTTTTTTTCTACCATCATTCTCATTAGCTTCCTCTTAACATTTCATGAAATCCCGATTTGTCCCGCACCCATTTCATTCATGCGGAATTTCCAGCATATCAAGTAATTTCACAAAAGTGTCCTGCCCATCCAGACACGTATCCACAAGCCAGCCATTTTCCCTTCTCCACTCGGAAAGTCCTCTGTAATAAAAACTTTTTTTGCTATCCTCAATAATAAAAGGAATGACGTTATTTTTGAGGCATTCCTTTAGGGCTATCAGCCTCCCGACTCTTCCATTCCCATCTTGAAAAGGATGAATGTATTCAAATTCTGCGTGAAATTCAATAATATCGTCTATCGTAACATTATCCTTGGCATTATATCTTTCCAGAAGTGCCCGCATATCTCTGGCAACTTCTGAAGGTTTTGAGGTTTCTCTTCCCCCAACTACATTCGCACGTTTTTTATAATCTCCTACTGCAAACCAGGGAAGTGCTGCGTCCTTTGTATCATGCTTAAGCATGAAATGCAGTTTTTTTATGATTTCTTCTGTCAGTTTCTTCTCTGCAATATCAATGCAATAATCAATCGCTCTGAAATGATGAACCGTTTCCAGAATATCATCCACGGGGATACCGTCTCCCATGTTAATCGTGTTCGTTTCAAAAATAAGTCTGGTCTGGTCCTCCGAAAGTTTACTGCCTTCCATATGATTGGAATTGTAGGTCATTCTAACTTGAAGTTCATGATACAGGCCTCCGGAAAGCTGTATTTCTTTTTCATCCCTTAATAACTGAAGAATTTTGTTGTCGGATTCCTGGCGGCAAAGAAGCTCGGGCGCAACATTTAAATACCCGGCAATCCTGTTTAGGCTGCGCGTGGATAATTTCTCACCTTTTGCAATTTTGGCAACGGTACGCGTGGATAAACCCGCTTCTGTACTGAGTTCTGTTTTTCCAATTCCTTTTTCTTTTAGAATTTTTTCAAGTCCGGCATATGAAATCACTTCCGCAACCTCCTTTTATATCTTTACTTATTATATCATTATTTTACCTTAAAAGTAAAGATTTTAGTCGGCATCAGAATAAAAAGGTAAAGATCACCCCGTAAGTTTCCTTTACATTCCGCACTTTTCTTTCAAAAAAGCAAACCTCCGGCAATACCTGACAGCATACCCTTTTGCAGGGATGCAAACATTACGGAGAACAACAGTCCCATGGGAATGCCCCATCCCAGCTAGCATATGTTTTTCATAATGGTCTCCAATCTTTTCATGATTACCGGTCGAAAGCATCATAAGGTGCTTTATCATCAAATGGCTTTCTTTTACTAAATTGCGCTGATTCATCAATGTGTGCAAATATAACGTCAGAATATTTTCTGATACCACTATGCCCTGTACAGACATATTCTAATTGAATGTGTTGGATATTATCAATCAATGCCTTCAATTTCACCAGAGACTTTTTGTTCATATCTGGATATTGGGTGAAAAAATCAAAAAAACTATATCCACCTTTTTCATTTATTGCAAGACAATCTCCGGTAAACAAAATCTTATCATCAACAATATAACAGGTATGCCCCAGAGTATGTCCAGGTGTAGGAATAGATTGTACCTTAATGCCTCCGATATCAAACTTTTCATTTTTATCTATAGCGTAATATCCTTCTTTAATTCTGACACAATTTTTAATCTTCACCCCTAATTTTGTCATACGATGGATGCTTCCATTCAAGTATGCGCTTTCCGCTTTCCCCAGGTACACTTGTGCATTTGGGTATATATTTGTTCCGCTTGTGTCAATTCCACCACAATGATCCACATCGGCATGAGTAATAAAAACATGTTTAATTTCTTCTGGATTAATACCTATTTGTTGAAAAGAATTTTCAACACCACGATAATTCAAATGTCCTGAATCAACAGCTATTGTCACGCCATTTTTGGTATAAAACCAAAGATTTACATCCCCTTGCCTGATACAACTTATTCCGCATTCATAATTTCCTGTTTCTGCCGGATTGCAATATTTTTTCCCCCTCATAATATGGCGCTTTATTTTATCATCAAAAAAATACATAAACTTCATAGCAATTTTCTCCTCCTTATAATTATATTAGCCACTATAACCGAAGGGAAAACTTTTTGCTTTCAAAAATCTGCTGTTTTTCTGTTTATTTTAATACATCCGTAATAGAAACACCCGTTAATTTCTTACAAGTGTATGCAAGATGTGCCGAACTTGAGAAACCGCTTTCCTGCGCTGCCCAGGTAATTTTACTACCCGTGCTTATCAATCTGTATGCATATTCCATTCTGCGCATCAGAATATAACTTTTTAGCGAAATTCCCGCTTCTTCCTTGAATAAATGCGTCAACCTGCTTTCAGAAAGGAAAACTTTCTCCGCAATCTGCTTAACACTGTAACTTAACCATTCCCCAGAAATAACTTTGCTGATTATCAGTTCAATCCTTTCATCTCTTACGTTGTTTTTTCCTGTTGAAATACCCATGGCAAGAAACATATTTTCAACAATACGTATAATTTCATTTTCCGGCAAATTGTGAATATCTTCTGATATCTCTGCAATTTCATCCGAAACATTGCAGTAGGAACCACCTTTTATATATTGCTCGCGAATCTGTTCCGCAATAATGCTTGTGGGATCAATCAGCAGAAAAAAAGCGCAATTGTTTCCTACTTCAACTGCATGCCTGACTCTTGAATCAAGCAGAATAATATTTCCCCATATATTTTCTTTACCCACTGTAATTCTGCAGCTCTTTTTCCCTGCAAACAAATGCAGAAATGGATGTTTATGAATGTCCGTCTTATAATATGATGGTATAATAACAATATATGAACTTTGAAAAATAAGACTACTCATTTTTTCGTCCTCATACTCCCTGCCCATCTGTCCAAACTCTCTATTGCGGTACGCTAATTAAAGCTCTGCAATTTTTGTCTCGATACTGGGACAAAACCCTGGTATCATGCCAGAAGCTGTAACCTTACCAGATTCCTGCCAAATCCTACAACGAAATTCTCATATTTTGATACTTGGCTACAACATCTTCAAACCCAACAGATCTGTATAAGGAATATCCATCCTCTGTTGCCTTTAATTCAATATTGCTCACGTTTTCTGCTTTTGCGTCCTCCAACATCATGTTCATTAATTTCTTAGCATATCCTTTTTTCCTATACTCTGGCTTCGTATAAACATTCAAAACATTCCCTGTCTTCCCAGTAATAAATGATGGGCTCATAGGTTTTTCCACGATCAACAAGAATGCACAGGAAACGATATCCTTCTCATTGCGTGCAACATAGACCATTAGATCCTTATTAAGGTGTTTTTCATAATAACCTGGCAATAATGACTCTATCAATTTTAAATCCGCATCCCCAATTTCTCCTAAATCCTCTTGCAAATATGCGATTCTAAGTTCTGTCAACATACCTGTATCTTGAGCAGTTGCTTTTTCAAATGTCATTGTCATTCCTCCGAATGCTTTTCTCTTTCCTCAGCATTTTTCATAAATTTCATAAATAAATCCGCCGCTTCTTTTGAAATCTCACTTTTTTCTTTAAGCATTCGAATTATTTCTTTCAACATATCTCCGAAATTTTCAAACTCATCATTTACTTCTCCTTCAAACCATCGTATAAAATTTCCATTTTCTTTTGAAAAACAAAGTAATTCTCCATCCCCAATCAACCATCCGATAATAACCAAATCTGACGGAACAATTTCCGAGAATCGCGGAAAATAAAAACCGGCCAAATTCTGTCTTATTTGGCAATCAGCGGAAAACCTTAACCACTCTTTATAAGACTCAGGTATCCTTATTTGATTATTTTCTTCCCATTGTTTCATTTCTTCTTCTGATGCACCTGCATTAAAAAACGATGCTTTTTCACCATATTCAGGTATCGCTTTCTCACATAACTTTACAATTTCTTCAATTTCCTTTTTGTAACTATTGTTTTCTGGTACTTTTCTCACTTTGTATCCTCCTTCATTCATCATAGCATTCGCTTCCCATACATTACAGGAAACGATATTTTCTTCTTCAATGTCTGCTTTTTGCGAATTATTAAATTTACCACTCACATGCATCGTTCTGTTATGCAGCTCATTTTTTTCATCCAGTAACAAATTTTTAAGGAACAATTCCAAATATTCTGTTGTTTCATGCACTCCATTTTTCAGATCTGTATAATTTGCCCGCACCAGTGCATTTCTAAAATACCAGCTTCACCTTTTAACATCCTTGCTTTTTCTTTTTTTCAAATGTTCTTTCAACAAAAAGACCGGCAAGTATGTAAGACTAAAATCAAGCAGTGCAATAAGCATCAACCATTTATTCGGTGAGAAAAAACCTGCCAGCAAGAAGAATACGAAAGGAACTCCCGGCACTCCGGAAACATGATATCCCCGCTTCTTGCTTTCAAGCGGTGCCCCAATATAAGTAGCGATCCAGCACAACAAACCAATCGCCCAGAAAACTCCGTCAATTATCCACATTGCTATTGGATAATGTACATACAAACTGCTCATACATTCCTCCCAGGTTACCGCTTATCTCCCAATTTCAATGTACGTTTGGAAGGTAAATCAATAATAATATTCTTGTCCTGATACGAAAACCGGAAATAATCCAGCATCCTATCGGCAATATATCTCAATGATATTGACCTTGATTTTCAATTTTATTTTGCCGATAGCTCCTCTGCATTTTTCCGCAACCACTTATAATCCGATTGCTTCGCCCGCTCCAGATACGCTTCTAATCTCAGTGAGTTGAGCTTCGCCAATACATGCAACGCCATGATTTTTTGATATTCATCTTCCGAAGAACCTGCCGGATATTTCCCATGATTCCAAAATTCAAGTGCATAGCGTTCCGCGCATTCCGGCTTTAATTCTGCCATCGTCTGAAGTGCCATTCTGGAAGTATATTCATACTCCGATTTGATAAATAGAAAAATAAGTTCTGGATCACAACCCGCGCAATCTCCAAGATGCTTCGCAAATTGCCACTCTGCATTCACGTATTTTGATCCAATACTCTTTCTCGCAAGCAATTCAAACCAGTCCCTGCGCAACACCAGTTTCTCTTCTACAAGCTCCTCACACTCATTATCTCTGGCTATTACAAACAGCAATGCATGGATCAGTGTCTCGTCGGCTTCACTGCATGGATATTCATTTACAACGTCCTCCGCTGCACCACACAATTCTTCAAAATGCGGATACCCAAGCTCCCATTCTCCATTATCGCGTTCCTCCGACCATGTTGGTTGACATTGATCCGCCCATTTTGTGAACTTTTTAATTTCTCGATATAGTTTTTCTTTATGATTCATAACTTCCTAATTCCACCGTATTATCCGCCATTTTTAATTCAGACGCTGCCACTTGTGCATCCTCCATCTGCGTTTTATACATATATTTCGTTGTTGACACCGCCAGATTACTCACGAGCGCACAGACAATCGCCCAGAAGATTGCAAATACAATAATATTCTCAAGATTCAGGCGCTCTTTGCGCGTTTTGTCACATTCCACATCATCCCGGTACTTCTCTGTATTTCTCTGCCGCCACATAATTATCGCAAGAATAAGCCAGACGCTATCCAGAACCAGACACACAGTGAACAGAAATGTACAGATATCCTTCATAAAATGCCATTTGATCAGATACATCACATCCACCACCAGAAACAGGACAAAGCATGCGAAATACATCCACATCCCAATCCGGCTGTGCTTTGCAAAAAGCGAGCTTCCTGCCTCGCGCGTCTTCGGAAGATTGTTCAGATTATTCCCATATATTTTTTTATTATCCGGGATTTCGTAGCCGTAGGCCCGCAGACGGGAAAAATACAGCTTTGCAGCGAGAACCACAACATAACACGGAAGTCCTACAAGCACGCCTGTATAAACTGTCATGATATAAAACACCTCTGTACCGGGGATTTCGAGAAATGAAAAAACCAGACCGATAAGCAAAAACACTGTAAATATAAGTGCACAATATTTCGCAGTTTTTGCAGTTATATTGTCGAATTTTATTTTCATAGATCCGCACCTCTCTTCCTTGACACGATTATACTCTAATTATAATAAACAATTTCCCGCATGCCAAGACCTTTATAGTGACTTCTCGCCAACCGGCTCGTTGAATATTGTCCATCATAAAAACTTACACAGGCGCAATTTCTGCACGACGACTTATCACGAAAAAACGGGCAATGAATCTGCTTCATTGCCCGCCTTGTCTCTCATTTATTATATTTCATTATTATTTCTTTACGTTAAATGCCTTCATACCCGGATAGCTTGCTGCTGCGCCAAGTTCTTCCTCGATACGAAGCAGCTGGTTGTACTTTGCAACACGCTCAGATCTTGACGGCGCACCTGTCTTGATCTGGCAGGTATTCAATGCAACTGCAAGGTCTGCAATCGTTGTATCAGCCGTCTCGCCGGAACGGTGGGATGAAATAGCTGTATAGCCTGCCTTGTGAGCCATCTTGATTGCTTCCAATGTCTCGGAAACTGATCCGATCTGATTCAGCTTGATCAGGATAGAGTTCGCTGCGCCCATGGCAATTCCCTTGGAAAGTCTCTCTATGTTTGTTACGAACAGGTCATCTCCGACAAGCTGAACCTTGTGTCCGATCTGGGCTGTCATCTTCTTCCATCCTTCCCAGTCCTCTTCATCGAGACCATCCTCGATAGAAATGATTGGGTACTTGTCAACCAATGACTCCCAATGTGCGATCAGCTCATCGGATGTATATTCTTTGCCGGACTTTGGCTGCTTGTAATATCCGATTCCCTTCTCAGACTTCCACTCAGACGATGCCGCATCCATAGCGATCATGAAATCCTTTCCCGGCTCATAACCGGCCACACGGATTGCATCAAGAATCTTCTCGATTGCTTCCTCATCAGACGTAAGCTTATTCGGTGCAAATCCACCCTCATCGCCAACGGCTGTCACATCGCCCATATCTTTGATGAGACCTCTCAATGCATGGAACACTTCGGCACACCAGCGAAGAGCTTCCTTAAAGGAAGGAGCGCCAACCGGCATGATCATGAATTCCTGTGTATCAACAGCAGAATCTGCATGTGCACCACCATTCAGGATATTCATCATTGGAACCGGAAGTGTTGTACCCTGAATACCGCCAAGGAACTTATAAAGCGGAATGTCAAGTGCGATAGATGCGGCTCTTGCTGTTGCGATCGATACGGCAAGAATTGCATTTGCACCAAGATTAGACTTATCCTTTGTGCCATCGAGTGTAAGCATCGCTGCATCAACTGCATAAATATCGGAAGCATCCATACCTACAAGCACATCTGCAATCTTTGTATTGATATTATCCACTGCCTTTGTGGTTCCCTTGCCAAGATATCTTGACTTGTCACCGTCACGAAGCTCCAACGCCTCGAATTCTCCGGTTGATGCACCCGATGGTGCGGTTCCACGTCCAACTGTTCCATCGATCAGAGTAACCTCTGCCTCAACCGTTGGATTTCCTCTGGAGTCAAGGATTTCTCTTCCATACACTTTTTCAATCTCTAAATACATGTTACTACTTCCTTTCTTACTTGTTTTCGTTCAACAAATACATCCCCGCATACGCCATATAGATTCACTCATTTCCCTATAATAATGGGCGGATGCATATTCTTAAATTTATGCACGGACCGTCATATCGTATATGTTCCTGCCATCTTCGTATACCCGTGTATACACATCCCTGCACTTTTTCAGCTTGCAGAAAAATGATATGGCCGCAGGAACATCATGATACACCTTCCATTCCCCGCAATAGGCACAGCCTTCCCCTTTCTTCTCGATGAAATCTCTTACATCTTCAATCGGATATCCGAGAAATACACCGATTTCATGTGGGAAACAGGGTTCCGTATTGATTCGCTCCTTCAATTTCTCTATGTAAGAAGCAAGATTTCCAGAATCTTTATAACCATAGTTTTGCAGAAATGTGTGCACTTCCGGATCCACGATTCGTTCTTCCAGTTTCGATTTGCGATACACATAAAGCAAGTAGAAATCCTTTACATTTTTCATCAATCTTATATAGATTCCCTTTTGATTGAGACGCTTGTTCATCCTATGAATCGATTCTATGCATTCCCGTAGATTCTTAAATCGGAAATTATATAAATTTGCTGTTTTAATCCCTGCTAAGGTCGGAGCCGCATTCCGGATTAGGCTTTCTTCAAATCCCATATATATCAGATCCTTAAATTGCTGCAAGTTTCTTTCCGAGTTCGTTGCATGCCGCAACCGCTTCCTCATCCGGTGCCTCATGTGCGATCAGACCTTCTCCGTCGATCACGCTTGCGCCGGCTGCTGTCATACGGTCAACCCAGTCACGCATCCACTCGCCATCGCCCCAGCCATAAGAACCGAACAACGCGATCTGCTTTCCGGCTGCGATGCTTTCCACTTCTGCAACAAAAGGTTCCATCTCTGTCTCTTCCAATACCTCTGCTCCCATTGCCGGACATCCCATTGCGAATCCCGGAAGATCCTTCAATTCGTTGATGTCTGCCTCAGAAGGAGAAAGGAACACAGGCTCTTTCCCGGCTGCCGTTACGCCATCACCAATTGCAGATGCCATCGCACCTGTATTTCCACCCTGTGTCCAAAAAACAATATAAACCTTATCCATAAAACACCTCCAAAATTTTTATTGCCCCTTCGAAACATGGCAGGTAGCCAGCCTTCCATTTTGTAACATTTCAAAGGAGCCACAATGATTTACACCAGAGTTAGTTTTTCCTAACCCTGTGTATAAGTTAGTATATCCTAACTGTTTTGTCAAGAGTTTTTATACATAATTTATAAAGTTTTTAACCGCTTACCGTGTGTCTTTCATTTCACGTTCATACGTCTCACGCTCGATGCTTCCGCTTCTGGCATTCATCACGCGTACGCAAAGCTTCTTCTCATTTTTCCATGTCGCATATACACCGATTGGCTCATGGCAGCCCGCTTCCATCTCACGGACAACCGCACGCTCGGCACGCAGACAACCAGCTGTCTCCGCGTCACTGATCATGTGCGCCATACGATACGGAAGTGTTCCCTCGCACGCCTCGATCGCGATAATGCCCTGTCCGGCTGCCGGAAGCATCGCATCCACATCGAGATATTCATAGACAAGATCCGGCTCCTTCTCGATGCCTAGCCGCTCGATTCCCGCTGCCGCAAGGATGATTGCATCGTACAAGCCATCCCGCAATTTCTGTATACGCGTCGTGACATTTCCCCGAAGTTCCATGCACTCTGCCTGTGGGTATAACTCCTTGATCTGACAGCGTCTGCGCAAGCTTCCGGTTCCCACGGTAAATGTATCCTTCGACCGGATATCCGTATCCACACGATAGATCAGCACATCCTGCACACAGGCGCGTGGCAGAACCCCTGCGATGCCAAGCCCCTTCTTGCATGGATTCGGCATATCCTTCGCGCTGTGTACCGCCAGATCGATCATACCGTCCAGCAGGGCTTCTTCGATTTCTTCTACAAACACCGCCTTGCCTCCAAAGGAACTGATTGCCGCCTCCTTCTGCTTGTCACCCTTCGTCGTCACGATCACTTTCTCAAACCGCACATCCGGGTAATGCTTCTTTAATTGTTCAATCACCATATCTGTCTGAATCTGCGCAAGTTTACTCCCCCGCGTTCCGATCCGGATTCTCTGTTCCTGCATTTTTGCCTCCACAATTGATGCAAATCTTCGTTTTCTTGCCCGTTCATCCGGCTCCTCTGCCAGAATTTCCTCACGGATAGCACCAAGTTCTTCCGCGATCTGACCATAGTCTGTCCGAAGCGTCTGCCGGATATCCTTCTTGATCTTCGATGCAAGCATCGGACTGCTGCCTCCGGTAGACACCGAAACAACAACCTCGCCCTGCTTGATAATTGCCGGGAAATAAAAATCACAATCTTTCTTCACATCGACCACATTTACAAGTATATGCTTGCTTCTGCAAAGCTCCGCATAATGTGAATTAAGCTCCTCATCATCTGTTGCCATGATTACAACGTCCATACCGGAAATGTCCGACTCTGTGACTTCCCGCCTCCTCACCTGAATTCGGTTTGGTTTCTTCTGACTGTTATCTTCTGGATTATCTGCTGTATCTATCGTTTTATCAGTGCGCTCCTCGCCTGCCACAGCCAGCAGTTTGGCACAGGTCTCCGGTGCTACCACGGTCACACGCGCACCAAATTCGCACATCTGTTCCGCCTTCCGTGCTGCGACTACACCGCCGCCTACAATCAGACATTTCTTATCATCGAGTTGTATCATGAATGGAAAATACGCCATCTTCTATCCCCTTTAATACATGATTTAAGTCCTGTGCATCCAAAACATCTTTCAACCGGTACAAAAGCCACATCGCAGATTTCTCACCAAGCTTCTCCGTGATGTCCTTCCTCGTCCCGACAAATGTACGAAATGCAAGCAGCTTCTGCATCTCATCCACATGTTCTTCAATCAGCAATTCAATCTTCTTTGCCTCAGAAAGCTTCTTCTGGTTATTCTCCGAAGCAAGCGACTTGATATAGTCGAGATCTTTCACGACACAGCCGGAAAGTCTTCCTATCTCTGCATCAATATCCCGTGGAATCGCAAGGTCTAAGAACAACTGTGGTTTCGTTTCCTTCCGTATTTCCGCAAGCTTATCTGCAAGAAATGTATAGTGCGGACTGTCCGTCACACTGATTATCACATCCGCCCAGTTTAGATATTCATACCGCTGGTCGTAATGCACCCATTGCACCCGCTCATGCGAGAGGATTTTCTGCAATGCCTGCTTATGCTTCCGGCTCGTACCGACGATCTGCACCTGTGCATCCGCATCAAGCAGATCCCGCATCACGATGCTTCCCATCTGCCCGGCAGCTCCGATGATGAGGATATTTTTTCCTGCACCAAACTCCAATGCCGCTGTACATGCAAGTGTTCCAACCGATACCGGAAGATGTGTCATCTGCGAAGTCTCAGCCACTTCCTTGGCAAGCCGCAGTGCCCCTTGGAATACCATATTCATCTCTGCATCGGTCTGCCCGCGCGTTTTCGCTGCAAGATACGCATGCTTGACCTGCCGGATGATTTCAACCTCTCCAAGCACGGCAGAATCCAGTCCACAGACTACGCGGCATAGATGTGTCAGGCAGCTTCGTCCTTCATACCGCATAGCGGCACCTTTCAACGCCTCAACCGGGAATTTCTTTGTATCCGCAAACTGCTGTTCCAGCCATACAAAATCCGTGTCTGTGCCACTCATATAGATCTCGCTTCGATTACATGTCATAAGTAAAACCAACCCGGCTTCCGGATATGCCTTCGCCACGGTGTCTGCCAGTTTTATCTGTTCCTCATCATTACAGGCAAAGCACTCCCGCTTCGCCGCTGTTAAATTCTTATGTGTGATACTGATGCATATCATAGGTGCTTCTTCCTGTTATCTGTTATTTTTCTGATTACCTGATGTAATCCGCATATTGATCTCTGTTATATTATTAATATATCTTTTTGTTTATATATTTTCATTAACATACACATACTGCATATTATAATTGACATTCTTGTTTCATTCAACCTTAGAAATTGCTCTTGTTTCCGGTTCTGGGTTTTCTGCTTACTTTTCTGTCTCCGAAACCCAAGTCGTGGGTTTTTCCACTTATTTCTTGCTCTCTACACCCACATCCTGCTCCACCTCTACGATTTATTTTCCGGTTCTGGTTTTTCTGCTTGCTTTTCTGTCTCCGAAACCCAACTCGTGGGTTTTTCAGCCTGTTTCCCGTTCGCTACGCCCACATCCTGCTCCACTTCTACGATTTATTTTCCGGTTCTGGTTTTTCTGCTTGCTTTTCTGTCTCCCGAACCCAACTCGTGGGTTTTTCAGCCCGTTTCCCGCTCGCTACGCCCACATCCTGTCAGCTTACCACGCAGAAGCGGCAGGAATCCCCTTCCTGCCGCTCAAATAATCTTATTCGATTACAAGTTCTTCCTTGGTCACATTTTTTTCCTCGTCAATATGGAATGCGTTCAATACCGGGTTCTCAAAATCCATCAAAGAAAGGATCAGATAATTCACCTTGGAATCATATGCCAGACGCTTGTCCTCCTCAGACGGGCGGGATGGGGATTCCGGATGAGAATGGAAGTTGCCGAGCAGCTGGTATCCATTTGCCCGCATATCTTTGACTGCGGCAAGCTGCTCCTTCGGGTCCATCGAGAAATGCTCGTTGCTTGCATCAATATTCGTAAGCAGATACACCTTCTTGATGTACCTCATTCCATCTTCAACGACACCGCCGATCAATCCACAGGATTCATTTGGCAGCCCCTTCTTGCAATGCTCTAATATCTTCTCATAATCTGCTTTTGTCATCACTAACATGGCTCTACCTACTTTCCGTCACACTCGACCTGTTCATAATCAATCAGCTTGTGAATCGTCGGATGGTCACCACAGATTGCACATGTCTTATGGTTATCCGGAAGCTTGATCGTATGGAATTCCATCTTCAATGCATCAAAAGTCAGAAGCTTGCCTGTGAGCAGATCACCGACGCCGATCAGGTACTTGATTGCTTCCATCGCCTGCAAGCTTCCGATGACACCGCCCATCGCACCGATAACGCCAGCCTGCTTACAGGTTGGAACTGCATCCTTTGGTGGTGGATTCTTGAATACACAACGATAGCAAGGACCTTCTCCCGGTACATATGTCATAAGCTGACCCTTGAAGCGGATGATACCTGCATGGGAAAATGGCTTCTTCGCCATAACACAGGCATCATTGATCAGGAACTTCGCCGGGAAGTTATCGGTTCCATCAATGATGAAATCGTAATCCTTAATCAGATCCATGATATTCTCTGAGGTTACAAATTCACGGTATGTATTGACTGTGACGTCCGGGTTCATCGCATTCATTGTCTCTTTTGCGGATTTTACCTTTGCCTTGCCTACATCGGCAGTTCCATGAATGATCTGTCTCTGCAGATTTGAAAGGTCAACCTCATCGGCATCGACAATACCGATTGTACCAACGCCGGCTGCTGCCAGATACATTGCTGCAGGTGCGCCGAGACCTCCGGCACCGATAATTAAAACCTTGCCGTTCATCAGCTTCTTCTGTCCTTTTACACCGACTTCCTGCAGAATGATATGACGGCTGTAACGCTCCATCTGTTCATTCGTAAATGCCATTAAAATGCGCCTCCTCCCATGAAGTACAGGAACTCTACCGTATCCCCGTCCTTCAGTTCTGTCTTGTCAAATACGTCGCTGTCAACGAAGTCATCATTGACGGTAACTGTTACATAATCCGGATTCTCCACCTTCTCATCTACGATGAGCTTTGCGATGGTTGTTCCTGCTTCTACTTCCTTCTTAACGCCTGCCACTACAACTGTCATTTATTTATCCTCCTTTGTTCCAAACAATTATGAAGTTTTTACCCTATCTATGAGTTGTATATAATTACTATTCTACGCAGACCCGTACGGGTAACACCCCCTCACTTTCGTTCGGCGGTAAATCGTCGAGCGCATCCTAAATATGAACCTACGGTTCATATGCGCTCTCCTCTCACTCACTTCCACACGCAGTGGTACTAAACCCACGTCAAACAAGTTTGCCGTTCGTTAAGTGCCAGCGTGCTTCAATGGTCTGCTTTAGAATTAGTAATTATGTGCAACTCTATTCAGTTAAGTCCAGTTTCATAATTGTTTGTAATTAACTGTTCTACCTTATTCCAGTATACTCTTGACCTTGCCTTCCAGCTCCGGGCGCTTTACCAGTCCGCGGATACGGTCAACTTCCCTGCCATCCTTGAAGAAGAGAATCGTCGGGGATGCCATTACCTGATATTCCCCCGCAAGGTCTGCGTCGAAATTCACATTGACCTTGACAACCTTGACCTGATCCTCGTAATCATCCTCGATTCCGCCAAGAATCGGCGATAACTGCTTACATGGGATGCAGCTGTCAGAATAAAACTCTACGATCACCGGAAGCTTCTCTTTCAGCACTTCCGCTTCAAACTCTGCGGTTCCTACTCGTTTTGCCATCGCTGCCTCCTACTCTTCGACCTTCTTCACGATCAGATCGTATGTGCCGTTCTCGTTGTCAATCAGCTTTAAGATCTGCTGTCCTTCTTCCTTGAAGCTTCGTGGTACATTCTGCACCGGCTCACCATCGTTCATGGTAACTGCAAGCACCTGACCGATCTCCAGCTCTTCCATTGCTACCTTTGCCTTTACAAATGTCATCGGGCAGACAACATCTGTGATATCAACTCTCTCATCAATCTCAAAATCACCCATTATAAGCCTCCTTTATAACTTCCTTAAATTTATCGATTCCAACACGCTCCAGTGTAAAACGAAAACGTTCACTTGGATTTGCGTAATCATCAAAAAACTGAATGGCTGCATCTGTCACACGGAATAACTGTTCCTCCGATGTGATAACCGGAAGGAAGGATTCTCCCTTGCAGATCTGATTTCCGAACAAACCACCGAAGGATACAAGATATCCGCTCTCACCCTTCCATGCATCTGTCGGGCATGCCTTGGCACATCTGCCACAGTAATTACATTTGCTTGTATCGAGTGTCAGCTTGCCATCCTCGATCGTGATCGCATTCTCGCGGCACGCCTTCACACAGACACCACACACGATACAGCTCGGCTCATCGTAAGAAACAACACATGCGCCCTTGATTCCGACATCATTTTCCTCTGCCTTCAAGCAGTTGTTCTGACATCCGGTCACACCGAACTTGAACTTGTGCGGCAATTCTCTCGCATAATACCGTGCGTCTAATTTCTTCGCGATATCGTAAGTATCAATATTTCCGCTTGGACAGATCTGATTTCCCTGGCACGCAGTTACGGTACGGACACGTGGTCCACACACACCCGGCTTACAGCCACCCTTGGCAAGCTCTGCCTTTACTTCCTCCACATCATCAAGCTTGACAAATGGAATCTCCACACTCTGTCTCGACGTCAGATGGACATGTCCATCCCCATATTTTTCTGCTACCTCAGCGATCTTCTTCAGATTCTCCGCCGTCAGATTTCCTCCGACTACCTGTAAACGAAGCGAGAAGTTGTTCTTCTGCTTCTGTCTCATAAATCCACCTTTTTTTAATGCTGCATAATCAACTGCCATCTCTTTTCATCCTCCTGTTGGTAATGCATGCCCTAACGTCTAAGCGAGTGCCGCTTTGAAATCTTCGATCAGATCCTCGATATCCTCTATGCCCACACTGATTCGGATCAGATCGTCAAAGACGCCTGCATCTTCTTTTTCTTTCTCTGTACTATGTGCATTCAGCGTTGACTCCGGATGAATGATCAACGTCTTCGTATCTCCGATATTCGATACGATCTTTGGAATACTCAGGTTGTTGATAACTGAAAATGCACGTTCCTTTGATCCTACACGGATCGTTAAGATTGCACCATATCCATTTGCAAGCACCTTATCTGCCACCTCGCGCCAAGGACTACACGCTAACCCCGGATAGTTCACCGTGATATCCGGGTATGTATTCAAAAACTCTGCAAGCACCTTTGCATTACTGCAGGCACGCTCCATCCTAAGTCCCAGCGTCTCCATTCCAATCAGGTTGTAAAATGCCGTCTGCGGTGCCATGCAGGCTCCCGTATTACGGAACAACCCATTCCGAAGCTTTGCTGTATAAGCCATTTTACCAAATCGCGCATATTCTGCAACCCCCGGGTATTTCTCTTTGTTCCATTTGAACCGTCCGCTCTCTGTGATCACACCGCTGATCGCGTTGCTATTACCATTGATATATTTCGATGTGGAATTAACAACAATGTCTGCACCCTTCTCAATCGGCTTTACCAGATATGCCGTTGCCACGGTGTTATCCATCACAAGCGGCAGATCATGCCGATGTGCCAGCTCGGCAAGTGCCTCGATATCCACAACATCGAGTTTCGGATTGCCGATCGTCTCTGCGAATATCACACGCGTATTCTCATTGATAGCTGCCTCTACCGCATTCACATCGCTGATATCTACGAACACCGTCTTGATTCCAAATGCTTCGAAATCATGGAACACATCAATCGAACCTCCATACAGACTGGTCGATGCGACAATCTCCTGTCCGCATGTCACAATATTCAATAGTGCATTCGTGATGGCTGCCATACCGGATGCACAGGCAACCGATGCAATTCCGCCTTCAAGTGTCGTCATACGTTCCTCAAAGGCAAGTATCGTCGGGTTATTGATTCGTGTATACGAAAATCCGGTTGCCTTATTGTGAAACAGCTTCTCGTGCTGTTCCGCAGATGGCTGGTAAAAGGCACTTGACTGATGCACAGGTGTGAGTGTTGCGCCGGTATTGGCATCGCCCATTTTATTTCCATGTAAAAGTTTTGTATTAAACTTCATGATGTGGCGCCTCCTAAATATAATCTCTTCCTGCAACGATCGTACCCGCATATGCGGATGCAGATCTTATCTTCCTGCTTACCTCTTCCTCATTTGCATCGCCTGTAAATACGAGATCATAGGTTCCGGTAAGTGCCTTGTCCTGCTTCTCGTTTACAAGCAGCAATACGACAAGTCCTGCACGGTGCAGATGCTTCACAACGGTTTCAATCGCCTCGCCATCGGCCGGTGCGTACAAGTATGTATGACGTCCTTCGATGCTCAGTGATTTCTCCACTTCCTCGACATACGCACGGTTAATTGTCTTTCCTTCTACGAACTTCACAGTAACTGCCTTCTGACTCTTTAATGCGGCTCTTGTATTTCTGTCAACTCTGCCCTCGTACAGTCCGGTTTCCTCGGTATGTACCTGCTCTACGACACCGCAGGCAGAAGTCATATTTGTAACACGGTCGATCAGGATGAACTCGCCCAGTGTCTTATGATTCTTAAATTCATCGACCACGATCTTATCTGCCAGAGAGATCTTGCAGACCGCAATCTCATTTTTGCTTAAGCTACTAACCTTCTTTTTCTCGCCGGTGTTGACATCGATTGCATATTCGATATCGGTCACGGCTCCAAGGATCATCTTCGTGCCAAGCTTGAAGAAGAAGTTCTTGCCGTTTTGCAGTTCCTCATCATCCATCCACAGCAGCGTTGCTGTGATCGAAGAAGCAACCTTCGCGCCGGATGCAACTGACAGAACACATCCCCTTGATACGTCCACCTCACGGTCAAGCTGGATGGTAACCGGCTGGCCTTTCGCTGCAAATTCGCTGTCCTTGTCACCGATATAAATGCTCTTTACCTTCGCTGTCTCGTTGCTTGGAAGTGTTGTGATCTCATCGCCCACATGAATGCTTCCATACTCGATTTGTCCCTGGAATCCACGGAACGTATGATCCGGACGGCACACACGCTGTACCAGCATATAAAAGCCCTGCTCGCTGTCGTCCTCTGCAATATCGATATCTTCGAGATACGGAAGCAATGCCTTACCTGTGTACCATGGAATATTTTCTGACTTTGTTGTAACATTGTCGCCCTCGGTTGCGGAAACCGGAATAATCGTTACATTGGGAAGTGACAGCTCTTTTGTAAGCTCCGCAATCTGCTTCTCGATCTCACGGAAACGTGCCTCATCATAACCGACAAGATCCATCTTATTGACTGCAAATACGAAGTACCGGATACCCATCAATGCACAGATTCGTGCATGCCGCCTTGTCTGGACGAGCACGCCCTGCTTTGCATCCACTAAGATTACTGCAAGGTCTGCAAAGGATGCTCCGACTGCCATGTTTCTTGTATACTCCTCATGTCCCGGTGTATCTGCCACGATAAAGCTTCGCTTGTCTGTTGTGAAATACCGGTAAGCAACGTCAATTGTGATACCCTGCTCACGCTCTGCCATCAGTCCATCTAACAGAAGGGAATAATCGATTGCACCGCCGCGGCTTCCAACCTTACTGTCTAATTCAAGTGCCTTTTCCTGATCTGCGTAAAGCAGCTTGGAATCATATAAGATATGTCCGATCAATGTGGATTTTCCATCGTCCACACTACCGCAAGTGATAAATTTTAATAATCCGCTCATCTTAGAAATATCCCTCCCGTTTTCTTCGTTCCATGCTTCCGGCTGCCTCGTTGTCGATAACACGCGTTGTACGCTCGGAAGAAACTGCTGAAAGCGTTTCCTCTATAATTGCATCTAATGTATCTGCAGTTGACTCGCATCCACCGGTCAGCGGGTAACATCCAAGGGTACGGAAACGCACGCTCTTGTATTCAATCTTCTCGCCCGGCAGAAGCTTCATACGGTCATCATCTACCATGATGATATTTCCATCCCGGTATACGACCGGCCTCACCTTTGCAAAATACAGTGATGGGATCTCGATGTTCTCACGCTTGATATACTGCCAGATATCCTTCTCTGTCCAGTTCGAAAGCGGAAATACCCGGACTTCCTCTTTCTTCTTGATCTTGGAATTGTAAAGCTTCCACATCTCCGGTCTCTGGTTCTTCGGATCCCATGCGTGATGCTCATTTCTAAAAGAGAAGATACGCTCTTTCGCTCTCGATTTCTCCTCGTCTCTTCTGCCGCCACCAAATGCCGCGGTAAATCCATATTTGTCGAGTGCCTGCTTCAATGCCTGTGTCTTCATGATGTCTGTGTAAGCACTGCCGTGGTCAAATGGATTGATGCCCTGCTTTACGCCTTCCTCGTTGATATACTCAATCATCTCAATGCCAAGCTTCTTTGCCATGTAATCACGGAACTCGATCATCTCCTTGAACTTCCATGTCGTGTTGACATGCAGGAACGTAAATGGCGGCTTCTCCGGGTAAAATGCTTTCATCGCCAGATGCAGCATGACGGAGCTGTCCTTTCCGATGGAATAAAGCATAACCGGCTTCTCACACTCGGCTGCCACTTCTCTGATAATGTAAATCGCTTCTGCTTCCAATTCATCCAGATGTGATAACTGTCCCATCCTCTTGTACCTTCCTTTCGATCTAATACTTGTTCGATTCTTTCTGGTTGATCACAACCTGTTCGGTCGTGCCGTCCCGTTTCTCGATGTTCCAATAAAGCTTGCCGTCCTCTGCATTCACGGTCATCTTACTTCCCATGCCGCCGATGTCTGCGCCAAGGTATAAGGCGATTGCACCGAACTTACATTCCTTGATGCATGAAGAACATCCCCAGCAGTCTTTCGGGTAGCGCATGCATGCGGTTCCATCCGGATTCTTACCGATCAGGCTGCCCGGACAGACGGCTGCACATTTCCCACATTTCTTACATTTTTCTTTATCAATGAAGATGCTCATAAGCTTCCTCCCTTCCTACTAAGTCACGGAAGATGATTTTAATCTCGCCGTCCTCGTATCTGGAGTTTACATATTTTAACCACGCATCGCTCTTCTCCGGATAATCCAGATTTTCTGCGAAGCTGTGCCATCGTGTCTCTTTTCTTGCCTCAAGATGTGCGATCACGGATAAGCATACAACCAACCGCTCCCGCAGCTCATAGACAAACATCAGCTCATGCATGTCGTCCGCCTTCACATCGGGTAAAAGCTCCTGTAGCTGCTTGATCTTCTGTTTTGCCAGTTCTAATTGCTTCGCATTGAACTGATAATGGGTGGAGATTCCGCCCGCGTAATTATCCATGACCTTCTGCATCGCTTCCTCAAGTGCCTCTGTCCCAAACATCCCGGAAGGATTGTTCAGGTAGTGGGTGTATTCGGTGATCTTATCATCCACAACCGTCTGTAGCTCTGCATCGAGTGCCGCATCTGCGGATCCCTCATCCGATGTCCCTGCCTGCGCATCGAGCATCTGCACGATATGCTTCGCCGCGATCTCGCCCTCGACCATCGCGCCTGTCACATATTTCTGTGGACAGCCACCTGCCACATCTCCGGCTGCATATAATCCATTGATCGTCGTCTGACGGTTCGTGTCTACCCAGTAGCCACTCGCGGTATGTCCGCCTACGATATACGGCTCGGTTCCTTCGATCTCAACATTCTGCTCACTCGGCTTCCTGCCGGATTCGAGCCATTTCAGCGTCTGGCTCGGCGCCATGTTCAGATATGCTTTCTTGAGTGATTCGTTCTGTTCTTCTGAAATACCTTCTGTACGGAGATAGCAAGGACCTCTGCCCTGTAAGTTCTCCATCACCGTGCCATACACACGCTCGGAAGTTGTCAGTCCGTATTTTGTCTCATATACCTCGCCGAGTGCATTGACCTGTTTCGCGCCAACGCCCTGGGCGATCGTTCCGGTCGGTGCAATCGTGTCCTTACAGCGAAGGGCGATAAACCGCATCTCGAACGTTGTCATCTCGGCACCGCCAAGGATTCCCATTGCGAATCCCGCTCCGGTATTAAATGGCGGATACCACATCTTATGTCTCGAAAAGCCCGGATTGTTCGGTCGGTACAAACCGGCCGCACCACCGGTTGCGCAGAGCACTTTCTTCGCCCGGATCACATAAACTTTCTGCTCTTCGATGGAAAATCCGATCGCACCTTTGATCTCATTATCTTCGATTAAGTAATCAGTGATATTTACTCGGTTCAAAATCGTCACCTTCGGAAGTGCTTCCACTGCCGATGCGAGAAGCGGTTTCATGTTCTCACCGTTGATCTTGATATTCCGATTGCCTCTGGCGACATACTCTCCATTCTCATCCTTTAAGATGACCAGCCCAAGCTGTTCCATCTTCGCTGTCACACGGTTCAGGCCCTCGGACATCGTGAGCAGCAGATCCTCCCGCACGATATTGTCCGCGTCCTTCTTCGCATACTCCACATAATCTTCCGGCTTTCTTCCCTTCACGATATAGGCATTGATTGCATTGACACCGGCAGCTAAGCATCCGCTCCTCTTGATGTTCGCCTTTTCCGCTATGATGATCTTGTAATCGGAATTCTCCCTTACGGTAAGTGCCGCATAGCATCCGGCGGTTCCGCCTCCGATGATCAGCACGTCCGTATGAAGAATCTCTGTGTTCTCGATATTCATAAGCGACTCCCTTCCAGTTTTCCTTTGCGCTAGATGTAGAATACATCCTGCTCCTGCATCTCTTTATTCTCTAACAAATATGTCTTTTCTTCATCAAATACATATAACCGGTAGATCAGCACATGTACCGTCTCTCCGACCGATACAAGATCTTTTTCGAGCGACCGCTCGCCGGTTAACTCAATTCCGTTGATATCGACAACGACATCCATGCGGTTTCCTTTGAAGATCACTTCCTTGACCGTTCCAAGCTCGGCAGCACTGATATACCGGTCAAGCTTTCCGCTTTTCGAGATCTTCACGAACTCTGGCCGGATAACCGCCTTGTCTGCATGTGGGATTCGTTCAAATCCTTTCAGCCGGTCGTAATCTTCCACCACAGATGACCGTCCGATAAACTGTGCCACAAACGGGGTATCCGGAGATTTGTAGATTGCAAGCGGTGTTCCCATCTGCTCGACCACACCGTGGTTCGTGATGATAATCTCATCCGCAACCTCGACCGCCTCATCCTGATCGTGAGTGACGAAGATACTTGTGATACCAAGCTTTGTGACCATCTCTTTTAACCATGTCCGAATCTCGGTCCGCACCTTCGCGTCAATCGCTGCAAACGGTTCGTCCAACAGCAGTACCTGCGGATTCGGAGCTAACGCTCTGGCGAATGCCACACGCTGCCGTTGTCCACCGGATAACTGATTCGGATACCGCTTCTCCATGCCGGAAAGTCCGGTCAGCGATAACAGCTCGGTCACACGTTCCTTGATCTGTTTCTTCGGCATCTTCTGAAGCTCCAATCCAAATGCAACATTCTCATACACCGTCATATACCGGAACAGTGCATAGCTCTGAAATACAAATCCGATTCCACGTTTTGACGCCGGGATATCATTGACGCGCTTGCCGTCAATAAATATATCACCTTCGTTTGGATTCTCCAGTCCTGCGATCATCCGGAGAAGTGTTGTCTTTCCGCTTCCGGATGGTCCAAGCAGAGCGACCAGCTTTCCTTTCTCGACGCCGAAACTCACGTTGTCCGATGCAAGGAAATCACCATACTTTTTATAGATATTTTTCATTTCCACATACATAGTCTCTACCTTGTTCCTTTCGGCTCCTTCTCTTTTCCTCTATGCTCGATAATATTTCTTGCAATCAGTAAGATGATCGCTAAAATCACAAGAATCGAAGATACCGCAAATGCCGCGGTGATTGAGGTCTTTGTCCCCGACATATACAGGGCATCGATCTCAAGCGGCAGGGTGAATGTCTCGCCCCGCGTCTTCGAGAGTGCATTCACCGCACCGAACTCTCCCAGCGCCCGCGCCGTACAGAGGATGATGCCGTAAATCAGTCCCCATTTCATATGTGGGAATGTGATCTTTCGAAATATTGTAAATCCCTTTGCACCCATCAGCGCAGCGGCTTCTTCCTCATCCTTTCCCTGTACATTTAATACCGGGATAATCTCTCTTGAGACAAACGGAAATGTGACAAACACCGTGGCGAGTACCACGCCCGGAATCGCAAATGCGATTCGCACATCCGTTCCAAAATACTGGTTAAACGCCCGGATCACCGGGTAGAACCATCCGAGTCTGCCGAACGTCATCAGGTAGGCAAGTCCTACGATAACCGGCGAGATTGAAAACGGAATATCAATCAACGTTGCAAGAATCTGTTTGCCACGGAAAGAAAACTTCGTGAGCAGCCATGCGGCGCAAATTCCAAATATTGTATTCACGACAACTGCGATGCCTGTTGCAAGCAGCGTCACAAGCAGCGAATGTCGCACATACTCTGTCGAGATTGACTCGATGTAAAAGGCGAATCCCTCCCGCAGGGAATTGACGATCACAGAGAGTAGTGGCACGACCAGCATCAGCACGATAAACAGTACCGTAATCGTGATTAATATAATTTTTGTCCGGCGTCTGCTTCGCTCTAATTTCTCATTTTCACTCATGCTGGCTCCTCCTTCCTAATGTATCGCCCCTCACATCCGTTCAGTGGCAGATTGCCAGCGTCATCCTAATATGGAACTTCATCCCACGGACGCTCTCTAAAGCAGATTCGTTCTGGCAGATTGTCTCGCCTGAACGATATTGATAAACAACAATAATACAAATGATATTATTAACATTAGAAGTGCTATCGCTGTGGCACTCTCATAGTCAATCATTCCAAGCTTCTGCATGATTACATATGAGATGACCTGCGTCTTATCCTTCGCGCTGTTTCCCGATATGTAGATGACACTTCCGTACTCTCCGATGCCTCTGGCAAATGCCAGACCGAACCCGGTAAGAAGCGCCGGTCGTAACTCAGGAAGGATGACTGCAAGAAACGTTTTCCTGCGGCTTGCGCCAAGCATGAACGCCGCTTCCTCATACTGTCCATCCATCTTCTCCAATACCGGCTGTACCGCCCGTACAACAAACGGGATTCCGACAAAGATAAGTGCAAGCACAAGTCCGGTCTTCGTATAAGCAATCTGGATTCCGAACTTCGCGAATATCTTTCCGTAAAATCCACTGTCCGAGAAAAGCTTCGAAAGCGTGATACCTGCAACCGCGGTCGGAAGTGCAAACGGAAGCTCAATGAAACCATCTAACAGCTTCTTCCCCGGAAACTCATATTTGACAAGTGTCCACGCAAGGATCAGTCCAAACACGGTATTGATTACAGCTGCCAGGAAGGAACATCCGATACTTGTCAGAAATGCATTTCTTACATTTTCCTTCATGATAAGCCGGAACCACTCCCCCGGCGAAAGCTTCAATGCATAGACAAGCACCGATGCAAGCGGGATCAGTACGATCAGGGATAATAATGTAATTACGATTCCAAATGTCAGATGATATCCCGGAATCACACGCGTCTTTTTTGCTTTGTTCATCACTTTTGTACTCTTTCCTCTACGAATGGTTATAGATCTGATCGAACAATGCACCATCATCGAAATACGTTTCACAGGCGTTGTCCCATCCACCAAAATCATCAATACTCCACAGATTGATAGTCAAATCAAATTTATCTGCATATTCCTCCAGAATTTCTGCATTGGCCGGACGATATCCATAGGTTCCGATCAACCGTTGTGCCTCATCACTGTACAGATATTCAAGATACTGCCTGCTTACTTCCTGCGTACCGTTGGCATCCGCGTTATCATCAACGATTGCCACACTCGGCTGTGCCAGTATACTGACGGAAGGATTGATAATCTCATATTCACCGGCATAAGAATTCTGGATTGTAATTGCCTCGTTCTCCCATGCCACAAGCACATCGCCTTTTTTGTTCTCTACGAAGGTTGTTGTAGCGCCTCTGGCACCGGAATCCATCACAGAAACCCGGCTGTATAACTTCCGCATGAAATCCTCCTGCCCGGATTCTTCCTTATATACAGTCTTCGCATAACTTAAAGCGGCTAAGAAATTCCAGCAGGCTCCACCGCTGCTCTTCGGATCCGGTGTGATTACCTCCACATCCTTGCGGATCAAATCATCCCAATCCTGAATCTGCTTCGGATTTCCCTTTCTTACAAGAAATACGATTGTCGATGTATATGGGGATGAATCATCGGCAAATTCAGCCTTCCATCCCGCATCAATCAGACCAGTATTCTGAATCAGTGTAATATCATGTTCGAGTGCAAGCGTTACGACATCCGCATTACAGCCCTCCACCACGGATCGTGCCTGCACCCCGGAACCGCCATGTGACTGGATAACCTCTACAGTCTCGCCATATGTATCCTGGTAATGTTCCTCGAACATCTGATTATACGCTTCATAGAATTCCCGTGTCGGATCATACGATACATTTGTAATTTGGATTGTCCCGTCCTCCTTCTTTCCGCATCCGGCAAGAAGGAGCGCAAATACGAGAAGAACGGGAATTGTCTTTTTTTTCATAGTTTACCTTTTTATACAAACAGAGAAGTCGATAAATATCTCTCCCCTGTATCCGGAAGCAATACAACGATCATCTTGCCCTCGTTCTCCGGGCGTTTTGCAAGCTCTGTTGCCGCGGAAAGTGCAGCTCCGGAAGAAATACCAACAAGCACGCCATCCGTTCTTGCCACATCTCTGGATGTCTCAAACGCCGCATCGTTTTCTACCGGGATAATCTCATCTAAGATATCCATACGAAGCACATCCGGTACGAATCCTGCACCGATACCCTGAATCTTATGCGGTCCCGGCTTTCCTCCAGAAAGAACCGGGGAACTTGCAGGCTCTACCGCAACCACCTTGACATCCGGATTTTTCTCTTTCAAGCCAAGTCCGGTTCCTGTTACCGTTCCGCCTGTACCTACAGCCGATACGAAAATGTCGACCTGTCCGTCTGTATCATTCCAGATTTCCTGTGCTGTCGTTGCCTTATGGATGGCTGGATTTGCAGCATTCTCAAACTGCTGTGGAATAAATGCATTTCCATATTCCTCCTTCAGACTCTCTGCCTTGGCGATTGCGCCCTTCATGCCATCGCGTCCAGGTGTCAGGACGATTTCTGCTCCAAGCGCACCTACGATTTTCCGACGTTCCACACTCATCGTATCCGGCATCGTCAGAATCAGATGCAGTCCCTTTGCCGCACATACAAATGCAAGACCGATTCCGGTATTTCCGCTTGTCGGCTCAATGATGACGGTATCCTGATTGATCTTGCCATCCTTGATTCCCTGCTCAATCATTGCATTTGCAACACGATCTTTCACGCTTCCAAGTGGATTGAAGTATTCAAGCTTGACAACGATCTTTGCCTTTAATTCCTGCTCCTTCTCATAATTCGTAAGCTCGAGAAGCGGTGTATTTCCAATCAATTCAGTTAACTGTTTTACAATCTTCATAATTCCTGTCTCCTTTTATTTAAAATATTTTCCTACATATCATATTTATTTACTAGGAATAGTATGTATTCGTTGAAAACGATATTACTACTCAATTCCTACAAAGTCAATAGGCTTTTAAAGAAATTTAGAATTTTTTGGAAAAAAATAGACATGCATTTTTACATACATGTCTATTTCCTGACCGCCCTTCGCAATTTCTTCAGATATTCCCGCGTTTTTTTATAGGTAGTTTCCTCTACAGTCTGATTTGAAAATCCCGCAATATTTAAGGTTTCTATCACCTCATCCACATGCGCCTCAAGCTCTGTTTTTTTCTCTCCCGCCGTCATTTGTGCAAGCATATACAGGATCTGATTTTCATAGTTTTTACATGTTGCAAACTCTTTATGCCGCTTTCCGTATCGCTGTACTATCCTGCTGTAGTAAAGCACCAGCTTATCATTATAGGAAGCTTTTGCAAACCGGATGTAAAACAACAGCCAGATCACAAACCGTCTTCCAAACAGGAATACAACAAATAAAGCCGCGATTGCCACCAATCCATATACGATATTTTGCATCAGATTATCCGGAATTGTGAGCGCATTTCCATTCTCTGTAATCGTATCAGAACCACTTTCACTATCGCCCATAAAATCCGCAAATTCATCCCAGAAATTCGTGATATCTTCTTTCTCGTCCGAAGATGGTGTCACATCGACCGGATACCAGCCAATCACCGGATCATAGACTTCCACCCACGCATGAGCATCCGCATCGGTGACATTCACCTGTACATACGCGGTCTCACCAATCTCTGAATATCCATCATAATAATCTGCATAATCCGCTCCATCGACAAGTTCTCCACTTAAAATCTGCTCATAGTCGATCGCATACCCTTCCACATATCTCGTCGGAATTCCCATATATCGGAAGATCAGTACTGCCGCACTTGCAAAATACGAACAATATCCCTTTTTATTCTCCGTCAGGAAATAATTAATAAAATCCTTTTTCTTTGGTGTTTTTCCCGGACGGATCGTATATGGATAATTATCATCAAAATATTTTTTCAGTGATGCGATCACGTCCTCTGTCTTTCCAATCGTACCAAGTTCCGTCGCCACCTCCGACACTGCATCCATATTTTCCTCCGGCACATACAGATCCGCATCCGTGTATGCCTTTGTCTGATAGTCGACCGAAGCACGATTGTTCCCAACCCTTGGATAATACGTAATTGTGTATCCATTCCGTATCGTTCCCACATCATCCGTATAATATGGCTGATAGACCTGAGGATACACACCGACACACTGAATTTCCATCGTTGCTTTGGCACCGTCTGCCGCATTTTTCTCATACTGCTCTTTCAGCGACCTTGCCTCTGCATTCATATCCATGCCATCATATTCTTTAATCTCACTCATCGGCGTCCATTCATTTGCATAAGGATTATAACGCACTCCGGTAAATGATTTCAGGTAAATCCGGTTCGATGTATAAGGTGCAAGCTTCACAACCAGATCTGTCTGATTATCCAGATAAACCGTAGATACATCTCCAAGCTTTCCTCCGCCGACACCGCCATTGGTACCGGTTCTATGGTACAACCCCTCAAAGCCATCGACCAACAGTGTTGACATCGCTGCCATCGTTAATTTCTTATATTTGTTGCCGGTATATCCCACATTAAATGTATCCTTCGGGCGGAAGCTGCCTGCCATCGTCGTAACTAGTATCGCCGAAACAACCGCCAGTACACCCGCCTGCAGCATAGCTTTGACATCATAGACATAAGCAACTTCTTTTTTCTTCTTCCCTTGTACACAAAACCGTGCACTGCTCCGTTTCACCGCCACCTGCGGACTGTAATGCTTTCCTGCTTTAAATATAATTGCCATGGATACACCCGCAAGCATCATAAGCACATATAAAAGATCCGGCTCCATCGTCAGATAAAGCGGAATTACATTCAGAGACATAATAATCACGAACGCCGTCACATACTGCATCCGTCTGGAAATATAGACATTTAATAAGATATCGAGCACGATACCGATAAAGAGTGCAACAAATGTAACTGTCACATACCGGTTTCCGATCTTCTCCTCGTACAGTCTCTGAATATCTACATCAAAATACTGTGCCGCATTATCCACTGTGATATTCACAACTGCATAAAATCCACTATTGATATAATCACGGAATGTAAATACTAAAAATGCGAATGTAACAAACAAAAACAGATACCCGAGATTTTCCACCAGCAGACGATAATATAACATGGCACATCCAAGTGATGTCAGTAAAATCAGAACATGGCAAAGCACGACATGAAACGAAATGTTAAATGCCGTCAGATAAAAACCGATACTTCCCATTGAAAGAAGATAAACAATGAAACCCTTCAACAGCAAAGTAAGTACCCGGTTTTCCTTCTTTTCAAAGAATTCCTCCTGCAGGTACACACCCTCGCACAGTTCCATCGGTTCAATTGTATCTGCACCTTTCTTTTTTGCCATTCCAAAACCTACTCATTTTCCCGCACAACCATCTGTGCGCCCTGCCCATCTGTAAAAATATGCAGATATGCATGCATCTCCGGGTGAACCAATGCCATATGATCCGCTGCCTCACTCGGATTCTTATATGTTTTCTCGTAATACATGTGGGTAAACGCCACATCTAATTCTTCCTTATAATCAATTCTCACATCTTCATACTCATAACGGTTTGCGCTCCAATACAAAAGCCGCACCGTTGTCTGCTTCTGTATAAGTTCAAAAATAACCGAATACGTCATCGTCAGAACCGCTGCCAGGTTAACCGGCCGGTCAATAAAAAGCTCCGGTACGATTACAAGCTGATGATCTGACATGCTCACGCGATCCTTTACCATCAGGATATCCCGTTTTGCCGACAGCTTCCAGTGAATGCTCATCAGCTTATCGCCCGGAATATATTCCCGGACTTCCTGCACATCAGAGAAATCATTCCCCCGCTTCGAGCTTTCCTCGCTCTCCAACATGCCCTGTTCGAGCGCTGTCTTTTCATATGCGATATCCGTCACTGCCCGAGGCAGGATACTAAGCTCTGCGGTCTGCTCCACGTTTTTCTTCAATCGGAAAAATCCCATCAGATCTTTGATATACACACGTGACACGCTGATCTTTAACAGTCCTGGATACTTCGCCACAACCGGAAGCGTAAGTGTATATCCTTTTCCCGCATGTATCGGTACTGAGAATACCTGCTGCCCGATTGTCTCCATCAGCGCATTCTCCACATTCACGATCAGCTTCGTATCAAGTGAGACAAAACATGTGGGGTTTTTGACCTGTATCGTAAAATACGCAGTCTCCCCCTGTACCCCATAGGAATCCTGCGCATGATGAATCTCTACCTGTAAATAGCGCCGCAACACCCACACAGACAATGCGGAAAGAACCGGTCCTGCTACCATCAGCACGAGCACCAGAAAATAAAACTGGCTGTGCAGAAAATAGTAAATCATCGCATTTACAAAGAGCAATATCCCATATCCAATTATCCGAACAATATATTCTGTCAATCCTTATACCCTCGGTGCTGCAACATTTGCGATCACCATGCCGATTGCCTGCTGCATTGTGATTCCCTGTGCTTTTCCACGTGCTGAAAGCTTCACACGATGACCTAACACATCGCATGCCACATCCTGCACATCCTTCGCACATACATAATCCCTGCCATTGATCACTGCCATCGCCTTTGCCATGCGCAACAGCGCAATCGTACCTCGCGGGCTGGCTCCCATTGTGAAGATTTCCATCGTCCGGGTTGCCTCCACAAGATTTACAATATACTCATAGATATCATCTTTTACATAAAGATTATTTGTCATCGCACGAAGCGCAAGTACCTCTTCCATCGAGATTACTTCCTGCACCTTCGAAAGAGGACTACCTGCATTTCCCTTCAGGATTGCCACTGCATCCGCATGGCTCGGATACCCCATGGACAGACAGACCATAAAACGGTCAAGCTGGGATTCCGGCAGCATCTGCGTACCGGAAGAGCCATATGGATTCTCTGTTGCGATTACAACAAATGGATCCGGCAACGGTCGGGTCACACCATCAACCGTAGCCGTTTTTTCTTCCATAACCTCAAGCAATGCGGATTGTGTCTTCGGAGAGGTTCGATTAATCTCATCCGCTAAGAACAGATTTGTAAAGACTGCACCTTCGCGATATTCAAATTCCCTGGTAGCAGAGTTATACATAGAAAATCCTAAAATATCACTTGGTAATACATCGGGGGTAAACTGCACACGCTTATAGTGCATTGACATACTCTTTGCAAATGTTGTGGCAAGCGTTGTCTTACCTACACCCGGGATATCCTCCATCAGAATATGTCCGCCTGCAATCACAGCCGCGAGAACCTTCTTAACAACATCCTCCTTGCCTTTGATCACTTTATTTACTTCCGCCTGCACTTGTTCCAGCTTCTGACTCATCCCATCCATCTGCACACCTCCCACATCTTTACAACTACAATACCTGGAATTTTCTTCTTTTTTGATTTTCTGAATTATTACTTCACAATTCCAAGCTTCTTTGCTTCATCCGATACTGCCTTTGCAACCACCTTTGCAACCCTATCATCAAAAGCCCCCGGAATGATATACTCCGCATTTAATTCCTCATCTGTTACAATTGAAGCAATCGCCTTGGCTGCTGCAATCTTCATCTCCTCAGTGATAGCCTTTGCCTTCGCATCCAGTGCTCCACGGAAGATTCCAGGGAATACAAGCACGTTGTTAATCTGGTTTGGATAATCGGAACGTCCTGTTGCCATCACACGCACGCCGCCCTTCTTTGCTTCCTCCGGCATAATTTCAGGTGTTGGATTTGCCATTGCAAATACAATTGGATCTTTTGCCATAGATGCAACCATCTCCGAAGTTACAATGTTCGGTGCGGATACACCGATAAATACATCCTTCCCCTTCATGATCTCAGCAAGTGCCCCTGTCTGCTTGTCCTTGTTTGTCACCTCTGCCATTGCTGCCTGTGCCGGATTCATCCAATTTTCACCCGGACAGAGTGCTCCGTTTTTATCGACCAGTACCACATTACCGATACCGAGCGCAAGCAACAGCCTGCAGATGGAGATACCGGCAGATCCCGCCCCATTGATTACAACATTTGCCTGATCAAATGGCTTTCCAACCAGCTTCAACGCATTAATCAGACCTGCTGATACAACGATTGCTGTACCATGCTGATCATCATGAAATACCGGAATATCCAACTCTTCCTTCAAACGTCTCTCAATTTCAAAGCAACGCGGAGCAGAGATGTCTTCCAGATTGATACCGCCAAATACAGGTGCAATCCGCTTCACTGTTTCCACAATCTCATCAACATCCTTCGTATCCAGACAAATCGGAAATGCATCCACACCTGCAAATCGCTTGAACAAAACAGATTTTCCTTCCATAACCGGAATTGCCGCCTCGGGTCCAATATCGCCAAGTCCAAGCACAGCCGTACCATCGGATACAACAGCGACTGTGTTTGCCTTGCAGGTATATTTGTATACATCTGCCGGATTCGCATGAATCTTGCGGCATGGCTCCGCAACACCCGGTGTATAAGCAGTACTTAAGTCATCGCGGTCATTGATTGCAACCTTGGAGACAACTTCCAATTTACCATGATTTTCCTCATGCATCTTCAAGCTCATCTGATTATAGTCCATTCTTCATTTTCCTCTGCTTTCTTATAACTTTTATTTTTCAGGCACCTGTCTATTTAGTTCATCTTCACATGATCTATCTCATCATTGCAGTTTTTGATTGCCGCTTTCGCCGCGTCAATCTTCTCTACGAGCGGTAAAAACTCCGGATCCATCTGAGCACCTTCTTTGACCTTATTATAAAAGATCTCGCCGATTGCCTCGTATGTCTCTTTAATCGTTGCCTTTTCCTTGCTGATCTTCGCCTTCAGTTTTGTAACCTCCACTGCATCACCAGCTTCACTCTTTACTGTTTTTACAAAATCCTTAAATGCCATTTTCATACCCTCCTACACTTTATCTATTTTATTAACAGGTACTGCCTGTCTTTTTATACAACTTTAAACCATACATCTGTCCGAACAGATTCACTACTGCACAAACAAGATTTGCGATCAACACATACAGATAGATTGTATAAAGCCCCACCTGCTTATGCACTTCCACTCTGGAAAACATATTCGAGATATCCCCTGTTTTTGCATGTCCGACCAGATACAACACCAATGTGGCAACTGCCAATACAGTCATCGCTGCCGATATCGGGAAGAGTGGCTTCTTCTTCGGATTGATCGCCGTTACAGTGCCAACCAAAGACAATACAACCTGTACCGCCATCAACAGTCCCATCACATACAGGAAAATACGGATTGACGGACTGAAATCTGCTGCAACCAGATTATCACTCAAAAGAACGATATCCGTCTTTGTTTCATCATACAGCGTCTGCAAAATATAATAAAATCCTCTTGACGCTACAAGCATTGCCACCACCGCAGAAGCAGCTGCCATGATTGTCGTAATCATCGACATACCGGAATAAAAATTCATCTTTACATCTGCCGAAGGATCCGGCTGTGAATTTTTAATCACTGGGGCCTCTTCTGTCTTTTTATTCTCTTCCACAGATTTCTTTGTCTGCACCTGTGCCTGTCGCTGTTCCCTTTTTTCCTGTTGTCTTTCCTTTTTGCTCTTACTCATCTTCTCCATCTCCTCCATGTAAGAAAATCCTATTTTGAAACACCTATATCATATCAAATAAACTAAGCTGGGTACCAATCGTCTTATTCTTATACTCTCTTGTGAATCGAAGAAGTTCTTCCTTATCATATTGGATACCATGTGCCTCACACGTCTCACGGATATATGTCATGATTGCATCGTAATTTTCCGTCTTCAATGTCTTCTCGTCTCCATACACCTCTTCATAACGGTCATAAATATCCGGAAACTTCTTGTATAACTGCTGATAAAACCGTTCCCGGTTGCCCTCCCGCAATACCGGACACATCTTATCTGTCAATATACCATATACATTTGCCTGCTCACAATAAGAAAGCAGTTCCTGTATATTCTCCAGGCTGTCATTGATGAACGGAAGGATTGGTGCCAGTCTTACAATAACCGTTATGCCACGCGCTGTAAGCTTCTTCATCAGCATGAGACGTTCTGATGGAAGCGATGTGTCTGCCTCCATTTGTTTCGCCAACGCATCATCAGAAGTACTTAGACGGACAATCACAATACATTTTGTTTTACGATTGATCTTATCCAAGATATCTATATCCCGAAGCGCCAGCGTCGAATGTGTATATAATACCAATCCAAAATCAAATCGTTCAATCTGATTCAGGCATCGCCGCACCAACTGTAATTCTTCTTCGAGAGGTATATACGGTTCCGATGAAGCACCTATCTGTATCATACTTTTCGTCCGTTTTTTCTTTAACGCATACTCCAGCATATCCACTGCATGCGCTTTCACCTCAATATCATCAAACTCATGGTCCATCCTGTGACAGGTACTCCGTGCATCGCAAAACACACAGGAGTAACTGCATCCCCGATATACATTCAAACCATTTTGCGGAGATAAAATTGCCTTTACTTCCTTGTAGTGCATAACTTATCCTCTGTCTTTCCCTAGATAAAGTCGAAGCTGACCTGCTCATATTCCAGATCCTGATAAACAAGCTCCTCCTGCTCGACTTTGCTCGTATAATCGACAACCACGGTCAACTGCTTTCCACCTGCCATCTGTTGTCCTAAAATATAATTGACATCAAACCGTCCGGTAATCGCCGGTGTCGCGCCACGTGCCGGCACAATCAACTGCACATGATTTGCTGCAAGCAATGCGAAGATCGGCTCCCAGATATACACATCCTTCGCCGCACCAAACGGATTATCAATAAAGATTGTCTTTGTTCCCGTATCCTCATTTCCAGTCCGGTACATGCCGGAAATATAATTAATGATTGATATCAAAAACTGTATATAAATACCCTGTGACTGTCCGGTACTGCCAACCGCTTCCTCATACTTTAAATACCGGCTCTGTTCCCGTATCCGTTCACGCTTATACAGACTCAATCTAATCGCATTCATATCCGTCACAATCACGCTAAACAATTTCTTCAGTGTCAGACTGCCTCGAATGAATTTCATGCGATCCCGATCCTGCTCATAATCATCTGCCTGCGCCACAATGCGGTCAATATAATCTGACATTCTCTGCTTTAAGAATTCATCTTTCACATATGGAACCTGCAGGCCCACCATCTGGATCGCCTCATCATCCATAATAATTCTGGAAAGCTTTGGCAATTTATCCAACTCCGTCCGGACATCCAGACAACGCTGCAAGCACTGTTCCTCGAAGTTTGCCTTCAGACTCTCCATGTCAGTCAGGCTCTTCTCCACTCGATCCCTCTCCAGATGCACATAGCCAACCATAGACTCCAGATTGTCAACCAAAGTCTTTGCCTCTGCATAATCCTCTGGGATCCGTACGTCATCCCGGATAGTCCCTGCCAATTCATAGGCATGCATCTCATCAAACGCCTGTGCGGTATTTCCTTTGAACTTAAGCAATTCATTCTTTGCACGATCAAGTTGTTTGCATGTCCGGTCAAAATTCATAAGCTGCGATTCAAACATTTCCCGCAGTTTTTCTTTTTCTTCTCTCATTGGCTGTGCATGTTCCAGATTGATTTCGTGTGTTGTTACAATCCGCTTAACGTCTTTGTACAAATCCATCATATATCGCTGATTTTTCTCATATACACGATATTCCTCATCACACGCTTTTGCCTCCGCTTCCAGGCGGCTAAGCAATGTCTGTCCGCTTTCCAGACTCGCGATAATCTCAGATTCGCTTTCCTCCACTTCCTCGTAAGAACCATATCCATTTTGTATGTTCTCGATTGCATACTGAATACTTCCATCGAGCTTATCTGCTTTGGATCTGATTTCTGCAAGCTGACGCTCCTGCGTCTTTAACTGTTCTCGGGTCTGTGCAATATTATCACGGCAAGCCGTCATTACCTGATCATCCGACCGATATAGCAGATTCCGGCTCTCCAAATCTGCCAGTTCTGCAAAATCAACACCACGGCTTGCAATATTTTTCTTTGATTTCTCCATTGAAGCAAGCAGGGTCGCAATTACAAGCTGCTTATCTTCCATCGCATGTATGTCTCCACGGTTCTCATCCACCATTGTGCGGAATCGCGCACGCAGATCTTCATCTGATATGGTCAGAACATCATATTCCTGTTCCATATCATAATATGCATCATAGTTTTCTTTCCACTCCCGATTGAGCAATTCCAGTTTATCCTGCATAGAACGAATCTTTGCTTCTGCCTCTTCTGTATAAAGCCGGCTGTCCCCGCCTTGTTCCAGAAACATATTTTTCTGTTCTTCCATGCGTTCTAATTCTTTCTGTGCCTGTGCCTGCCGCTGCTCTTGTTTTGCAATTACCGCAGTCAGTTGTTCAACCGTATATAAACGATTGACATCCTCCAGACAGGATTCATATTCTTCCTTATAACCAGCCTGTTTTTCTTTTGACTCTGCAATCTTCTTGTGAATCAGTTCGAGTGCATCCATACAGACCGTCAGTTGCTGTTCTGTTTCCGCTGCCTGTTTTCTTGCATCTGCAAGTCTTTTCCCTGCCTGTAACAGATCCCGGTCGGACAACCGAATCAGGAATGCCTGGTCATCACGGTACGCGGAAAGCATCTCCTCCTGCATCGCAAGCTGATCCCCTATCTCTTTCTCCCGCTGCCGTTCTTTTGCTACAAGCTCACTAATTGTCTCTGCATCCAGCAGATATTCCGGTGTTGCCGATACTGCAAATACATTATCACCCAAATGCATTGCCATATCTTCCATATGATCCCGGTCATAGATATACACCGGTACTGATCCGGTATCAATCATGCGGATATTCGGATCTTCTTCCAGCGTATCATAATCTTCAGTCACAATTCCATAAACTAGCTGTGGGTTTGCCGAGAGAACCGCTGCCTGTTTTTCTGCCGGAAGCGCAGATACGTAATCCATACCGTACATTGCCGCAATTCCATGCCGTGTCTCTATATAATCCAGCACCTTTTTTGCTGCATCGGATACACCAATCAATCGTCCCTCTGCGAGACGATCCGCGTTTTTGGAGCAGTCCACGCCCTGTTTTTTCAAGTCTTCTATTTTTAATACCGCATCCCGGATACGATCTGTAAGCACATCCATCAATGCTTCCATCTCAACAGCTCCATAGATTGTCTGGATCTTGTGAAGCTTTTCTTCGGCCTCCTGATATGCCTGTTCCTTCGTGATCAGTTCTCCCAGAATCTTTTCATTTTCTGTCTGTCTGGATCGAAGCTGTATCAACTGTTCCTTCTGTGTTTCCTCTTCTGCCAGACACTCTGCAACAACAGCCTCTTCCTTCGACTGTTTTTCCTGCAGTTCCTGCAACAGCTGTTTCGATTCCTGCAATTGCTCCTTCGCGTCCGTAAAACGGATTTCATTCATCTGCATCCGAATCTCAGAAAGCTGTTCCGACAACTGTTTGATTTCCTCATCCGCTTCCTGCTTACTATGCTCCCAGACTGCCGTTTCTACCTGCATCTGTGCAAGCATTTTCTCATTGTACTGTTTCTTCGCCAGATTTCGATTTCTCTCATCCGTCAATTGTTCAATCTGATTGCGCAAATTCGTCATCTGCACATCCATGCGCATCTTTATATTATAGGCATATGTATATAACAGCGTCTCATCAAAAGAAGAAGCATTCATCTGCGCCTTCACCCACGCATCCAGTTCGTCCTTTTTTCTACGCTCCTCTACATACTCCAGATATTCATTCATGCTCTCTTTTTTTGCAAGATCCGCATGTTCTTCATCCAGACGTTTCTTCTGCAGATCCATCTGCTTTTCTGCCTGTTTTATCTGTCCAAGCAGCTGTTCCAGATGCCGCTTATCCCTAGATACCTTCAGGCATTCCATCCGTTTTCTCTGCGCATCCTTTGCTGCCCGTTTTTCGGTTCGTTTTTGATCCAGTTTCTCCAGCGCATCCGCATCATTTCTTACAAATTCTTCCCCAGTCACACAGATATCCGCGAGAAGCTGCTCCATAGATGTCTGTTCCTGATACAGTCCCATAAAAGACGCTACTTTATCGCGCAATACCTCCATCAGCTCCGCCTGATGATCATAGCTTGCAATATCCTTTTTCTTTCTTGCAAGTACCGTCAATTGCTCTTTGATATCCATGAGCATTTTCGCCATCGTATCAGAATCTTCTCCATCCCGCATCGTCTTAACCGCATACGCTTTCTCGATAATGCCCTCAATCAGCAGATCTTCTACGACCTTACGTGTCGTCTTATAATTTGTCTCAAAATAGGTACGGACATGTCCCTCTGTCTTGTTAATGCCCCGGATAATCTCCCACTGGCTCTCATGCAGACCATAATGACTGATAAATCTCTGATATTCACCCTTCCGGTCAAAAATCCGAATTTTCAAAGACATATCCCGATGTTCCAGCTCCTTCAGATAATTCCGGAGTCCCTGAAAGGTAATACGCTCTTTATCTCTGGATAACGGAAGGTTGATAATATCGTTCTTATTGTATTCCCGGTAGAAAATACAATAATTAAAATACTCAATTGCCGCAACATCTTTCTTTGCAGCCTCACCTTCCACTTCCTTTGCTTTGCGTGCGCAAAATCCCGTTGTCATATAACGGTAACCTTCCGCTCGATCCTGCTCATCCAATTTCCATTCCACAAGCGAATGAATCGTTGTGTTACCATTTCCTGTACGAAACAGTTTTTCGACTGGCTGTTTCTCATCCAATGTACAGTTTGGAATCATATTCTGCATCAGCAGAAGCATCAACACACTTTTTCCGCCACCGTTTGCAAGATCATACAATGTGTTTTTTCCATACATACGCATCGTGAAATCATCATAATACTGTGTTCCAAAATTATATTTTACATTATTCACCCGGATACGGTTGATACTAGGCATTGGCTTCTCCTCCCAGTACTTTATAGATTTTCCCTTTGTACTCTTCGAAATAATTCTCTACGATTGCATGAAACCGATCAGTCGGATAATACCGATCTTCCACTGTAATAAACAATTTCTGTTCCTGCAGAAAATTAAATGTCAGCTTGACATATCCCGTCCGTGATGCCCGGCTGGCACGGTTTTTATCCTTCTCATCTGATGTCACAAGCGGAAGCTCATCCCACAAAAGTGCCAGTGATTTAAAACTGTCCGCTTCCACATCACTCATCGAATATACGGATAAATCTTTGGTGATAGAAGCAAGATACGTTGTTACCTGCTCCAGAATATCTTCCAGTCGCACATATTCCTTCACCTGATATGATGCCGAATCCTGATAAAAAAGCAGCAGAAAATTATACATGATAAAATAAACCATATACAATTCCCGATTCAGACGCAGTCCAAGCGCCCGTTTCATATCATCGTTTGTATACCCGAATATCCGGTTTCCTTCTCCTGCCGTCAAATAAATTGCATCCTGATACTCATAGAGGTTCAGATTTAACTTCTTCATCATCTGTGTCACGATATCATACACAGCAGCATTTGCATAAAACTCTTCATACATGTCCCGTGTATCCGGATTGTTCCGTGAGATTTCCTGCCCGGTAATCAACGCGGCATACACGTCCAATGCTTTTTCCAGATTTCTCTGTTCCATTACTCTGCTGCCTCCCTTTCAAAATTCATATCCGTTACCACAAATGTATCAACTGCCTCTGCTTCCTTTATTTGTGGTTTTAACTCTACCTGTTCTGTTCCAAATGTGATTGCAAATCGAACATCCCGGATCTTTGTTTTTTCCTCTTCTGTCAGGTGTTCAACAACCATCTCTTCCAGCATCGTTTCCTGTTTTTCCAGCATAGATGCCACATCATAGACTTTCTTTCCGGACAGATGGACCAGAAATGCATAATAATCACGGTTCGTATAGATTTCCTCCCCAAATTTGATCTCCAAAATTCCGTTATATTCCTTTAACGTCACACAATTCCATTTTTTCAACTGATCACATAACTCATAAAAAAGCCGTGCAAAATTCTGTCCGATCTTCTGTTCCAAAATTTCATCTTCATATTTGAAATCCGGAGTCAGCTCCCGTTTTTCAATCTTTTCTGTCTCCTGCTTATCATCGCTCCGCAATGTCAGAATATTATCAATGTTACGCATTGTGAAATATTTATCTGTGTGCGGTGCAAAAAGCGGCTCGAGTACATGTGCAAGCATATCCGGCTTATCCTGCTTCATAATCGTATTTAATGCCTGTTTAAAATCAAATACAGGTCTTAGCTTCCGTAATTTGGCACGGTGAATAATCTGATCCGACAACTGCGATAATTCCGTTGTTTCACCGATTAACCGGCTATGATTGTAAATCGTCTTTTTCAGTTCCGTCTCCAACTGGCTGATCTCCGCGAGTGCTTTCGAATGTAATGACGGTGCACCTCCATCGGTATCCCGTTCAAACTCTGCCTTTTCAATTGCTTTGTCCACCAGAGCCTTATTCTTCACAAATAATTTTTGTTCTTCCGAAAACCATTTTGCAGTTGTATCCATAAAATGCTCGTACGCCTTCGCACCTTCAAACACATCAACACCCAACAGTTTTACGACCTGCTCCTTCTGTTCGATCAGAGATATCACCTGACTGTTGATCCGGCGCACAACATCAATCCCACCCTTAAAGTTGTTCGCATTGATCATCTTCTCCAGCAACAACTGTGATACGTTTATTTTGCTCTCGTCTTTGATTTCCTTAGTATCCAGATAAAACTCGATTCCTTCCGGTGTGATTGTATAAAAAACTGTTCCCTGTGTGATATGACTGTCAATCAGCTTCACACGCGCCACCTTATTCTCTCGCGCTTCCGGATCATAAAAACGGAACTCAAACGCACGTCCATCATTTTTAATCTTATCAAATATATAGGATATCAGCTCGCGTAATTCTGCTGCCTCCTCTTCTAATTTGAAATCCCGTATCAAAAGTTCCCGCAAAAATGTCTCATACTCTTCATATGTAACATCTTTCTCATGGAAATTATTCTCATTGATAAAAAAACGCAAGGTTGCCATCGTAATATATCCCATATCCAGAAACGCATATTTTCCTTCCTTGTACTGCGTAAAGGTCGTTTCGTTCAACACAAAAAAAGGATAGTATTTTTTCAGATTCTGCATCCGGGCGCTGTGCTCTGCAATTATATCATTGATCATTACGTGTTTAAGTGCCATGCGTGTGTTCCTTTTGTGACTTCTTTTCATTCTCGTTTGACAGTAGTTTACATAAAAGGGCATACTGTCACATAATTATAATAATTATAATACAAGCAAACAAAGGAAACAAGAGAAATAAGAAAGAAAACCGGCGAAAAAGCAGTAAAAAAGTCGCCCTACAAATGTAGGACGACCTGCATCTAGTTTTTTAATGAAGTTACTAATTAAGCCTTTCCAACAGATCCGAAAAGTTCCATCTTCTCTTTTACTGTTGCCTTGATAGCCTCTGCACCCGGTGCAAGGAGCTTACGTGGATCAAATCCCTTACCTTCAAGATCCTTACCAGCTTCAATGTACTTTCTTGTAGCTTCCTGGAATGAAAGCTGACACTCTGTATTTACATTGATCTTAGATACACCAAGTGTAATTGCCTTCTTGATCATATCAGCAGGAATGCCTGTACCACCGTGAAGTACCAATGGCATAACACCTGTCTTCTGCTGGATTGCATCCAATGTCTCGAAAGAAAGTCCCTTCCAATTTGCCGGATACTTACCATGAATATTACCAATACCTGCAGCAAGCATATCTACGCCAAGGTCTGCGATTGTCTTACATTCCTCAGGATCTGCACACTCACCCATACCTACAACGCCGTCTTCTTCTCCACCGATCGAACCAACTTCACACTCGATAGAAAGACCAAGCTGATGTGCTACATTTACAAGCTCTGTAGACTTTGCAAGGTTCTCTTCGAATGGATAGTGAGAACCATCAAACATGATAGATGTGAAGCCAGCCTTGATACACTTATAACATCCTTCGTATGTTCCATGATCCAAATGCAGTGCTACCGGAACCGTGATTCCAAGTTCCTCGTCCATAGCCTTAACCATAGCTGCAACTGTCTTGAATCCTGTCATATACTTTCCGGCACCCTCAGATACACCAAGGATAACAGGGGAGTTTAATTCCTGTGCTGTTAAAAGAATTGACTTTGTCCACTCAAGGTTATTAATGTTGAACTGACCAACTGCATAATGACCAGCCTTAGCCTTTTTCAACATTTCTGTAGCTGAAACTAACATTTGTAATTCCTCCATTTTCTTTATTTTATCCTAGATAGGCACATTATACTATACTATCTCAAAAAATAAAAGACTATTGCTTACAATAATCCAAAAATTTCTCTTTAATCTCTTCACGCTCTTTTCCAAGCACCAGGGCAAGCTCGCTGTACAAACCATCTTCCGCCAGCTTCATATACCTCTCATCTGTGACAGTTACTTTCTTTCCATGTGCCTCACGTTCTTGTTTTCGAATCAGCAAAGCCTTGATTACCTGAACACACTGTCTGAGATCACAGCTTTTCATAGCCTTTTTATAACTGTCATCCCGCATTCTCTCACTTTCCACTTGCAGCGGTTCGATTCCTTTCACTTCTTTCATCAAAGCATCCGCCTCCTCGGCAGAAATGACACTTCGCAGTACCACCCGGCTGTTGTCTGTCGGGCAGAACAAACGGCTGTCTCTTGTCTTTTCCGGCACTAACACATAATACAATTTGTCTGCATCAATTCCTGCTATATCCGGATGTGTAATTTCCTCCACCCGGCATATGCCATTACTTCCATATACGATATAATCTCCTACATGAAACACTCTCTCGCCTCCATTTTTCCTGTTCAAACCCATTGAAATCTCTTGTAATAATGATACCACGTTTTCCCATCCACAGTAAGTCGGTTTTTCTGAATCTCCGGATTTTCAGCACTTTTGCAAATATGCTTTACTATTTTTTTGTGTTTTTTCACAATGAAATGATACATTTTTTACAAAATCCGAAAAACATGTTGAAATTTCAATTAAAATGTCGATAATGAAATTATAAGTGATTTGTTCGGTTTCAATACGCAAGGGGGAATTTCTTTGAGAAAAAACATTGGATTACTAATCGATGATTTGAATACTGAATATACATCTGCGGCGGTGAAAGGTGCTGAATTGGGGGCACGTGCCATTGATGCCAATATGTATATATTTCCTGGTATGTATCTTGATAATACTCAATTTTTTGACAAGCATCTGCAGTATGAATATCAGTACAACACCTTGTTCCAATTTGCAAATGATAATCATCTGGATATTCTCTATATTATGATGGGAATGATTGGTTGTCGTATAAATCTGGAAGCACGTCGGAAATTTCTTGCTCAGTTTCTTGGAATTCCTGTTGTGATTCTCTACACAGACATGCCGGGATATCCTTCTATTATCTTTGATAATCAGGGAGCATTTATGCACGGTATTCGTCACCTGATTGTCGATCATGGTGCAAAAAAAATCGGTTTTGTAAGCGGACCGAAAACAAACATCGATGCCATGGAACGTTTGAGCGCATATCGGAAAGTTCTGGAAGAACAGAACATTCCATACAATGAAAATTATGTTGTGTATGGCAATTTCGAAGAAAACAGTGATAAATTAATTGGAGCATTTGTCTCTACACATCCGGAATTAGATGCTATTATCTTTGCGAATGATGAGATGGCAAAAGGCGGATACCATGTATTTAACAAGCTTGGAATCAAAGTTGGGAAAGATCTTCTGGCTATTAGCTTCGACAATGCTCCGTTTGCATCTACGTTGAATCCGCCACTTACGACCATTGAAGCAAATGCGGCAGAATTATCGTATACGGCAATCGTCCGCATGAACGATTTCCTAGATGACACATCCGTACAGCGTACACAGCGTGTTGCAACACACTATATTCATCGTTGTTCCTGCGGCTGTGCGAATTACGACTATGACTCTCTTGCTTCAAAGCTCTGTCTGATTGATCTCCTCGATGAAGAAAAAAGACCGGATGTGTTGCGGCATATCATGAATTACCTGTTCAGCACATATACCGGGACTGACATTATTCTTCAATTAAAGGATGATTTGTCTGTATTCTTCCGTCTGGTCTGTGATTTAACACATTCGGATGATATTGCGGCAGACCGTCTCGACATAAAAACAATATTTACACAGATTGTAGAACAGCCGATCTTCTCTTATACTTCGGTTGAGTTTTTTGTTAATCTGCTGTTTTCTCTACAATTTGTACTGGAGCGGCAGATTGCGGATCCGGAGAAACGGATTGCCTTTGTTGATGTATTTTCATCGATGTTCCAGCATCTTTCTATCTCCAACTTCCGTACCTACCAGAAGCAATACAGCAGTATGTCACAGATTACACATTTGGTAGATGAGATCAGTGCGAACCTGTCACAGTCGAAATTAATGGAGCTTCCATTTGAATCGGTCCTGAAAAATATGAGTTCCATCGGAGTCCATGCATCCTTCCTGTACACATATAAACATCCAATCAATCATCCACGTGATACAGCCTTCCGCAAACCGGATTCCTTACTGTTACGTGCATATACAATTGAGAATCAGTCATTTGGTGTACCAAAGAGTGAACAGCTTGTGACGGTCAACAGCATATTTAATAACACAAAGCTAAGACAGGATAAGCGAAGAACTTACATTCTGGCACCGCTCTTCTCCCAGGAACAGTTGCTTGGCCTGATTGTATGCGATACGGATATCGAATATTTTAATATGATTCCATCTCTTGGCATCCATATTTCGGCAGCTTTAAAGACATTGCTCCTGTTAGAACAGCAACAGGAAATCAGTGCACATCTGCAGCAGAACCTAGATCAGATGTCCAAGCATAACCTGATCTTAAAAGAGATATCGAAAACAGATCAATTAACCGGTTTATACAACCGCTGGGGTTTCCTGGATTATGTAAAAACCATTACAGAGAATCCAATGAACAAAAACCGTGAGATTCTTGTGCTTTACGCAGATATGGATAATCTGAAAATGATCAACGATAAATACGGACATGATGAGGGTGATTTTGCACTTCGTGAAATCGGTTCCATCTTAAAGGAAGCTTTCCGTAACACCGATGTTATCTCCCGTTTTGGTGGTGATGAATTTGTTGCATTTGCCCTACTCGGCATACCGAATTATGAAAAGATCATGAAGCATCGTATTTCTGAGATTACAGAGCGTCATAACCAGATGGTTCAGAAACCATATCGGATAGAGATGAGTATTGGTATATGTGAAGTAACCTGCTCCAAAGATCTTGACATTGAGAAGGTCCTGGAACAGGCAGATAAAAAACTTTACATTGAAAAGAAAGCAAAAAAAGAAAAGAGAAAGTAGCAAATCCGCTACTTTCTCTTTTGACTTATTCTACGAATCCGCGAAAACCTTTTTCTACTGTGCGCCGTGGAATCATAACCATATGACCACAAGTTCTGCATTTCAATCGAAAGTCCATGCCTACTCGTTGAATCTCCCATGTATTACCCCCACACGGATGTGGTTTTTTCATTTGAATACACTGTCCTATCTGAAAATCCATAGCCTTAACCTCTTTCCTATGTTAGATTCAATCATTCACATTTACAGCATCGTACCCGGTTTCCCACATACAGGAAACACTATTGCAAAATCATCTTCACCATCTCTTTTGCATCGGCTGCAACATATCTACAGGCACAGGCATCAAACTCTTCCTTACTTCCATATCCAAACAACACGCCGATCGTATCAATCCCAAATTCTCTGGCACCAAGCACATCAAATTTTCGGTCACCAACCATAATAATATCATCAACCGCTGGCTTTATCTGATTTGCTGCAATACTTGTAATCAGATATTCAATCACCGCCGCCTTCGTATCTCTTGCCTTATCAAAGGTACTCCCTGCAATAATATCAAAATATCCATCCAACTTCAGATTTTCCAGAATCTGCTTTGCATAAAGCTCCGGCTTTGATGTTGCCACATAGAGATGACACCCATGTTTCCGTAATGTCCAAAACGCCTGTTCCATCCCTGGCATAATGTCATTTTGATAAATTCCCTTCGTACTGTAATATTCACGGTAATAAAGAATTGCCTGTTCGGTATCTTCCTCTGACAGCCCGTGATAGTCCCGGAAAGAATCGCGAAGCGGAGGGCCTATATATGGATACAGGGTGGTACGATCTTCAACTGTAATACCAAACCTTGAAAGCGCATACAATACCCCGTTGATAATGCCCTCTTCCGGCTCCGTTATCGTTCCATCCAAATCAAAAAACACATACTTATACATTTTAGTTCTTCAGATACAGAATGATACTCTTTCGTGTGATAATTCCGATAAAACAATCCCGGTCATCTACCACACAAAGAAAATTCCGATCCAGAATCCTTTCCATAATCTCATCTTTTTCCACAGTATTTAATACCTTAGCGCCCTCATCCTTATTAACGATATCCGCTACCTTATACTTGGCAAGATTCTCCCGTCCATACCCCATGACCGCACGAAGAAAATCCCCTTCGCTGGCAATTCCGACATAATGTCCCTGATCGTCCACAACCGGAATCGCAGTATACGTTGTACCAAGCAAAAACGCAACCGCCTGATTCAAAGGATCATTTGCATTCAGATACGTTAATGTATGCTTCGGAATCAATATACTAAAAATATTCATACGTAACCTCCTGGCTCAAAATAAGCTGCCGATTGGTCCAAACCAGCAGCCTATACATAAGTCTTAATTTGCTTACAGCTGCTCTGCCATCTCCAGAAGCAGTCTCTCTGTCTTCTTCCATCCAAGACACGGATCTGTGATAGACTTACCATAGCATCCACCACCGATTGGCTGGTTTCCATCCTCGATATAGCTCTCTACCATAACACCCTTAACCAAATGTTTAACTTCATCACTGTGTCTTCTGCTGTGCAGAATCTCATTCACGATACGAGGCTGCTCATCCCACTTCTTACCGGAGTTATTGTGATTTGCATCCACGATACATGCAGGATTTACAAGCTTGTACTTGCCATATGCCTCTGCAAGATATTTGAGATCCTCATAATGATAGTTTGGAATCGAACGTCCGCTCTTGCTCAAAGATCCACGCAGGATACAGTGTGCCAATGGATTTCCATCCGTCTTTGCCTCATATCCCGAAAACAGGAACGTATGCTTTGCCTGTGCAGCCACACAGGAATTGAGCATAACAGCGAAATCGCCACTCGTTGGGTTCTTCATTCCTACCGGAACATCAATACCACTGGATGTCAGACGATGTGCCTGGTTCTCCACACTTCTTGCTCCGATTGCTACATAAGAAAGTATATCTTCCAGATATGGCCAATTATCTGTATACAGCATCTCATCGGCTGCTGTAAGCCCTGTCTCTCGGATTGCTTTGATATGCATCTTACGGATTGCCTTTACACCCTCGATAAAATCCGGCTTATCCTCCGGGTTTGGCTGATGCAGCATGCCCTTATATCCGGAACCGTTCGTACGTGGTTTGTTTGTATAGATTCTTGGAATTACTAATACCTTATCCTTGATTTTCTCCGCAACTGCTGCCAGTCTGCACAGATAATCAAGCACAGAATTCTCATAATCCGCAGAACAAGGACCGATGATTGCGATGAATTTATCGGACTCACCGGTAAATATCTTTTTAATCTCGGCATCTCTTTTTGCCTTAATCTCCTGTAACTCTTTGTCCATCGGATGCGCTGCGCGAATCTCTTCCGGCGTTGGAACCGCCTTTACCATATGTAAACCCATTTCTTTTTCCTCCAAATATTACTTATGCGTCTTTGTCAATATTGGTAAATGCATATCTGAGCTGCTTTTTTTGATTACACAGTCTGACTTGCACACACTGACGCAAATTATATTATAACATACTTACTCGATAGACTTCAACGATTCCGCCATATCTATTTTATCAATTTTCCGGCGCATGACCAGATCCACAACAATCAGGAATGCCAGTACAATCAAAACGCTATACAGATAACTGATATTCATGATTCTCGTTGCAAATGCCACCATATCGACCTGAATCTGGGACATAACAAACCGATGTAACAAACAGCCGAGCGGTAGTCCGACAACGATTCCCATCAGTGTCAGTACGAGATTCTCCCGGAAAACATACGATCCTGTCTCTCCCGGATAAAAGCCAAGTACCTTGATGGTTGCGATTTCCCGCACACGCTCCGTAATATTGATATTGCTTAAGTTGAATAACACGATAAATGCAAGAGCGCCCGCACTGCCGATAACAAGTCCGACAACCGCATCCATCATCTTCATCATATTCTCCACACGGTCTTTGATGTCTGCTACAACCGAGACACTCATCACCGGGGAGAGAGCAGATAGTTTTCCGCCTGCCTCATAGGCGGTACTGTCCGTATCGACATGTACATACATAGTGTTCGGATCACAGGTCTTGTCAAAATACTGCTCGTAGCATTCCGGTGTGATATATGCGTAGTGCCATACATAGTTTTCGAAGATTCCCGATACCGTAAGCGTCACATCTCCCGCATCCGTATCATGCAGGGTAATCGGATCGCCAACCGTCACATCTGCAATCTCCGCAATTTTCTTTGACAACATCACCTCACCGTTTCCCGGATAAGAGCCATTCTTTGTTGTCATATCAAACTTCACAAAGCCATCTAAATCTTCCGGTTCTGCAGCAATCAGATACACTGTTTTAATTGCGGAAGCTGCATGATATTCTACCGTGCTTTTGAAGAGTGCCGTAGATGATTCAAAGCCATCGCCGACAGCATCTTCCACCTCCTGCTGTATATCCTTGTTATATGTGCCTTTCAAGGTTACTTCCATATCGTAAGTATCGATATCTCCATACTGGAATTCTGCCAGATTCGATACCGAATCCTTCACTCCGAGCCCCGTCAGGACAAGCGCCGTACATCCGGCAATACCAAGCAGCATCATAAACATACGCTTCTTAAAACGGAATACATTTCGTGCTGTTACCTTATGTAAGAATTTCATTGGCTTCCAGATAAAAGGAATCCGTTCCAGTAAGATTCGCTTACCCGCTGCCGGTGCTTTCGGCCGGATCAGCTCTGCCGGCATACACCGAAGCTCATTGATGCAGGCAAGGAACGCCGTTCCCATTGAGCAAAACAGCGATACAATCAGGCAGATTACAAAAAGTCCCGGTGAAAAATAAAATTCGATACCTGTTCCGAAGTCATACAACATCTTATACGCCTCAGATATTACATACGGGAACAGATAGCTTCCTCCGAAAAAACCAATCACGCATCCAAGAAATGCTGAACTTCCGGAATAAATCAGATACTTCGCCATGATGCTTCCATTTGTATAGCCAAGTGCCCGGTACGTTCCGATCTGTCCACGCTCATCATCTACCATACGTGTCATCGTTGTCGAACAGACAAGTGCCGCAATCAGGAAGAAAAAGATTGGGAATACCTTTGCCACGCCATCGACGATGTTCGTATCATTGTCATAGCACATATACCCGACATTAGTTGAACGATCCAGCACATAAGTCTTCACTTCACCAAATGCTTCCTTCGCCGCCTGTTCTCCATATTCCTGTACGAGCGCATCCTGCTGTTCCTGTGTAAGCGGCTGTAACTGTTCCATCTGGGCTATCTGCTCCTGCGTGAGCGTATCAATCTGTGCATCCTGCATCATCGCCTGTAATTCTTGCTGCTGTTTTTCAACCGCGTCCTCCACAAGTTTCCTGCCCAACTCTGTCACAAGCCGGTCATACCGATTATCCGTAACCTCCTGCAATGCTGTTTCCATATCCGGGGTGACGTCGTCGATAAAATCATCATATGCATCCGTGTAAATGTCATAGGAATCCTGACTTTTCACATAGATTTCTTTATATGCATCAAAGGAAAATCCGTCTTCCGGAATGAAAATAAACGCACTGACCCGCCCATTTCCAAGCGTTGTCGTGCCTCGTTCAATATTGATATACATCGGTGAATTCACTGTACCGACAACTTTGTATTTCTTATGTGCAAATGCATCTTTTGTATCCTTCGTATTGCTGTCCGCAATCTCGATTTCCTGTCCGATGATATCCTGTCCCTTGAACTGATATGCATCCACCACACATTCATCGTCCGCTTCCGGCATACGCCCATCCCGTAGTTCCAGTGTATTCACATGCTCCGTAATGGACTGTGCCCGCAACACCTTCTCCTTGCCATCCGTATCTTCATAAATCATATCTTCGTAATAAGAACCATCTGCCTCCAGCACATGATCCTGCTTCCGCATTTCTTCCACAGCCTCCGTGTCAAATCCAATTGAAGAAAGCAGCCGAAAATCATAGAAATTATACTCCCGCAGATAGTTATTGCCGGTTTCCACCATGCCGGGTTTCGTCACTTTGAGGCCGGAGAAAAATCCAACACCAAGCGCAATGATTGCAAGAATTGCCAGATAACGTCCCATACTCTGTCCAATTGTTCTACGTATATTTTTTCTATATGCCCGCATCTTCTATCACCACTCAATTTCTTCTACCGGTACAATCTGTTCATTCATCTTCACCGAAGCAATCTTACCACTCTTTACTTTGATGATCCGGTCTGCCATCGCCGTAAGTGCCTGATTGTGGGTAATGATCACAACGGTCATGCCACGCTTCCGGCTGCAATCCTGCAACAGCTTTAAGATTGCCTTTCCCGTCTCGTAATCAAGAGCTCCTGTCGGCTCATCACAGAGCAGAAGCTTCGGATTCTTTGCAAGCGCACGTGCGATTGCCACACGCTGCTGCTCGCCTCCGGATAGCTGTGCCGGGAAATTATTCATACGTTCTTCCAGTCCGACATGAACAAGCACCTCTGACGGATTCATCGGATCTTTGGATAGCTGTGATGCAATCTCGACATTCTCCAGAGCAGTCAGGTTCGGAATCAGATTATAAAACTGAAATACAAATCCGATATCCCGCCGCCTGTACGTTGCAAGCTGCTTCTTGTTGTAATCCGAAACCGCTGTGCCATCCAGATACACTTCGCCTTCGGTCAGACGGTCCATACCGCCAAGGATATTCAGCAGGGTGGTCTTACCTGCCCCCGACTGTCCTACGATGACACAGATCTCGCCCTTCCCGATCTCAAAGGATGCATCCTTTAAGGCTTCAACCCTGACATCTCCGGTCTTATAGGTTTTGCTTACATTCTTAAACTCTACATAACTCATTTGTGTGTTCCTTTCTACTAATCTATAACCAATATCACTTTCCCCAGCTCGCGATTCGAAGCAGCACTTCCTTGTCGAGAGGATATGGACAAAGCGCAAGCTTCGCTTTGTTTTCGGCTACATTATCGACAACCTGACGGATATTTTCCTCCGGCAGGATACCACAATCGCTCACCACCTGAAAGAAATCTGCAAATTCATCCACTGAAGCAAATCCAATTGCTGATAACAGATATTCCTGATCTGCTGCATCTGCCTCACGAATATAGCCCGGCAGGAAATATCCGATTGCAATGCCATGTGGCACGCCAAGCTCATAGGTAATCGCATAGCTTAAACTATGCGGAATTGTCGTTCCCGTCTGTGCAATCGCCATACCCGCAAGTGTCGATGCCAACAGAAAATTGCTGTAATCTTCATCTGTCATCTCGCGCATACCAAGCAGCGCATCCTTGCTTCGTGCCCATACCTTTAGTCCCTGAGCAACAAACATCCGACTGTAATCCGTTGCCGTCCGATTCAGGTAACTCTCAATCATATGTCCAAGCGCGTCAATCGCAGTCTGTCCGATGACCTTCCGCGATGCAGTCTTCAAATATTTCGGATCAGCTAATGCCAGCACCGGAAATACACGGTGCGGCAGCGATGCCTTTGTCCGCTTCGCGTGTACGGTAAGCACAGCAACTCCCGTGACCTCCGAACCGGTTCCACAAGTCGTCGGAATTGTCACAACCGGAAGTGCCTTTGTATGTGCAACACTCTCATACAGATAATCTGCATTCTCCTCCGGATTGGCAAGCATAATCGCAATTGCCTTCGCTGCGTCCATTGGAGAACCGCCGCCGATTGCAATTACATAGTCCACGCCATTTCTCTTTCCAAACTCCGTTGCCTTCATCACCGTTTCTACAGATGGATTCTCTTCAATCTCATCATACTGCACATGTTTCTTTCCATATACATTGAGTGCTGCTTCCACATCTGCCAGTGCCCCATTCGCCCGCGCAGAATACTTCCCTGTCACAATAAGTGCACAACTTCCATAGTCTGACAGCTCCTCCGCATGTACTTTTACTGCATCTATCTCCTGGTATACTTTTGTTGGTATATAATATTGCATGTTATGCCTCCAATAACCTGTCTTATTCCGAATGCCCACCACAGTGCAGACTCCTAATAATATGTTATAATGGATATCCATATTTTTCAAGCTTAGCTTTGTGAATTGTTTGTGTTTTGCGCACAAAAAAGACATGACATACACATGTATATCATGTCCTCCTTTTTACTCAAACAATCTCATCAATACATCATAGACTTCCTTCGCTACCGCCAGCTTGTACATTAACCGGCTTGGCTGCTGTGGAATCTCAACCACATATGACCGGACAGTTCCTTTCAGGCTTATCGCAAAATAAACCTGTCCCGGAACCGATGCATCCGCATTGTCCGGATCTGTATTTCCCATCGTTCCCGTGACGCCGATTCCGATATCCGCACCATACATATTCGCACAGGCTGTTGCCATCGCCTCCGCTGTCTCCTTCGAATAAACCGTATACTTATGAATCACCTCTGCGGATACACCCTGCATGATCTTTGTCTCATTACTATACGTAATGCTCGCACCTTTGAAGATGGCAGATGCCCCTTCTGTATCTGTGATCAAAGACGCAATCTGTCCGGCAGTTGCACTCTCCATCGTTGTAATTGACATGTTCCATTCAATCAAAAGCTCTGTCAGTTTGCGATAGTCCTGGCGGATATCCTTCTCCACATATTTTTTCTTGACCGGACGAACCTTCGGTTCTTTCTTCTTATCTGCCTTTTCTTTTTTTGTTTTTTCCTGATTCGCAATATCCGGATTCTGTAAAAGATTTGCTTCCTCGCAATATGGACAGATTTTATATCTGTCTCCGTTATAAAAATGGTCGTTTTTACATTTTCTGATATTCATAATTTAACCTCTGTTATTTTCTGTTTATTATCATTCCTGTCACCAGATAAAACCTGATAATCAATACACAAATCTTTTTTATTATATCGTAAAAGCGAAAAAATAACTAGATGGTTATTTTATTGAATTCCAAATATATCTCATTATCCCCGAACTACACATTTCTTAATTTCGGAATAATACTTTCGGCTTACAGGAATCTCCACTTTACCATGTTTAACCATAGTTCGGTTGAATGACACGATATCCTTCTTTCGAATCATGAAACTCTGATGCACGCGAATAAATCCATTTAACATCAATTTCCCCTCTATATCAGACATTTTTGAGTAGAAGGTTATCTCTCCACAATTCAAATGCAAAATAATTTTTCTACCTCTACTCTCCACGTAATCAATAGAATCGATTGGTACGTTTCTTTGTTTTCGATTTATAGTCGCCACCAAACACCGATTTTCTTCGAGTTGAACACAATTATCAATCTCTATCATAATACACACGCTCTCCCAAAACAAATTTATCTTTTGCTATTTTCCTAATACAGATAAAATATTTTTATTATAATACCATATATTTTTTAAATTTTCGCAATCTTGCATAATCAGTATATATCTTGTCAAAATTTACAAGTTATTCTTCCTTTTTACTCTGCTTATACACCTGATTAATCCCCGTAGATGCAAATCCGGACATAATCCCCACCGAAATTGCTGTGATAATATCGTCTGCCGGAAAATTCTTCATCACATACATAGCAGGCACCGCAACAATGCCACCAACAAGACCAACAATCACCGGAATTGCTTTATCGCTGATCTTCATACTTACCTTGCAGCCAATTCCAACCAGATAACAGATAATCACAATCGGCAGTACCGTAACATAACTTGAAATATCCATTGTTTTCCCCACCAAAACTCTCTTATATTATACCTATGCCCCAGTCGTTCACATTGATAGTAAATTTAGTGCTGTTGATATATTTTCTTATCTTTCTACAAAAAATATATTTGACGCTCATTACGGACACTAATATAATAAATTTGATTTATACAAAAACTTATACTATGAACATATATACTTTATTTAAATTAAAAAAGTATGAAATTTTTATAAATTTTGTAAAAAGGAGATTGTATATAATGATTCAGATTGATCTGATTACCGGATTTTTAGGCTCCGGCAAAACAACATTTATAAAAAAATATGCCACATATCTGATGCAACAGGGAATGAATATCGGCATTCTCGAAAATGATTTTGGAGCTGTAAATGTAGACGCTATGCTCCTCCAGGATATCTTAGGCGAGCACTGCACATTGGAAATGGTTGCAGGTGGATGTGACGCAGACTGTCATCGCCGCCGTTTTAAAACAAAGCTCATAGCAATGGGCATGTGTGGGTATGATCGTGTCCTTGTAGAACCATCTGGTATTTTCGATATGGATGAATTCTTCGATGCACTACATGAATCACCACTCGACCGTTGGTACGAAATAGGAAATGTAATCACCATCATAGATGCCAATCTGGAACAGACACTATCTGATTCTTCCCGCTATCTACTCGCATCACAAGCAGCACAGGCAGGTGCGGTTCTTTACAGCCATATTCAGGAAGTAAGCAAAGAAAAACTTATTTCCACAAAAAATTATGTATCACAATCGTTTGAGATTCTTCATAGTGAAAAGAAACCAATGCCTTCTGTTACGATTGAAAAGGACTGGAACGATTTAACTACCGAGGATTTCAAAGCGATTCTTTCTTCGGGATATCATTCAGCAGACTATACAAAACTATGGTTTGATGACAAGAAAACATATGACAGTCTATATTTTATGAATATGGATTTCACAGAAAAATTCCTGAAAGAATCCTGTTCCAGAATCTTAAATGATCCCGCATGTGGAAACGTATTTCGTATCAAAGGATTTCAGAAATTACACGATGGTTCCTGGCTCTCATTAAATGTCACCCACCAGAAAACAGAGATTCAGCGAATTCCAAATGGGCAGGCAATCCTGATTGTTATCGGGGAAGGTCTGAACAAGGCTGCAATTGAAAATTACTGGGGAAAATCGAATGTTTAATTTTTGCGCAGTAAATGCGCAGTAACGCAATTTCCAAGCAATAAAAAACGGCGGAAACCCTTGATTCTACGTGGTTTCCGCCAAATAAAAAAGATGCCCAGAGCCGGAATCGAACCAGCGACACGAGGATTTTCAGTCCTCTGCTCTACCAACTGAGCTATCTGGGCATATATCTTATGTAATTAGTAGCGGGGACAGGATTTGAACCTATGACCTTCGGGTTATGAGCCCGACGAGCTTCCAGACTGCTCCACCCCGCGATATTTAATAATCCTTAAAAGGAAAAAGTGGGCGGAGGTGGATTCGAACCACCGAAGCATATAGCAGCAGATTTACAGTCTGTCCCCTTTGGCCACTCGGGAATCCGCCCAAATTTTTAAACTGATAAGCCGATGATCGGACTCGAACCGATAACCTGCTGATTACAAATCAGCTGCTCTGCCAATTGAGCCACATCGGCACGCTAATAATCAGTTTAAATGGGACCTATAGGGCTCGAACCTATGACCCTCTGCTTGTAAGGCAGATGCTCTCCCAGCTGAGCTAAGATCCCATATATTTAATTATGCAGCTATCGCTACAAGCGACCCGGATGGGGTTCGAACCCACGACCTCCGCCGTGACAGGGCGGCGCTCTAACCAGCTGAGCCACCGGGCCATCCACCATTGTTTTCACAATGATAAAAGGTAACATGTACCTTCAGAACTTCATACAAAGATCTTATATCTAGCTCTTAACAAATCATCTTTCCGTTCTCTAAACCTCTAAGGATAAGCCCTCGACCTATTAGTACTTGTCAGCTGAACGTGTTGCCACGATTACACTCCAAGCCTATCAACCTTGTAGTCTTCAAGGGGTCTTACTCTTAATGATGGGATATCTTATCTTGAGGGGGGCTTCACGCTTAGATGCCTTCAGCGTTTATCCCTGCCGGACTTGGCTACTCTGCCATGCTGTTGGTACAACAACAGATACACCAGCGGTCCGTCCATCCCGGTCCTCTCGTACTAAGGACAGCTCCTCTCAAATATCCTACGCCCACGCCGGATAGGGACCGAACTGTCTCACGACGTTCTGAACCCAGCTCGCGTACCGCTTTAATGGGCGAACAGCCCAACCCTTGGAACCTGCTACAGCTCCAGGATGCGATGAGCCGACATCGAGGTGCCAAACCACTCCGTCGATGTGAACTCTTGGGAGTGATAAGCCTGTTATCCCCAGGGTAGCTTTTATCCGTTGAGCGATGGCAATCCCACTTTATACCACCGGATCACTAAGTCCTACTTTCGTACCTGCTCCACCCGTCGGTGTCGCAGTCAAGCTCCCTTCTGCCTTTGCACTCTTCGAATGGTTTCCAACCATTCTGAGGGAACCTTTGAGCGCCTCCGATACCCTTTCGGAGGCGACCGCCCCAGTCAAACTCCCCGCCAGACATTGTCCCCCAGCCGGGTCACGGCTGCAGGTTAGGAATCCAGTACTACAAGGGTGGTATCCCAACAGCGGCTCACACGAAACTGGCGTCCCGTGATCGTAGCCTCCCACCTATCCTGTACAGGTAGTACCGAATCCCAGTATCAAGCTGGAGTAAAGCTCCATGGGGTCTTTCCGTCCTGGCGCAGGTAACCAGCATCTTCACTGGTATTTCAATTTCACCGGGTGTGTTGTTGAGACAGTGCCCAAATCATTACGCCTTTCGTGCGGGTCGGAACTTACCCGACAAGGAATTTCGCTACCTTAGGACCGTTATAGTTACGGCCGCCGTTTACTGGGGCTTAAATTCAAACCTTCGCTTGCGCTAAGCTCTCCTCTTAACCTTCCAGCACCGGGCAGGCGTCAGCCCATATACCTCACCTTTCGGTTTTGCATAGACCTATGTTTTTGCTAAACAGTTGCTTGGGCCATTTCTCTGCGGCCTCTTCCGAGGCACCCCTTCTCCCGAAGTTACGGGGTCATTTTGCCGAGTTCCTTAACAACACTTCTCCCGCCGGCCTTAGGATTCTCTCCTCATCCACCTGTGTCGGTTTACGGTACGGGCACATATATCACAATAGCGGCTTTTCTCGACAGCTGGCTCATACACTTCCCTACTCTAGTTCGGTACGCATCACGTCTTCAGATTGAATGGTGGATTTGCCTGCCATTCTCCTACCTCGCTTGCCCCGGTCTTTCCATTCCCGGGCTGTACTTTCCATCTGTGTCCCCACATTTCTGAATATATGCGGTACAGGAATTTCAACCTGTTATCCATCGACTACGACTTTCGTCCTCGCCTTAGGCCCCGACTTACCCAGGGAAGATCAGCTTTACCCTGGAAACCTTAGATATTCGGCCTTTAAGATTCTCACTTAAATCTCGCTACTCATTCCGGCATTCTCTCTTCAATACAGTCCACAGCTCCTTCCGGTACTGCTTCGTTCCGTATTCAATGCTCCTCTACCAATCTTTCGATTCCTAAGCTTCGGTGTCGTGTTTCAGCCCCGGACATTTTCGGCGCAGGACCTCTCGACTAGTGAGCTATTACGCACTCTTTGAATGTATGGCTGCTTCTGAGCCAACATCCTAGTTGTCTTCGAAATCCCACATCCTTTTCCACTTAACACGTACTTTGGGACCTTAGCTGTAGGTCTGGGCTCTTTCCCTTTTGACTACCCAACTTATCTCGTGCAGTCTGACTCCCATACATCATCTTTACGGCATTCGGAGTTTGATAATCTTCGGTAAGCTTTGACGCCCCCTAGGATATTCAGTGCTCTACCTCCGCAAGACTAATATGAGGCTAGCCCTAAAGCTATTTCGAGGAGAACCAGCTATCTCCGGGTTCGATTGGAATTTCTCCCCTAC
>NZ_CP076562.1:1240000-1467500 GCF_022174665.1 Eubacterium sp. MSJ-33
GTATTTTATAATTACGTATCTCGAATTCGTTCTTGCTTAATTCTTTTTTATTATACAACAATTTTACATAAATTTCTACAAATTCTTACGTGAAATTTGTTCAAAATTATTATTTTTTTGTGAACACAACTTTGCCATCCACCACGGTCATACTTACCTTGTCAGATGCCTGAATCTTTCCGGACAAAATCTCCTCCGCCAGAGAATCTTCTATATTATTTTGAATTGCACGTTTTAATGGTCGGGCACCGTATTTCTTATCATAGCCCTTCTCGAAAATGAAGTTCTTCACTGTGTCGCCATAGGTAAGTGTAATATCCATCTGTTTTGCCAGACGGTTCTTCAATTCCTTCAGCATCAATGCAGCAATCCCCTTGACATCCTCTTTTGAGAGTGCACGGAATACAATAATGTCATCAATACGGTTCAGGAATTCCGGTTTGAATAACCGTTTTACCTCCTCCATGACATTATTTTTCATATCTTTATGCTCGGACTCTGCATTTTCCACGTTAGAAAATCCTAATTTCTTCGGATCTACGATTCTTTGCGCTCCGGCATTACTTGTCATAATGATAATCGTATTCTTGAAATCCACGGTTCTTCCCTGTGAATCTGTGATACGTCCATCATCGAGTACCTGCAGCAATACATTAAATACATCCGGATGTGCCTTTTCAATCTCATCAAATAAAATGACAGAATACGGGTTCTTACGCACCTGTTCCGAAAGCTGTCCACCCTCTTCAAAGCCAACATAGCCCGGTGGCGAACCAATCATCTTCGACACACTGTGTTTCTCCATATATTCAGACATATCCACACGGATAATTGCATTCTCATTTCCAAACATCGCTTCTGCAAGTGCCTTGGAAAGTTCTGTCTTGCCAACACCGGTTGGTCCAAGGAATAAAAATGATCCAATCGGACGCTTCGGATCCTTCAAACCAACCCTGCCGCGGCGAATTGCCTTAGCCACTGTCTCAACCGCCTCATTCTGCCCCACCACACGCTTATGCAGAATTTCTTCAAGCTTCAGCAACCGCTGGGACTCCGTCTGCGTAATCTTGCTGACCGGAATTTTAGTCCACACAGAAACAACATCCGCAACATCTTCTTCTGATACAAGCATCTGCTCCTGCTCTTTTTCGCGCATGTAATGTTTGGTCTTTTCGATTTTCTTGTCTGTCTTATCCAGATCCTTCTTCAATGCCTGCGCAGTTTCTATATCACCCTCTGAAAGTGCCGCCTCCAACGCATCCTCCAGATTGTGACGCATTTCTTCTGCTTTCCTTGCCGTTTTATTGCCTGCAAAGATGCCAAGTTTCTTTCTCGAAGCGGCCTCATCAATCAGGTCAATCGCCTTATCGGGCAGGAATCGGTCATTGATATAACGAATCGCATAGTCCGTTGCCGCTTCCAATGCATCATCCGAGATAGTTACTCCATGATGCTCTTCATACTTGCTCCGCAATCCCTGTAAGATGGCAATCGTCTCCTCACGTGTCGGTTCTTCCACATAGACTGGTTGGAATCGTCGTTCCAGTGCCGCATCTTTCTCGATATACTTCCGATATTCGGTCCGTGTTGTCGCACCAATCATCTGCACTTCGCCACGGGACAATGCCGGTTTCAGGATGTTAGAAGCATCCATGGCGCCCTCAGCACCGCCTGCGCCAATCAGTGTATGCAGCTCATCTACAAAAAGGATTACATTACCTGCCGCGCGCACCTCGGCAATCACACGTTTGATACGTTCCTCAAACTCGCCACGATATTTTGAACCTGCCACCATACCAGACAAATCCAGACTTAAGATGCGCTTGTCTGCCAGAATCTCCGGCACCGTACCAGATGCGATCATCTGTGCCAGACCTTCCACAACTGCGGTTTTACCTACGCCGGGCTCACCCACCAGACATGGATTATTCTTCATACGACGACACAGAATCTGCATCACGCGTTCCACTTCTGCATTTCTGCCAACAACCGGATCCAGGCGTTCTTCTCTGGCTGCTCCCGTCAGATCCCGGCTATACTGTTCCAATGTAGGATAAGAAGATTTTTTCTTACTCTTCGGATTTTTTAACGCACCCAGTTCACGCTTTGCCTGCGTCAGATCCATACCAAGCGCTGTTAACGTATCAACGAAAGTCTTTTGCAGATTAACAGCCATTGAATTCAAAAGCTTGATTGCAAGCGTATCAACCGATTTTAAAATTGCAAGCAAAATATGCTCCGTACCGATTTTCTCGTTACGAAGCCTGTCCGCTTCCTTTTCTGACTGTTCCAGAAGCTGTGTCAGTTTATCCGAATATGCCAGTTTCCTGGCTGTTTTTTTACTTCCGCTATTCTGTTCCAGATATTTCAAAACAAAGGATTCGTCTGCCCCATTTTCTGCAAGAATTTTCCACGCGGTTACCCAAGGACAGCTAAGCATACCAAAGAGCAAATGCTCCGTGCCGATATAGCTGTACTTCATCTGATGGGCAGTCTCCTCCATCACAACAAGCACTTCCCGTGCCTGCTCTGTATATTCTAGTCTCATGTTTTCTTGTTACCTCCGTGTGCAATGTCGCCAAATTCTTTATACATATCCGTTATAATCTGGTGCATTTCAGCAAGACTGATATCTTTGCATATTGCCTCTGCAACAAGCATCTGCATATCCAGATTGACCTTCTCGAGCTGTTCCTTGCGCGACTCTACCGTCACGCAGACAACAGCTCCTTTTCTGCGGTCAAGCTTCAGATATCCGTCATTTCGAAGTAATGCATATGCTTTATTCACTGTGTGCATATTCACACCGATATCTTCCGCCAATTGCCGAACCGACGGCAACGACTCACCATTCTTGATTTTATCCTGTGCAATTCCCAGTATGATCTGATTCCGCAACTGCATATAAATCGCCTCGTTGCTGTTAAAATCAAGTTCAATGAACATAAAATTCCTTCTTCCTAATTACTGTTCATCGATGGCCTTACCAATATCATGTCGCATATATTTGTTCTCAAAATCAATCCATTCGGTTGCTTTATATGCGTTCGCACGTGCCTCTACCAATGTCTTACCCTTCGCTGTCACACCTAATACACGGCCACCGTTTGTCACAATTCCTTTATCTGTCTGTTTGGTTCCTGCATGGAATACATAGTATCCGTCTTTATCCTTAAATGTATCCAGACCGTCAATGACAAATCCCTTGTCATAATGCTCCGGGTATCCATCTGACGCGAGAACTACGCAGACTGCTGCCTGCTCGTCGAACTCGAGTTCTACCTCATCAAGTCTGCCATCAATACAAGCTTCCATCACGTCGATAATATCATTCTTCATACGTGGAAGTACAACCTGCGCCTCCGGATCACCAAATCGTGCATTATATTCCAGTACACGCGGGCCATCCGGTGTCAACATCAGACCACAGAATAAGATTCCCGTGAAATCTCTGCCCTCCGCCTTCATTGCATCCATCGTCTTCTGGTAGACATGTTCCTTGCAGAATTTGTCTACTTCGTCTGTATAAAACGGGCTTGGTGAGAATGTTCCCATACCTCCGGTGTTAAGTCCCTTGTCACCATCTTTCGCACGCTTGTGATCCTGTGCGGACGCCATCGGTTTGATATGTGTTCCATCACAGAAGCAAAGCACCGATACTTCACGTCCAGTCATAAACTCCTCAATAACAATCTTATCTCCGGCAGAGCCAAACTGCTTATCAAGCATCAGCGTCTTGACGCCTTCCTTTGCCTCATCGAGTGTATTGCAGATCAACACCCCCTTGCCAAGTGCCAGACCATCCGCCTTCAATACAATTGGCATCTTTGCTGTTTCCAGATATGCAAGTGCCGCATCTGCATTGTCAAATGTCTCATATGCAGCACTTGGAATACCGTATTTTTTCATCAAATCCTTAGAAAATGCTTTTGAACCTTCTATAATAGCCGCATTGGCTTTTGGTCCAAATACACGAATTCCCGCATCCATAAATGCATCTGCAACACCTGCAACAAGCGGATCATCCGGTCCGACAATTGCAAGATCAATCTCCTTTTCTTTTGCAAATGCAACCAGTTTGTCTGCATCCATTACTGATATATCTACACAGGTTGCAAGCTGCGCAATACCTGCATTTCCGGGAGCTGCATAAAGCTCTGTCACACGTTTACTCTGACTACACTTCCATGCAATGGCATGCTCTCTGCCACCGCCACCAACGATAAGTACTTTCATGATTTCCTCCTTTATTCGGTTCTATTCCTACACTTCACCATTGGCAATCATATTGATAGCCGCCGGAAGCAATTTCCACTCTGCCTCTTCCATCACACGTCTCTGCAGAATTTCCGGCGTATCCCCCGGTTTTACTTCCACTGCCTTCTGTAAAAGAATCGGACCGGTATCTGTTCCTTTATCCACATAATGTACGGTTGCACCGGTCAGCTTAACGCCACGGGCAAGTGCCGCCTCATGCACTTTCAAGCCATAATATCCGGTTCCGCAGAACGATGGAATCAGGGATGGGTGAATATTGATAATCTTATTCTCATATTCATCGATCATAATCTCCGGAATCACAACCAGGAATCCCGCAAGTACAATCAGATCCGGCTTGTATGCACGGATTGCACAAAGCAGTCCTTCATTAAACGCAACGCGATTCTCGTAATCCTTTGGGGAAACGACCTTTGCATCGATACCCGCTTTCTCCGCACGCTCCAATGCGCGCACGCCATAATTGTTGCTGATCACACCAACCAATTCTGTATTTGTAATCGTACCATCTGCCACCGCATCAATAATTGCCTGCAGATTCGTTCCGCCACCGGACACGCACACAACAACCCTTAGCATAATTCGACTCCTTTTTCTCCTGCCTTTGTCTCACCGATCACCCATGCCTTATCTCCGGTCTTCTCCAAAGCAGCAAGTGTTTTATCTACATCGGCAGCATCTACAGCAAGCACCATACCGATACCCATGTTATATGTGTTATACATCATCTTCTCTTCAATATCGCCGGTCTTTGCAAGGAGCTTGAAAATCGCCGGTACTTCATAGCTGTCCTTCTTCACACTTGCAACGATTCCGTCCGGCAGCATACGCGGAATATTCTCATAGAAACCACCGCCTGTAATATGACTGCACCCCTTGATTGTTACTCCGGATTCCTTCACACCGCGGAGTGCCTTCACATAGATTCTTGTCGGTGCAAGCAGTGCCTCACCAAGTGTTGTCCCAAGTTCATCATAGTATGTAGACAAGCTTTCCTTTGTCATATCAAATACTTTACGGACAAGAGAGAATCCGTTGCTATGTACACCCGTTGAAGCAATACCGATCAATGCGTCACCCGACTTGATATTCTGTCCGGTGATCATATCCTTCTTATCGCAGACGCCAACTGCAAATCCGGCAAGATCGTATTCATCTTCCTGCATCAGGCCCGGATGTTCTGCTGTCTCTCCACCGATCAATGCCGCATCTGACTGTACACATCCCTCTGCAACGCCACTGACAATCGTTGCAATCTTCTCCGGGTAGTTCTTTCCACATGCAATATAGTCAAGGAAAAACAATGGTTCTCCACCTGCACAGGCAATATCATTGACACACATTGCAACTGCATCAATACCAATCGTATCATGCTTATCCATCACCATTGCAAGCTTCACTTTCGTTCCACAGCCATCTGTTCCGGATAATAAAACAGGCTCTTCCATATCCTTGATTGTATTCAGAGAAAAAGCTCCCGAAAATCCACCAATGTTGGTCAGCACTTCCGAACGCATCGTCTTCTTGATATGCTCTTTCATCAGTTCTACAGACTTGTAACCTGCTTCGATATCAACGCCAGCCTTTTTGTAATCCATAATTTTATCCTCCTGTTTGCGGGACGAACCCAATCTTCTTTTCATACCCGATAATTATAGTCGATATAGAACAGTTTGTAAACCTTGAAAATATGTATTTTTATGTCAAATTTTGTTGAATTTTGAGCCTATATATGCTACTTTTATAAGTGGGTATTACTATGTAAATTTTTGTCTTTTATGCATATTGACACAAAAAGACGTTCGGGGGTGTTTCAATTTTATGAAGAAAAACAACAAGCGGTTAAATATCGGTTTTTTTACCTGTCATTTGGATAATGACTATGCCTATGAGGTTTGTAAAGGCGTTGACTATGCTGCCAAAGAACTCGACGTAAATCTAATCGTATTTCCTGGTATGTATATGAACGCTTCCTATAACGATCCTAAAAACGCTCGTTTTGATTACCAGTATAATTCTATTTTTTATTATGCTTCCAAGCATACATTAGATGCATTAATTGTTTCCATCGGTTCGATCGGAAGCTTTCTATCCGAAAATGATATGATTGCATTTCTGAAAAACTTCGATATTCCGATCCTTACCATTGAAATTGAAGTTCCCGGATATCCTTATCTTTACACAGAAGGACGTACCGGCATGAGAGAAGCAATTGAACATTTAATTACCGAGCACCACAAAACAAAAATCGGTTTTGTCAGCGGGAGACGTGAGAACGCAGATGCCAAGGAGCGTCTAGATACCTATTGTCAGGTGTTGATGGATCATAACATTCCTGTCGAAGAAGACCGTATTGTATATGGTAATTTCTCAGAGTACACCGAAGACATTGTAAATAATCTGCTGGATGCCAATCCTGATTTGGAAGCAATCGTATTTGCAAACGATTCCATGGCAATTGGAGGATATAATGCCATTAAAGCACGGGGTCTCGAAATTGGAAAAGATATTCTGGTTACAGGCTATGACAATGCACCCGCATCTCTGATTTTAGATCCACCACTTACAACCGTACACAATAACATCCTCGATATGGGGTATCATGCAGTCCACGAAGTTCTGCATCTGCTTAAGCACGGAAATACAAGCAAAAGCATTTTAAATTCCAGTCTGATTGTGCGTTCTTCCTGTGGTTGTGGTGATTTTAAATCGAAGAAAGCTCAGGAATTAGCTTCGATACTGGCAAAGAAAGATATTGATCTGGCACGTAATTATATTCTGCAATATCTATTCGGAAGCTACAGGGATAACTTTTATTATTCCAAATTGATCAGCCTTTTCGCAGATCCTTTGGAGCTGATTTTGAAGCCGCTCATAAACGGCAGCATGGATTTCAATATTACCGATATCTCAGGCAGTCTTCTGGCAATGATTGATACCGATTTTATTGATTTATATTTCAGCAGTGACAAACTGACCTATGCCATACGGGAACTGAACCAGTTACTTTGCTCTATTGCAGACGAAAGCCACAAATGCAAAATAATGGAGTTATTCAACCGGCTCTACTCGGATATGCTTGCAAAATCATCAACAACATTATACAACACGATTCACAATCATAAGCAGGCAGTGTGGACTTCCATGTATATCACACGAGACACTCTGACTTACAGCGACGATGAAGAATCCTGTTTCCGTCTGATCATGGATAAACTGCAGGATGCACATTTTATAAGTTCTTATATGTACATGTACGAAGAGCCGGTTATGCTGATGGCTGACGGTTCCTGGAAGATTCCAAAAACCATGTATCTGCAGGCGTGTAACAACAACGGAAAAACAACTTATTTAAGCGGAGATGACCGTCTGATCTGTTCGGACAAAGTATTTTTCAACCAATACACTTCCTTCGACCGGCGCCGCACACTTGTCATCACTCCGTTGTTCACGAATAATATTCAATATGGTCTGTTCGTTGGTGAAATCGGCATTGAACATTTTCAGAATATCTATCCGAACAGTCTGCAGCTTGCAACATCCCTGAATTTTATTTCCCTGATGAAGCAGCAGCTTCTCACTCAGAGCAAGCTTGCAAATTCAGCTGCAGAACTGAACGAAAAAAATATTCTTTTAAATAAGCTTTCTATCACCGATGGTTTGACCGGCATTAACAACCGACGCGGATTTTTAGACAGCGTACAGGCGCATGTCAACTCTTCCTACAATGAAGGAAAGCCGGCCATGCTGTTATTCGCGGATATGGATAACCTGAAACAGGTAAATGACAGATTTGGTCACAAGAATGGTGATTATTCCATCAAATGCATTGCTCATATTCTTCAGCAAAGTTTTGACTCCGATGATGTAATCGGAAGAATCGGCGGAGATGAATTTGTAGCGTTCTGTTTCTTAGACGATCCTCATACACCGGATCATCTGTGTGCAAAAATAAAAGAGCTTTCCGATCACCTCAATCAAACAAACGAAAAGCCCTATTATATCGATGTGAGTCTTGGTATATCCACCTTTATCTGCAGTCCATCACTCAATATCGAGGATGTCCTGCATCAGGCTGACGAAGCCTTATATGAACACAAGAAAAATAAAAGAAAAGATGTTTTGAAGCCAGTTTAAAAACTGGCTTCATAAATCTGTTTTGTTACATCTGCTTTATTCATCGAATAAATATGTACGCCGGCAACGCCGTGTTTCTTGAGATCCAGAATCTGATTCACGGCATATTCAATGCCGGCTTTCTTCATATCCTCCGGATTCTCTCCGTACTTTGCAATCATATTGCTCATCTCAACCGGGACAGAAGAACCTGACAATGTTACACTTGTACCGAGCTGTTTTGCAGCCGTCACAGGCATGATACCTGCATGAACCGGAATATTAATTCCTGCTTTTTCCAGTTTGTCCATGAAGGAATAAAAAGCATTATTATCAAAAAACATCTGCGTAATCAGACAGTTTAATCCCAAATCCACTTTTTGCTTCAGATGCCGGATATCATCTTCCTGGTTTTTCGATTCCGGGTGTACCTCCGGATAGCACGCTCCTGCAATAAAGAAATCACCATTTTTCTTAATCTCCGGAATCAAATCTGTCGCATACTTAAAATACCTCTGGTCAAATTCTTCCTGAGTCATGGTTCTCGGTTTATCTCCTCGCAGAGCCAGAATATTTTCCACACCTTTCTTTTTCAGTTCGAACAGCAATGCACGAAGCCCTGCTTCATCCATGCCCACTGCTGTCATATGTGCGAGTGCCTCCACTTCGCATATATTCTGAATATATGCCGCAATCGTTGCGGTCTTTTTACTGTTGCTTCCGCCTGCTCCATATGTAACACTGATAAAGTCCGGTTTCAATGTCTTTATCTCATCCAATGTTTTATAAATCTGGTAGATGTCATCGTCTCGCTTCGGCGGGAACACCTCACAAGAAAACACAACACCACTATGTTCTTTTTCCTGAATCATGCCTATCTCCTTTTGTATTTTAAATCCGCCTTCCTTGTACCAATATCAATCATCATACATTTCAGGATTCGCCATCAGCAATAATTTTTCATACAGCTTTGGTGCTTCCTTCTTCAAACTTACCGGTTTGAAATCATTGTTCAAAAAACAATGGGCAGTCATCGCTGTATGTTTCACCGTCTTCATATCCGCATCATAAATCTTATAATTGATATAGAATTTGAATGCACTGACTTTATAAATATCCGGAACAACTTTAACGGTCTCTCCAAATTTTATGCTCTCTGTAAATTTCTCAGACAATTCCAACACCGGTATCATATATCCCATATTCTCCAATTCCGCATAAGGAAGACCATAATAGGACATCATATCAATCCGGCAATCTTCCAGAATACGAGCATAATTTGAATGATGCACGACTCCCATACGGTCAGTTTCATAATAATGAATTTGTCTTTCATAATATGGATATCTTTTCATGCTTAGGATTCCTTCTTTTCTTCAGCTTTTTTTCTCTGATCTGCAATATGCTTTTCTACTGATGTTTCTTTTTTCTTTGCTGTCTGCATTCTCACTTTATTCTTCTCATCATACAGCTCGTTCGAAAGAAGCTGACCAAGTTCCAAAATCTGCGCATATCGTTCTTCTTTGCTTAGTTCTTTCAGATTTCCCATCAGTTCGGCTTTATTTTCTTCCACAATTCGCGTTTTTTCTTCCAATGTATGTACAAACTCTTCATACTGTTGTTTTACCATACTGTAAGAATTCGCAAGCAGATCATTTACCTCTGTCAGCATCTCATCCGTATAAATCAGAGAAGCTGCGTAAATATCTCCGGCTGTACGAAGCGCCTCACGATCCTCTATCTGCAGATCCCCCGGATGGAACGCAGGAAGTGTCGACATTCGTTTTGTGACACGAATCCGGCTTGCATTCCGCTCCGCCTCCATCAGAATTTCTTCCGCTTCTTTTTTTGCCTCAGTCAAAATTCTGCCTCTTCGGTCATTCACTTCCCGATAAATCTTCAACTCACCCCGGACAATATTTTCCAGTTCTCGGATTAATCGAACCATCTCTTCTTTATCTACAAGTACTTTTCCAGAAGCAAACGGAACATTTTGTCCATTTTCAACGCTATCAATCAGTTGTTCAATAATTTGATCTGTTCTTCCGTTTTCCATAATCACATTTATCAACTTTCTATATTACTGTGTGTACAAAACTCACTATAATATACAAGTTTTCCTCTATAATTTCAACCTTTTTTCATCGGAAATGACACATATGCACAGAACTTCCCATCTTGTTCCGACAACAGCAAGACTCCGTCGAGATCCCGCGCAAGCCGTCTGACACTGCGGATACCAAGTCCATGCTTGAATTTATCTTCTTTTGTCGTGTGCAGTTTGGGATTATCTGTAAGTATTGGAACGCTTATACGATTTTGTACCAATATACAATACATCCCTTTTTCCTCATACATATCCAACGTGATTTCACGATTGTCTTCTTTTTCCTCTGCTTCAATCGCATTATCCAGCAGATTTGCCAAAATCACAGCCGTTTCCATCGTACATGCAGGCGGAACAACTCCGTTGATCCTTATATCTACCGGAATATTTTGTTTTGCCGCAGTTTCCAGTTTGTCATTTAGTACTGCATTAATTGCCCCACTCGAAGCATAATATACCATCTGAGAATTCAACCGCCGTTCTACGATGTCCACAATTCTGGTTCTTGCCTCTTCATATTCCGCATTTTCAAGCAATCCCAGAACTGCGACAAGATAAGATTTTACATCATGATTGATGGTACGCGCCTGCTCATATACTTCACTTACCTTCTGATACATCGTAGATTCCTGCGCAACCTGCATATTCAAAATCTCATTTTTGACAGCAATGCGTTTTAATTCTTTTAATGAATGCACACATATACATATCAATATACTCGCAAGAAGAAACACTACTACAAATACAAGAATCCCAATCCAATTACCATATTGCCCATTCGAGCCCAGCCAGACCACCATAGTCAGACACACAAGTCCGATTGAAAGCGCAATGGATAATGATAATACCAGTTTCCTAAGAAATTCCAAACAACATCCTCCTCACATAATTCGCATGCTGCCGGCGAACCTGTTCCAGATATTTCCGACTGACCGGTACGTGTTCCTGATTGTCTAACCGTATCTCCTTCGAATTAATTGCATAAATATTCCGCACATTCACCAAATATCCGACATGCACTCGCAAAAAGCCATATTTCTCCAGTTTCTTTGCAAATTCGGAGATTTTTGCCCGCAGAACCTCCTGCCTGCCATCCTCTCTGTGAATAATCACATAATGCCCACTGCTCTCAAGATACAGCACATCACTGACGCAAATCTGAACCATATTGACGCCTACTTCCATCTCACAATACATCGTCTGCTGCTTAATCTCCTCCAGCACACTCAGCAAAGCTTCTTCCAGTTCCTGCAGCAATCGCTCTTTCCGTATAAAACGGAACGGACGATAATGAAGCGCATCAAACACAAGTTCATTTCGATTTGTAATAAAAATAATGTTTACCATATGCTTTCGGCATTCAATCTGCTTTGCAATATGCATACCATCAATTCCCGGCATATCAATATCCAGTAATAGCACATGCATATTCAAAATTTCTTCGAAATTCCGCATCAGATCATTTCCGCTTTTATATGTACAGATAGAAAAAACAAATTTTCCTTCTTCATGAATCGGAGCAAATATCTCCTCTGTATTTTTTTGTATTCGGTTTAAATCATCCTTATTGTCATCACAAATAGCAATTTTTATATCCATAGAGTCCCCATCCCAAGGTGTATCTCATTTATTTATCCATATAAGTAATAAGCTCTGCTGTTTCTTTTCTCGGTGTTGCATCCGGTGTGAATTTCGGGAATCCGATCGGAATCAGAGCCGCAACCGTTTTTCCCGCTTCCAGGCCGATCGTCTCTGCAACCTTTGCATCATCAAACACACCCATAATACAGCTTCCAACACCCTTATCATAAGCTGCTAAGCTGAATGTCATCGCCGCGATACCCGCATCAAACATCTCCCAGCCGGTTCCCTTGCTTGTTGAGAAGCTTCCATCCTTCTCATAGCCGCATCTGCCGTTCACCTGTGTAAGCACAACCAGATTCTTGCATTTTGAAAGCGTCTTTGCATTGTGTTCAAATCCAAGCAGACAATCATCACAGATTTTCTTGATAATATCCTCATTCTGAATCAATATATAACGAAGCGTCTGTGTATTCTTCCATGTCGGTGCCATCTTCGCTGTATCTATAATCTCCTCGAACAATTCATGGCTGATCAGCTCCTCCGTATAGCGTCTCACACTTCTTCTTGTCTTTAATCCTTCTAATAATTCCATCGTTTTGTCCTCCTAATATTTATTTTTACTTGAATCCATATTCAAGTTATGGTACTCTAATCACTGCGTAAGTCAGATAAGTGATTGCGGCTGCCACATCGGCAGGTGAGGAAAGTCCGGGCTCCATAGGGCAGGATGCCGGATAACGTCCGGTGGAGGTGACTCCCAGGCCAGTGCAACAGAAATAAACCGCCACATATATGTGGTAAGGGTGGAAAGGCGAGGTAAGAGCTCACCGCTGTTCTGGTAACAGGGCAGGCTCTGTAAACCCCATCCGGAGCAAGACCAAACAGAAAACCATACAGCTGCCCGCTGTGTTTTCAGGTAGGTTGCTTGAACCTTACGGTAACGTAAGGTCTAGATAGATAATCACTCTCGACATAACCCGGCTTATCGTCTGGCTTACGCTTTTTTATTTTTCTTCCAGTTGCTTATACATCAAAACAGCTGCCCCCAACAAACTCCCGTAAAATTGAATTTGTCGGAATATTTGTTACCTCCATTCCAAGGAAATAATCCAGGAATTTCAACAACCGTTTTGCCTCATAATACTCTTCACATTCCTTTGGTACTGAAAACAAAAGCGGCTCCGCATATTGCTTAATTACACTCAATTCGTAGATCAAAGCTGAATTAAACATCACATCAGCCTCTTCTTGATATGGGAAAATGTATTTTTCTTCGCCACGTCGGACAGACGGCCACATCGCAATTGTCTCCCGTGCATCGTTTCCCCGTGTCCGGGCATCCCGCACAATCCGGCGAATCAGTCTTCCATCGGTAGTCGGAATCCGGTTATGATCATCAATATTAATTTGTGTCAGCGCACTAATATAGATTTTAAATTTGCTGTCATCCGGAAGCCCCTCTGTCATCAGTGGATTTAACGCATGAATTCCTTCCGCAACAAGCACATCGCCGGAATTTAATTTTAATTTCTTTCCTTTGTATTCTTTTCTTCCCTGTGTAAAGTTAAAAGTCGGAATCGGAATTTCTTCTCCTAAAAGTAACTTCTTCATGTCCGAATGGAACAGATTAAGATCCATTGCTTCAATACATTCAAAATCATAATTTCCATTCTCATCCTTCGGTGTATTCTCCCGGTCAACAAAATAATTATCGAGTGAAAGCGGATACGGCCGCAATCCATGTGCTCGAAGCTGCACACTTAACCGATGCGAAAACGTTGTCTTCCCGGAAGAACTCGGCCCCGCAATCAACACAATCTTCTTTTCACCTGCACGAATCATATCCGCAATCTGGGCAATCTGTTTCTCCTGCAATGCCTCATGCACAAGCATCAGTTCCCGGATATCGCCCTTTGTAATACACTCATTCAGCTGTCCAACATTGCTGACATCCAAAGTCTGACTCCAGTCATCCGATGTCTTCAATACAGAGAATAATTTCTCCCGCGGTTCAAACTCAGGGATAATCTCCGGTTCTTCCCGTGTCGGTGCCATCAACATAAATCCCGTATCATAGGGTACAAGATCATAACAGGTAATATATCCCGTAGACGGAACCATATAGCCATAGAAGTAATCTTCATAATCCTCAATGCTATACAGGTTTGCCTTTGACACACGTCTGTATCGGAATAAGCGTTCTTTATCAAACCGACCCTGTTTTGCAAACCTCTGTACCGCTTCTTCCGTGGATACCGATTCCTTGATAATTGCTATATCCTTGCGAACCAGTTCATTCATCCGGTTTTTTACACGGAATAAGATATCCTTTGTAACAGGAACTTCTTCTGATACCTTGCGTTCCCCGTCCCGCGAATTCTTCAGAAGCCGGCAATAATATCCTTTGCCAAGCGAATACATCACTTTTACACTGTAACCGCTTCCCATTACATCCGAAAACGCTTTTACCATAAGAAAGGTCAGACTCCGCTTATACGTATCCATACCAATCACAGACGTTTTCTCCACAAGGCGCAGTTCCACATCCCGATCTAACAGCTTGCCAAGTTCACACAGCTTCCGATTGCAAAACGCAAGCACATATTTCTGCTTATCCTCCTGCATATGTGCGTGCACAAATTCCGTGATTGCCGAAAATTTATCCACCTCATACACTTGCCCATCCATCGTAACCTTGATTTTTTCCATAACACCCACTCCTTTCATGCACACCTATAAAACCGAAAACGGAACCCCGACTTCCGCTGTCTCGATTTCAACATCCATACAATAATCCTGCAGATATTGATACATCATATGCATAAATATATGTTCCAATCCATAATGCGAAGCATCCAGAATTGAAAGTCCCATCTCGTTTGCATCCAATCCCTCGTGATGTCCGATATCTCCTGTGATCAGACAAGTCGCACCTTTTTTAACCGCAATATCTATTACGCTTTTTCCAGAGCCTGGGCAAATTGCCACTTTTCCCACTGTATCATCTGTATTTCCGTACAATATCACATTTTTTAAATCGAACTTTTCTTTCACCAGTGCAGCCAGATCCCGCACCTCCATCGAAACAGGAAGATATCCGATCTCGCCAATGCCTTCGCCGTCTTTTGTCTCATCCAGCACTTCCACATTCTGCAGCCCAAGCATCATGGCTGCTTCTTTCGCCATGCCACCTATTGTATCAAAATTTGTATGCATCGCATAGCAACAAATACCGTGTTCAATCAGTTTCAATATTTTCCGCCCCAGTACAGTTTCATCATTGACCCGATCAACTTTGCCAAATATCACAGGGTGATGCGATACAATCATATCAACCCCTTTTGAAATAGCTTCGTCAATCACAGACTCTGTGACATCAAGCACTAACAGCAGCTTGCGAACTTCCCTGTCACGTCTTCCCACCAGTAATCCAACATGATCCCATTCCAGTGCATACTCCCTGGGAGCTTTTTTATCCAACAGGTTTATAATATCCATACATTGCATCGTATCACCTCATTTCGCATCATTCGAATACAATCCGATTGCTTCACCAAGCAGGTTCAATTGTGTATCTAATTCCTTTATTCTCCTTTGTGATGACGCCGTCTGTTGTTTTACTAACCGTTCTCTCAATTCCTGCATTTTCTTTTCTTCCAGTTGCAGATAGGTATTATATGTCTTATTTTCCTTATGTAATAAAACAGGGCCATACAGCATTTCTACCGGCTGCATATTCATACACGGCTGCTGTGGTTGTTTTTTTATTGCTTTGATAATTGTGTAAAACTTACCATCTTCTTGCAAAAAATCCTCATCTACAATGATGTATCCCTGCTCCTGCAAGTATCGGCGAACTGTTTGCGGCTCCGATTGCGGTTGTAAAATCAAGCCAATCCCTGCCTCCAGGTGTTTCCTTCCACGCATCAATATTCCGCGCATGAGTTCCCCACCCATTCCTGCAAGAACCGCCCAGTCTGCTTCCCACATATCAAGCTGCTCAAATCCGTCAGAAATACGTGTTTCTACACTTTTATCGAATCCATATTCCTGGATATGTGTCTGTGCGATTGCCAAAGGTCCTTTTCGTACATCCATAGCTATCACATGATCTGCCAACGACTCTGCTATACACGACATCGAGACAAACGCATGATCACATCCGATATCCGCTACACAGGCAATCTTCCCATGTGCTTCTTTCTCCCGTCTCAGCATCGCAAGTATCGCCTGCATACGCATGGACAAAGGTATTTTTCTTTTACTCGTTTGCATCTAAGAAATCCTTCAACTTTCTACTCTTGCTTGGATGTCTCAGTCTACGCAATGCTTTTGCTTCAATCTGGCGGATACGCTCTCTGGTTACCTGGAATTCTTTTCCAACCTCTTCCAGAGTTCTTGCACGGCCATCATCCATACCAAAACGAAGACGTAAAACCTTCTGCTCTCTCGGTGTCAATGTATCCAAAACCTCATTGAGCTGGTCTCTAAGCAGATTGCTCGCTGCAGCCTCTGCCGGAACCGGCACATTCTGATCCTGGATAAAATCACCCAGATGGCTGTCTTCTTCTTCACCGATCGGAGTTTCCAGCGATACCGGTTCCTGCGAAATCTTCAAGATCTCACGTACACGCTCTACAGAAATCCCCATACGCTCTGCAATCTCCTCCGGAAGCGGTTCTCTTCCTAACTCCTGCAGAAGCTGTCTGGACTCACGAATCAGCTTATTGATTGTCTCAACCATATGAACCGGAATCCGGATTGTTCTTGCCTGATCTGCGATTGCACGTGTTATCGCCTGACGAATCCACCACGTTGCATACGTACTAAACTTATATCCCTTTTCATAATCGAATTTTTCAACAGCCTTGATGAGTCCCAGATTTCCTTCCTGAATCAAATCCAAAAACAGCATACCACGTCCTACATATCGTTTTGCAATACTGACAACCAAACGAAGATTCGCTTCTGCAAGTTTCTGTTTTGCCTTCTCATCGCCTGCCTCCATGCGTTTTGCCAACTCAATTTCTTCCTCTGCTGTCAAAAGCGGTACCTTTCCAATCTCTTTCAGATACATACGAACAGGATCTTCAATGCTTACACCGTCCGGAACAGACAAATCAATCTTCTCGATATCAATGTCCGCATCTTCCGTATCTTCCAGAATCATATCATCCAGAATCTCATCATCATCCTCTGTCTCAGACAATACAGCAACATGATGTTCATCCAGATAATCAAATATTTTTGTCATAATATCTGTCGTGAGTGTAATATCCGGCTTACCGACAAAATAATTCACGATTTCCGTATCGATCAACGTATTATCATTCTTCTTTGCCATCTCCACAAGATTCTCCAGATGTTCCTTCATCTGATCTGTCTGCATGATGTTCTCATCTGTATTCTTTGCTGTGCTTGTTTCCTTATCTGTTACTTTCTTTGCCATTTTAGGTTCCATCCTTCCATTGTGATTATATTCTATCCATTCTTTAATGAAATATGCAATTTCGTCAATTTTGCCTTTTCTGCTATCAACTCCGGCAACTGTTCCGGATTTAATGCAATATTCGCCAATTCATAATCAATCCTTGCCATCTTTACTTTTCTGACCAGATCATTGATTATGCGCTCCCGTTCCTCTTCTGTAACCTGAACATCCAATTCTGTCTGTAGAATCTTCGCAACCAGTCTCTGTTTTTCAACATCCTCAAACAGATTCACAATTGCTGCCGGGTTCACGGTTCCTGTCTCCTTATATTGGTCAAACAATCTTTTTGCCACTATATGATAATCTTCATCCACAAAGTCCGCTTCCGTGAGAATCCCATCTAAAAGCTGAAACAATTCCGGATTTCCAACCATCCAGGTAAGAAGCACCCGCTGTGGTTGCAGCCTCTGATCATCCGGATCTTCTCTTGAACGTCCATAGCCCTCCGTTGACTGTCTCACCTCCGGTTCCACCGAAATCGGCACATCAGTCTCTGGCTGTGACGGTGATGTCTTTATACCTATCGTACCATATTTTGTCACCATCGACTTCAGATCCCCTACATCTATATGATACTTTTCTGCAACCGCCTCTATATAACTGTGCCGGACAACCGGTTCATCCAGTGCGGACAATCGTTTCGCCGCATCCTTTGTAAATTGAATCTTCTCTTCCGGATCCTTCAGATTATAATTCTGTGCAATTGCATCAATCTCGAAAACAATTCCCGTTACCGCATCGGCAATGCGCTCTTCAAATGCTTCCTTCCCAAGATTATGTATAAATTCATCCGGGTCTTTATACGGTTTCAAATTTATGACACGTGTTGCAATTCCAACCTCCCGCATAATTCCAATTGCTTTCATTGTTGCTTTTCGGCCGGCGCCATCACTATCATATGCCAGATAAACCTCATCCGTGTATCGTTTTACAATGGTTGCATGTCCCATCGTCAGTGCAGTGCCAAGCGAAGCCGCTGCATTATCAAAGCCAGCCTGATGCATTGCAATTACATCCATATATCCCTCACACAGGATAATCCCCCGCCGCTTCGAGCGTCTCGCATAATTCATGGCAAACAAAGTGTGGCTTTTATCGAAAACCGCTGTCTCCTTCGTGTTGATGTATTTGGGCATTCCGTCACCGAGCACACGACCGCCAAATCCGACAACTTTACTGTTGATGTCCATAATCGGAACCATCGCCCGGTTCCAGAACATGTCCTGTCCTCCTCTGCGCTCATCAATCCGAACCAATCCGGAATCTTTCATCTGCGCATCTGTATATCCTTGTTTCTTTAAATGCTGATATAAATCATTCTCATAAATATTCGCATAACCAAGTCCAAACCGCTGAATCGTCTCATCCGTGAATCCACGATTGTGATAATACTCCAGCGCATGTTTTCCAGCCGGTGTCGCAGTAAGCAGATAATTAAAATAAATTGCTGCTGTTCGGTTCATATCTTTCAGAAGCACTTTATAATTTTCCCTCTGTCTTTGTTCTTTCGAAAAATGCTGTTCCGGCAGATTTACCCCGGCACGTTCTGCAAGCATCTTCAACGCTTCCGGAAATGAAAAATTCTCATATTCCATAATAAACGTTATAACATTTCCGCCCACGCCGCATCCAAAACAATGATACATCTGTTTATCGCGATTCACATGAAAGGATGGCGTCTTCTCATGATGAAATGGACAGCATGCCATATAGGAATTTCCACGTTTTTTTAATGTAACGTAGCTGCCAATCACATCCACAATATCATTTCGGCTGCGTACCTCTTCAATTACATTTTCTGAATAATACAAAACTACTTCACCTGTTTCTTATACAAACTTTATTCCTTGCTCCACGATTTTGGAATAAAGATTTTCTTCGCCATATCAATCGCATAATTATCAGTCATCCCGGCAATATAATCGCAGATGACTGTCTCTTTCAATTCTCCCTGCTCAATAAACATCCTATATTCTTCCGGAAGCCTTTCTTCATGCCCCATGAATTCCTCATACAACATACCAATCAGACGTTCCGCTTTCACCTCTTCACTTTTTGCAACCGGATTCGTATATAAATCCTGAAACATGAATTTGCGAAGTTCTTGAAATGCTTCCTGATATTCCTGCGGTAATATAATATCGTCTATGTCTGTACTCGCAGTAACCACCGTATGTATAAGCGTATTGATTCGATCCCGGGTATTATGTCCAAGAAGATTTGTACAAGCCGCAGGCAGCATATCCTCTGTCAAAATCCCCGCCCGGATACCATCATCTATGTCATGATTTACATACGCAATTTTATCCGAAAGTCGAACAATCTTTCCCTCGAGTGTTGCCGGAACACATCTGCTTCTATGATTCAGTATTCCATCTCGAACTTCCCATGTCAAATTCAGGCCTTTTCCATTTTTCTCTAATCGTTCTACCACACGTATGCTCTGTTCATTGTGGCAAAACGGTTTTGTTGTATATTTCGATAACGCACGCTCCCCAACGTGTCCAAATGGCGTATGTCCCAAATCATGTCCAAGCGCAATTGCCTCTACCAGATCTTCATTCAGATACAGACTTCTGGCAATCGTTCTGCCAATCTGTGCAACCTCCAGGGTATGCGTCAATCTTGTCCGATAATGATCTCCTCCCGGTGACAGGAATACCTGCGTCTTATGTTTCATGCGCCGAAATGATTTCGAATGTATAATTCGATCCCGATCCCGCTGAAATTCCGTGCGCAAATCACATTTTTCTTCTGCCCTGTCTCTTCCTTTCGATTCATCTGCAAAACATGCACATGGTCGAAAGATCTCGTGTTCTCTTTTTTCCAGACACTCCCGAACGATCAATTCAAACCTCCTATATCCTGTAAAAGTCTATTTACCCATACAATAATATTATTCCACAATTCTTTCTTATTCCCTTTTTTTCTTTAAAATTTTTTATTGCATCACAAAAACACAGGTGCAGATAACCTGCTGTTTTATAACAGCAATCCTATCTGCACCTGTGTTTTTTCTCTACTCTATATTGTTTTATAATCTGCTTGTTACTGAATCAAATTATTATTCTCAAGATCCGCAGCCAGATAAGAAAGGTCATAATCCGCCCATACAGTTCCTTCCATATCCTTCTCCGTATCTACCTCTATTGTGCTGAGCCACTGCTGTTCCAGACTTTCAAACTGATCATCCACTACATCAGATGCAACTGCATACGCATAACTGTCAAGCAGATCCTGATCATGATCTGTCTTCACATACAAGACAATATATCCAAGATCATTCTCTGTGATTTCAGAACATTCACCGGCTTTCAGATTCTCCAGCTGTTTGTTCATATTCTCAGAAAACGCACCAACATAGCCGGACATCTCCTGACTATATTTGTCGACTCCATACTTTGTCAAAAGCTCATCAACGTCCCCACCATTTTCCAATTCTTCAATCATCTTCTGGGCATTCGCATAAGCATCCTTCTTCTCGTCCTCCGGCAATGCAATATAGCTGCCGTCTGTATCGGTTGCAGGATTATCGTTCTCATCCGTCTCAACAATCGGGAACACGATATATTTCAACACCATAAAATTGTAATCTTTGCACTTCTCCTGAATATCAGTGGTTGCTTTCTTACCCATATCGTTTCGAATATCATTTTCGAACTTTGATACATATGTCTGCTCTGTAAATGCTCGTTCAATCACTTCATCAGAGATACCATATTTATCTCGAAGCGCCTGCGGCACCTTACTCTTAAAGTTTTCGATTGTTGTAATAATCTTTTCTTTATCGTCATCTGTCAGTTCCACATCATTATGCTGTGTTACATCATACAGGATTTTTGTCGTTCGAACCAAAGACAGGACACCATCCTTGCAAGTATCCGGATTTGCTTTTACTGCAGCCTCTGTACCCTTGTTCATCATTAAATACTGCATCGCATAGAACATCAATTCATCCATATAGATGTCGTAATCTCCGATTACCATAGCCTTCGTCTTCGAAGCATCTTCCTGAGACATCCCACCAGCCTTTGTCAAAGCGTTCTTGTCTTTACTCAATCCATTCGAGCAACCGGTCAGCATCGCAGCTGTCAGTAGTCCAACCACGAATCTTTTTATTGCCTTTTTTAATTTCATTTTGTCCTCCATCTATTACAACATGCATATTCACGTCTGCATTCTTTTATACTGCTCTATTTTAGTTTACTTTGCATATATAGTCAACCGCTTTCACAAAATATACATAAAAAAGGATCGTCCGAAGACGATCCTTAAAGTTATCGTAAAAAGTAATAATTACTCCTTTACACCACCAAGAGCAACACCGGCAATGATGTACTTTGACAATGCAAAGTATACGACGAAGATTGGCAATACCGTCAGACACAGACCAAGGTAGATAATACCATAGTCAGACCTGAACTGTTCTGAACGAAGTGCCATAATAAACATAGGCAATGTCTTCTTCGCTGTATCTGTCAAAATCATGGATGGTGTGTACAGGTTGTTCCATGAACCAATGAAAGCAAAGATAGCCTGTGTAGCCATAGCCGGCTTCATCAAAGGCAATGCAATCTTGTTAAATGTAGAGAACTCACCAGAACCATCAATTCTTGCTGCCTCAACAATTTCTACTGAGAATCCTGTCTGCATATACTGCTTCATGAAGAAATATGTAGATGGAGCTGCAGCTGCAGGAATAATCAGTGGCCAATATGAATCATAAAGACCAATCTTAATCATGAACTGCATGAAACCGATGATAGATACCTGTGCAGGAATCATCATGATAGCCATAATGAAGGAATGAGCAGCATTCTTCAGCTTGAAGTTATATACTGTCAGACCATATGCAGTCAATGTTGAAATATAAACCTGAAGAATTGTTACAGGAACAGAGATGATCGCACTGTGAAGCATAGCGCCCCATACAGAAGTACCAACTCCTGATGCCTTTGCATTCAAATTCTTAAAGTTTGTTGAAAGCTGTGAAAACGCATTCGACTTTGGTAACAAATGCAATCCTGCCTTGATTGTGTCTGAATCAAGTGTTGCATTAATTAACATAATGTAGAATGGTAAAATACTCATAATACACAAGAGTACGCAAATAATCGTTCTGAAGATCTTAATGCCTCTTATCTTAGCTGAGTAACTTGCATCTATATCTGCTGATTTTTTAGCCATTATCCGCGCACCCCCTTATCTTACTACAGCATGTCTCTGCTTTGGTTCTCTCTCTTTTGTAAGAGCGAAGAACAAAAGACTGATTATCATTGTAACTACGAACAATACCATAGACGCCGCTGCTGCCTTACCATAATCCTTCGACGTGAATCCAAGGAACTTAATCCACATGGTAATTGTCTCAGATGCGAAGTTTGGCATACCGTTGAAGGATGCATCGACATTGAACAGTGACGGAATATCGTACATCTGCAAACCACCGATACATGATGTAACCAAACTGAACTGAATAATCGGCTTCAACAATGGAAGTGTGATGTAGAAGAACTGCTGTTTTCCACTTGCACCATCCACCATGGCTGCTTCGTAAAGCGAAGGGTTAATACCCAGAATACCTGCAATCAATACAATCATCGTATTACCATACCACATCCAGAACTGCATGAAAGCAATCAATCCGACTGTCTTTCCCGGGCTCTCCATGATATGTCTGTCTCCAATCAACTGTGCGATTGGACCGTTTGCACTAAACAAACTGTAGAACAATACGGCGATAGAAGATGCTGTAATGATATTCGGCATGAACATCATAATCTTGAAAGCGCCCTGTCCTTTGAGTTTTACGACTGTATCTGTAAACCAAGAAGCCAGAAGCAAAGCTAACAGCATCTGAGGAATAAAGTTCAGAACCCAGATCTTAATCGTGTTACCGATAGACTGCACGGCTTTGTTGTTAAACCAATGGGTTACAACCAGCTTACCATCAGCACCCTTCTTTGCATCAGAAAGAACGAGGATATAGTTCTTAATACCATTGAAGTTTGGTCCCTGGAACTTGCCAAGTTTAACCTGATAATACTCTACAAAGCTAAGGTATACTGTGTAAATCAACGGATACAGCTGGAACAAAAAATAAACTAAGAAGAATGGCAGAATGAAGAAATATCCATACTTGCCATATTCGACTGTTTTTCTCTTCATATTTTACTTCCCCAACCTTTTCATAATTTTAAAATTTCTTACACGCACCCCGCTAGACATTTTATAAGGGATGCCTTCCGGTATCTCTTATGAAATGTCTAGCAGTGCCCGAATGTCTTTTTTTAAATTATGCACCGGGCGGACCCGGTGCATAACCATTAGTTCTTATAGATACTAAACTCTTGAATTGCCAATAGATTACTCTACTGTAAGGTTCTGATATGCATCTCTGATAGAAGACTTAACAGCCTCAACAGCCTCATCGATTGTAGCAATCTCGCCTGAGTTGTAAGATCCTGAAGCATTATCAAGGAAACCGTTCATTGTTGAATCGTACTCTGTAGCGTTCTTAACGTCGATCTTCTCAGCGTTAGCCATGAATACAGGAACTGGATCCTCGCCGCCAAGTACCTTAGAAGCGCCCTTACCGTCATCTGTAATCTTCTGCATTACGTTCTTGTTGTTTACATAGTCAAGTGTCTCTGCTGAAAGCTTGTAAAGAACATCCTCATCAGCACACAGTGTATACATAACAAGTGCAGCAAGTTCCTTGTTAGGACAAGCATCTGTTACACCAAGATATGTACCGCCCCAGTGGTAAGAAACAGGGCCCTGGCACATGTTGAACTTACCTTCGATATCTGTACCCTCTGCCTGAGCACCAAGTGTCCAGTACAGGAACCATGTACAACCGAACCATCCAAATACATCACCAGTTACATCTGCGAACCAGCCATCTGTCCATGCAGCGTTGTTGTTTGTGTATTCACCATCGTAAAGCTTCTTAGCGAACTCCATGTACTCAACATAAGCATCATCGAAGTTTACTGTGTCACCCTCTACCCATGGCTTAGCCTTGTTGTCAATGATAGGTGTCTTAGCATCGCCAGGGCCAGAAAGAATCTTGTAATCAGCTTTCTTCAGCTCTTCTGCTGTAGCAAGGAATGTATCCCAATCCTTAACCTTCTGCTGGATATCATCAGGATCTGCTGTTCCGAATACTTCTTCAGCGATATCTGTTCTGTAGATGAAACATCCAGGTGTTGCCTGCCAGCACATACCCTTGAGTTTGCCATCGATTGTAGCGTAGTCAATTGTATACTGATAAGCACCTGAGTACATATCTGCTGTGATACCAAGATCTTCAACAGGTACGATAGCATCTGAAGCCAAGAAGTACTTAGCTACAGCATCATCACAAGCGATGATAGAAGGAACCTTCTCACCACCAGTTGCGATAGCGTTCTCGATAGCTGTCTTGTACTCGTCAGAACCACCGCCGAGACCAAGGTTCTCATACTTGATGAGGTCAGCATACTGAGGATACTTATCCTTTACATACTGAAGTCTCTCACCAAACTCTGTGTTCCATGAGTAGCAGTAAATAGGATCGCTATCTTCTGCCGGCATTGGAAGTGCAACCTCTGCGTTTGATGCTGAAGCATCATCTGCTGTTGCGTCATCTGTTGCTGCCTCTGTTGTTGCTGCCTCTGTTGTTGGAGCCTCTGTTGTTGTCTCTTCCTTCTTGTCGCCACAAGCTACAAGTGAAAGACCCATTGCAAGTGCCAAAGACAATGCTACGGCTTTCTTAAACTTTTTCACAAAAAAACCCTCCTTTTAATGTGTATTTTCCGTCTTTTCAATCGTCGAATTATCCGTTCCGTAAAAAATTCCATATGCAAGTCCCTCAAAAAATCAGTATTGCGTATGTGCAATATTCACAGTTCTTCCAATTACATACGATTCAAAATGACTTTCGAACCTTTTTTAGCAGTTATTATTACTGCCGGTTCCTAGTTAATTGTGAAATATCGCAGTATTCATCACCGCGACTAAGGTAATTATAGGACATATTTAACAATTATGCAAGCACTTTTTCATTTTTTTGCGGTTTATTTGTACAGTTTTACCATAAATTGAGGCTGCGCGTCTTTACTTGTCTAACTCTTGTACAAAATCACGGATTTTCTGTGCAACTGTTTCCGGATCGTACGTGTATAATCTGGAAGGTCCGGAGATCTCTTCAACAGCAACATTCTTATATTTCTCATAGATTACTTTTTTGTCCGTATTAAACTCTTCCACATATCCCACTTCTGCTTTTCCCTGCGCAAGTGCATCCGTATCTGTACCATACACTTCTTCTAAGGCCGCATCGTACTCTTCTTTTACATCTGAATCATCATTAATATATGGTTCCATCAGTGGGTTGGCAAGAATAAACAGCATCGGTGTATTCTCCGGCCAGCCCATCTCTTCCACCTTCTTTGCATTCGCAATCGTCTGTAAGTCTTCTTCATACATACCAGATGTATAGAATCCTTTTGAGATCAGTGCTTTTCTGACTACCATCTGTTTTTCTGTATAAACCGCACCGATATTTTCCGGATATACACTTTTTACAAAACGATGGCCGCCGATCTTCGAGAACAGTGTCATCAGATAATTCAGCACACCGCAATACTGCTCCTCTGTGATTCCATCAAACTCCTCCGCAATGGAAATATTGATTCCAACGACCGCCTTCACTTCTTCCGGATACTTATCCGCCCAATATGTGGCTTCCAGTCCGGCAATTCCATTCGGAACAAGAATATACGGACCCTCAACACCGGCTTTCTTCAGCGCCTGTCTTGTCTCTTCCACAATACTGTCAATATCTTTTCCTGTCTTTGCATTCTCACTGAATCCATATCCACTCCGATCCACATACGCAAGCCTGTAATCCTGAAGCTTCGCAAACAACGGTTGCAACGCAATCGAATCATCGGTGATTCCGTTGCTGTGAATAAACACGAGTGTATCTTCCGCTTCCAGATTTCCCGCAACAACTGTATGCAGCTTATGTCCGTCAACTTCTACCATCTCTCCGGGTGCCTGCAGATATCCGCGTTCATCCGCCAGTTTATTATTATGATTGATATAAACGCCGGTGATGATAAGTACATTTACAACCAATATCACAATCAGCAATATCAGAATCACCTTGAAAAATTTATGCAAAAATCCTTTGAAGGTTTTCTTCTTCCCCCGCTGCACCTGTGCCAGATTCGGTCCCTGCAGCTTCTTTCCCGTTTCTTTCCCGTTTTCGGTCTCTTTTTGATGTTCCATCTTATTTACAAATCCTTTCTGTTATAGAAATATACATACTTTTATATCATAATTTAGAACGCGTAAAATGTAAATAGTTTGAAAAGTTTTCACATTTTTTATTAGGATGTATCGCAAGTCTATGCTATAATTGACAATATATGAATTTATCCGCAATATCATCTGTACTGCATATGTATAAATACACGGAAAGGAACAACGCTTATATGAGTGAACAACATAATACTCCACAGGTAAATTCTCAGCCCGCAACAGAGAATCAGGAAAATATTACAGCCGAAACCAGCCAGAAAGCAACTTTCAAAGCAGAAGCAACTCCTTGCGAGCCGGCTGTCGAACACGAGGACAATTTGGAAATCCAGAGTCTTCGATTTTTTGCAAGGCAGCGTGCCAAAAGAGCAAAACTGAAAAAAAACATGGAAGGCATGAGCGGATTCGAGAAATTCAAATATATTTTTTCATATTATAAATGGAAGATCCTCATCACCTGCGTCATCTTGGGCATCTGTATTGCACTCCCGCTTACCATATACAAAAATACACGCCCGATTGCAATCTCTTATGTGATCGTAAATGCCGAAGATCCGAAAGCGGTTGATACAAGTTTTGTGGACGACTATATCCAGACCTTCCATATCAAAAAGCCATATCGTACAGCCTGCGATCTGGATGTGCACTTAGACAAGGAAACTTACCTGAAAGAATTCAGCCAGAATATGAATGCTTCTGATTATACAGAGCTTCCTATGAAATGTTACAACGGTTTTTATGATGTGATTATCATGGATAAAAAGGGAATGGAATATTGTGGAATGCAGGAAATCACATATCCACTGAAGAAATATCTTCCCGCGGACATCTACACTCTCGTAGAAGACCGCGTAGTTGAAACAGCCGGTTATGATGGTTCTGTTGTACCTTTTGCAATCGATATCAGCGATACAGATTTTGCCAAAAGTTTAAACCTCGGATACGACGATGTGTATATCGGTTTTCCAGGCAACACCGACCAGAATTACAAAAATGCCAAGCGTATGCTCAAATATATTCTGAATCTCGATATCGATACCGAGACAACGTATTGATTCCATATGTCCGATTACAGAACGGTTCTGTCTGTTACAGTATTTATATATTACAAGCAAAAGCGGATATTCTTTTTCAAAAGGATATCCGCTTTACATTTTCATTTATACAGTTTTCCTGTATTGTCAATCACATGATCAATCCTGATCATCACTTGCCATATTCATAACCTGACGTTTTCTTGCAAGTTCATCGTTTGCTAGGTATTCGTCGTAAGTTGTCTGCTTGTCAATCAATCCCGTATTCGTAAGTTCCATAATGCGGTTCGCTGTTGTCTGTACAAACTGGTGGTCCTGGCATGCAAAAAGACAGACACCCGGGAACTTAATCAGTCCATTATTTAATGCCGTGATACTCTCCATATCCAGATGGTTTGTCGGTTCATCGAGAATCAACACATTGGAGCCCATAATCATAAGCTTCGACAGCAGACAACGCACTTTCTCGCCACCAGAAAGCACCTTGACCTTCTTCACGCCGTCCTCACCGGCAAACAACATTCTGCCAAGGAATCCACGTACATAGGTTGCATCCTTATCATCCGAATACTGTGCCAGCCAGTCCGCAATCACAAGATCGTTATCAAACTCCTTCGTATTATCTTTCGGAAAATATCCCTGTGATGTCGTAACGCCCCACTTGTAGCTTCCTTCATCCGGTTCTTCCTCTCCGGCAAGAATACGGAACAGTGTTGTCGTTGCAATCGTGTTTGGTCCGACAAATGCAATCTTATCATCATGCCCGACTGTAAACGAAATGTTGTCAAGCACCTTTACGCCATCAATTGTCTTGGAAATGTTCGATACAGTAAGCACCTCGTTTCCAATCTCTCTCTTTGGACGGAAATCAATGTATGGATATTTTCGGCTCGATGGGCGGATCTCATCAAGCTGAATCTTCTCCAACGCCCTCTTTCTGGAAGTTGCCTGTTTGGACTTTGAAGCGTTTGCGGAGAACCGCTGAATAAATTCCTGCAATTCCTTGATCTTCTCTTCTTTCTTCTTGTTTGCTTCCTTCATCTGCTTAATCATAAGCTGGCTGCTCTCATACCAGAAGTCATAGTTACCTGCATAAAGCTGAATCTTCGCATAATCGATATCTGCGATATGTGTACATACCTTGTTCAGGAAATAACGGTCATGGGATACAACAATAACCGTATTCTCAAAGTTAATCAAGAATTCTTCTAACCATGCAATAGCATCGAGATCCAAATGGTTCGTCGGCTCGTCCAAAAGCAGGACATCCGGGTTGCCAAAAAGTGCCTGTGCCAAAAGCACCTTCACTTTCAGGTTACCATCAAGTTCACTCATCATCTTGTAATGAATATCTGTATCGACACCGAGTCCATTCAGAAGAGTCGCCGCATCACTCTCTGCGTTCCAGCCATCCATCTCGGCAAACTCCGCCTCTAGCTCCGATGCACGGATACCGTCTTCATCCGAGAAATCTTCTTTGGCATAGATGGCATCCTTTTCTTTCATAATGTCATACAGGCGCTTATTACCCATAATAACGGTATCTAATACCATATATTCGTCATATTTGAAGTGGTCCTGCTGCAGGACAGACAAACGTTCACCATCATTCATGATAACTTCACCGTTTGTCGGTTCGAGTTCGCCGGAAAGAATCTTCAGGAATGTAGATTTACCGGCACCGTTTGCGCCAATCAGCCCATAACAATTTCCTTCTGTAAACTTAATATTAACATCCTCAAACAAAGCCCGCTTTCCAAGCCGCAGGGTTACATTATTTGCACTAATCATATCTGTTTTCCTTTCTTTGCTGCTTATCCAAAACTAGCTATGAGTATAACAACCACCCTCTTTTATGTCAAGCGTTATGCCGTGTCCGGATTGTGCCTCTTCTGCCGTTCGTCGGTCATAAGAAAAAGGGACTTCCGAAAAAGTCCCTTCGTTTCTTATAAATCTTTTACAATCGGATCATACAGATCCAGTCTGCAATGCTCGTCCTCTGCGAAATGTCTGCAATTCAGACAACTTTTCTCATCCTCTGCCACATTACAGAAACAAGATTTGCGCTCGCTCTTGTCATAAGCGCTGCAACGCTCAGCTACTTCTTTGTAGATTTCTGCTCCAGCTCGCATGCCATATCCTCCTTCTCTGAACTGTTTTATTCCAGTTCCCGGATAGTATGCACCAAAACGTCATTCTTTATGCCGCACCAGTCGCTAGCTGCAACAACGAATGCATCACTGCCAGACTCACAATATACGAATATGCACAATCCAGATTTACATCACCCCGGTCATGCATATAACGCTCGTGTTTTTCTTTAATATAATCAAGCAATTCCTGAAATGAGCAGATTGTCGGCAGCATCCTTTCATCATACTGCATCTCTCCGCTTTCATACCGATGGCGGACAAAGCTTCGAATCCGGTGTTTCAAATCCTCCTCATATACACAGTGGTCCTTCAAACTTCCCGGATAATGTGAATTATGTGGATATGTAAAGTAATCCGCAATGTAATGCAGGATCACACCCATCCGGATACTCGATGAAATCGAAACACCTTTTTTCTTTGTCTTATAATGCTTCAAGAATCCAAGCATCTTCTTTTCACACACATCAAACGTATCATCGATACAATGACGTCTTGTCAAAAAAGAAGGTGTGCAATCCGGAAGTATACTTCCTACATACAGGGAAAAATGATGCCCAAATCGCTGTTCTGCGGACAACCCGTGTACAACACCCTTTGTTAGTGATATGTGTGACTTCTTACGCATGAAATGCCTCCTTTGGTTTTTAAGCTTACCTACGTTTTTCCCAGGTCATGTGTTTCCCGGTCTTTTTTGAAATAATATAGCGTGGGCGGCATTTAACCTCCTCGTAGATTTTCGCTATATAATAACCAATAATCCCAAGCCCCATAAGAATCAGGCTTCCCATAATCAGTATAATCAAAATCACTGTCGTGAAACCCTCTACTGCATGGCCGGAAAAATAATTTACAAGTGTCTGTATCCCCAGTATAACCGCAAACAAGAGTCCAAGTATACCGGTAATTGTTACCACCGTCATCGGTGCAGAGGAAAATGAAACAATATTTGAAATCGCATAACGGATCAGAGATTTTGTCGACCATTTCGATTCGCCAATCTCACGATCCCGGACATCAAACTCCACCGATATGGACCGGAATCCGATCCACGATGAAAGCGCCCGGAAAAACGCATTCCGTTCCGGCATCTCCAGCAATGCTTCTACCGCACGCCGGTCAAGCAGCTTAAAATCAGATGCATGAGACATATCAATCTTCACAGCTTTCGAGATCATCCTGTAGAAGAGTCCTGCACTCATTTTGTGAAAAACACTTTCTCTGCCGCGCGTTCTCTTCACACCTTCCACAACTTCATATCCCTGCTGCCACAGCCGATACATCTCTACGATTGTCTCCGGTGGATGCTGCAGATCACAATCCATCACAACCACGCAGTCACCGTCCGCATTCTCAAGCCCTGCCATCATTGCAGATTCCTTGCCAAAATTTCTGGAGAAACGAACACCGTTTACATGCTCATCTTCTTTCCCGGCACTCTCAATTTCTCTCCAGGTTCCATCCTTTGAGCCATCATCCACAAATACTATTTCATAATCAATCTCTTCATTTTTTAAAATATTCCCTATCGTTCCTGCCGCTTTCTTAATCATTTTTTCTTCGTTGTAGGCAGGTAACACTACTGATAACATGCGCTCACCGTTTACACTTTCCTGTTTGTTTTACTGATTTTATTTTATCACATTTACTGTAAATAAAAAAGAGGCAGTACAACTTTCTGCCTCTTTTTAACGTTATTTTCACATTTTGTTTACTCTGCAAGTGCCTTGAATGCCTCATCGAGATCTTCAATGATATCATCGATATTCTCTGTACCGATAGAAAGACGGATTGTATTCGGCTTGATTCCCTGATCGAGGAGTTCTGCCTCGTTGCACTCAGAGTGAGTTGTAGATGCCGGATGAATGGCAAGCGATTTTACATCAGCTACATTTGCAAGCAGAGAGAAGAGTTCCAAATTATCGATAAACTTCTGTGCGTCTGCAGCACCGCCCTTGATTTCAAATGTAAAGATAGATCCACCGCCATTCGGGAAGTACTTCTTATAAAGCGCCTGCTGTTCCGGATTCTCAGAGATAGAAGGATGATTCACCTTCCCAACCTGCGGCTGGTTTTTAAGATACTGTACAACCTTGAGTGCATTTTCCACATGGCGCTCTACGCGGAGAGACAATGTCTCAAGCCCCTGTAAGAAGATGAATGAATGTACCGGCGAGATTGTTGCACCAGTATCACGGAGCAAAATAGCACGGATATAAGTTGCAAACGCGGCCGGAGCAGTATCCTTTGCAAAGCTGACTCCATGATAAGATACATTTGGCTCAACCAGCCATGGGAACTTGTCCGCTGCCTTCAGCCAGTCGAATTTACCACTATCAATAATCACGCCTCCGAGTGTTGTTCCATGGCCACCGATAAACTTCGTTGCTGAATGAACGACGATATCTGCGCCATACTCGATTGGTCTTACAAGGTATGGTGTTGCAAATGTATTATCAACAACAAGCGGAACGTTGTGTGCATGTGCAATCTTTGCGATTCGCTCGATATCAACCACCTCCGAATTCGGATTTCCAAGTGTCTCGATCTGAACTGCCTTTGTATTCGGCTTGATAGCCGCTTCGATCGCATCGTAATCAAACGGATCTACAAAAGTTGCCTCAATACCATAATCCGGAAGTGTATGTGCAAGCAAGTTGTATGTTCCGCCATAGATATTCTTGGCTGCTACAATATGGTCACCTGCATGTGCCAATGCCTGAAAGGCATATGTAAGAGCTGCTGCTCCGGAGCCGACTGCAAGTGCTGCAACGCCACCTTCGAGTGCTGCGATACGCTTCTCAAATACATCCTCTGTCGGATTTGTCAGACGTCCATAGATGTTACCTGCATCCTTCAAGCCAAATCTATCTGCCGCATGTTTACTGTTATGGAATACATAAGAAGAAGTCAGATAAATCGGAACGGCTCTTGCATCTGTCACCGGGTCCGGCTGTTCCTGTCCTACATGCAGCTGTAATGTTTCAAACTTTAAATTTCTGTCCTCATAATGTTTTTTACTCATAATATTATACCTCATCTTTCTCTTATTTTCCGGCATGTGCCTTGTTGTCTTTATCTGTGTCGCAACCCGTTTTCTTGATTGCAAGGTTATCTTACCACCCTAATTCCTATTTGTCTAATAGGAATTAAATTGAATTAGTTATAATTTTTGATTATAACTAATATCTTGACACCACTGTACGTTCTCGATAAAATAATAGGAAATTTATTCAAATCAAAGGAGTGATTTTTTTTGGACACAAGTCCCGCGTTACAAATTATTGTGATTATAATCTTACTGATATTATCTGCTTTTTTTTCTTCTTCAGAAACCGCACTCACTACCGTAAGCCAGATAAAGCTGCGTTCGCTTATTGACGAAGGAAATCGAAGAGCAAAAAAAGTATTAAAGATTACCGAAAACCCAAGTAAGCTTCTAAGCGCAATTCTGGTTGGTAATAACATTGCAAACATATCTGCATCCGCACTGACAACAACCTTTTGTACATCTGTATTCGGAAATAAGTATATCGGAATTGCCACCGGTGCCCTGACTTTTTTAGTTTTGATTTTTGGTGAGATTACACCAAAAACAATTGCCACCGAATATTCCCTGCAGCTTTCCATGATTGTTGCCTACCCGATTTCATGGCTGATGACAGTTTTAACACCGGTTATTTTCTTATTAAATATTATTACTTCCGGTATCTTCCGTCTGTTCCATGTAAATCCTTCCGCGCGAAAATCAAGTATCACCGAAGCCGAGCTTCGAACAATCGTGAATGTATCACACGAGGAAGGTGTCATAGAACCGGAAGAAAAGTTTATGATTTCCAACGTTGTCGACTTCGGGGATGCAGTCTCCAAGGATATCATGATTCCTCGTGCAGACGTTGTAGCCGCGGATGTAAATTCCACTTATGAAGAACTGGTCAATATCTTCAAAAGCGAAACCTATACAAGAATCCCGATTTACGAAGATTCCAAAGAAAATATCATCGGAATTCTAAACATCAAAGATTTGTTTTTCTATCGCGAATTATTAGACATCCGCTATTTTGATCTTCGAAGTATTCTTCGAAAGCCATTGTTCGTATCCGAATACCAGAAGACAAGCCAGATCTTCGCAGAGATGAAAACATCTGCTGACAGTATGGCAATTGTATTGGATGAATACGGGCAGGCATCCGGTATTATCACAATGGAAGATCTGGTTGAAGAGATCGTCGGGGATATCCGTGATGAATATGACGACAACGAGAATGATCTAATTCGTGATCTCGGAAATCACACCTACGATATTGATGCGTCCATCAAGCTGGACGATTTAAACGATAAGCTGCAAACAAATTTCGAATCAAAGAATTATGATTCACTTGCCGGTTTTATCATTGAATTGTTGGATAACATTCCTACCGCCGGAGAGGAAGCCAATTGTGACGGTGCCCATTTCAAGGTGACAGAAGTTCACCGTAACCGTATTGAACGCGTTACCCTTACACTTCTTCCAAAAGAGCCCCAAACAGAAAAAGATGAGACGTAATTTACGTCTCATCTTTTTTCTTCTTTTTCTTCTCTCGCTCGTTTTGCTGTTCCTGCTGCTTTGCCTGTTCTGCAGCCATCTCATCAATAATCTGCTCCATGATTTTCTTCTTCATGAATATATCGTAACCAAGCAATGACAAAAAATTCAGATTCTTGATATATCTATCATCCGCGCCGGGGAAATCATGTTCCGACAGCTCAAAGGTCTTTACAATGCTGTTTTCAACCCGGAAATGCTGATGCTGCTCCAGTTTATAAAGGCTTGTATAGATTTCTTCTAAACTATGGGACGCTTCCGGATTCTCAAAATAATGATCAATCAACGGTTTGAACATAATCTGAATATCACTGATTGAGATTACATTTTTCAAATAATAAATGTAAATCAGTAAAATCAGATGTTCCTTCGTATACCGTTTTTTTTCCGGTGACGGAAGCAGATTGTTCTTCGTATAATTATTGATCATCGTCTTAGTCAGTGTCTTATCTTCCTCGTAACGTTTATTCTGTGAAAGATATTTATCCATAAACGTCGTGACTTGATCCATATACAGTTCAATCGAGGGAAGATCCTCCGGGGCAATATACCCAAGCTGCGTCATTTCCCTAATTTTCTTTTTTAGGCTGTCCTTCTCAATATCCATATAATATACGCTCCTAACGCGTATATTATATAGTATTGAAAACCATGTGTAAAGGTTTAAATGAATATATCTGATTAGTGTGTCTTATAATAGTTGATCAGACAGCCGGCTAAGATAATATCTCTCTCATCATCCGTCAGGTCTCCCAGTTTCAAAGACAGTTCTTTCATATCTTTATTTACAACGTATGCCTTGATAATCTCATCCTTATTGCTGATTGCCTGTGCAACCCCCGGAATAAATACATAATCATCCACATCAAAATCGTAATCTTCATCCATTACAAATGGAAGCATACCCCAGTTGATTAGGTTCGAACGATAACGCTTTGTTGCATACTCCTTGGCGATATTCGCCCAGCCGCCAAGTACCTTCTGGCAGGAAGCTGCCTGCTCACGCGCAGAACCATCGCCCGGTTTTACCGCAAAGATTGTACTTCCGACGCCCGTGTTTGAACCGCATGCATCCGGGAACATTTCTTTTACTTTGTGCATTGCAGCCTTCATGTTCGGATCTGCTTCGCCCATGCACCCTCCTGCTTCACGCACACGCTCAACCTTTTGGATTGCCTTTGCTCTGCCTACATATTCCGGATCCTTACGGGACAATGTAAACTCTGCAAGTCCAAGTGGGTTGGAACGATAAGAAGATGTCTCACCGGAAGGAATCAACTCATCCGTCGTTGTAACCGGATCATGAATCACAGATGCAACCTTGAGCATCAAATTATCTGTCAGTGCTACCATCTCCGGCCAGTCTTTGATATTTGGTCCAAACTTGATCTCCTGCTCCGGCTGCGGATGTCCCCAGCCATTATAAACACGGTTATCGTAAATCTTCTTGTCGAAGAAATATTTCTGTCCCTTGTATTCTACATCCAGATCAGTTGCGGATGTTAAGAAGCCCTTATTCGCTGCTGTTGCTGCAATGGAACGTGCATCCATCAATGCAACAGAAGCAATCTGTCCATTCTGAATCTTCGAGCCTTCACGGTTCGGGAAGTTTCTCGTAGAATGACGGATAGAGAATGCGTTGTTTGCCGGTGTATCTCCAGCGCCGAAACACGGTCCACAGAATGCAGTCTTTACAATCGCGCCTGTCTCGATCAAGTCGGAAAGTACACCGTTTTTTGCAAGCTCCATATAAATCGGAGTCGATGCCGGATATACAGAAAGCGTAAACTCGTCAGCACCAATATATTTGCCACGGATCAGGTCTGCTGCCTGACAAATATTCTCGAATCCACCACCTGCGCAGCCTGCGATGATTCCCTGTTCTACATAGAGTTTTCCGTCAACAACCTTATCCTTCAGTGTAAAGTCAATCTTGCCATCTAAGGATACCTGTGCACGCTTTTCTACGTCATCTAAGACATCCATCAGATTTGCCTTTACATCTTCAATCGTATAGACGTTACTTGGATGGAATGGCATTGCAATCATAGGTTTTACCTTGGACAGATCCACATAAACAACGCCATCGTAATATGCAACCGCACCCGGATTTAATTCCTTGTAGCATTCTGGTCTGTAATGCGTCTCATACCACTCTTCAATCTTCTCATCCGTCTTCCAGATAGAAGAAAGACAGGTTGTCTCGGTTGTCATAACATCGACACCGATACGGAAGTCTGCCGAAAGCTTATCCACACCAGGTCCTACGAACTCCATAACCTTATTCTTTACATAACCACAACCAAAAGTTGCTCCGATAATTGCAAGAGCAACGTCCTGCGGACCAACGCCCTTCTGAACCTCACCATCCAGATAGATTGCTACAACACCCGGCTTAGCCACATCGTATGTACGCTTCAAAAGCTGCTTTGCAAGCTCACCGCCGCCTTCACCGATCGCCATTGTACCGAGAGCTCCGTAACGTGTATGGCTGTCAGAGCCTAAAATCATAGCACCACATTCCGCAAGCATTTCTCTTGCGAACTGATGGATAACCGCCTGATGAGGTGGTACATAGATTCCACCATATTTCTTTGCACAGGAAAGACCAAATACATGGTCGTCCTCATTGATTGTTCCGCCAACCGCACACAAAGAATTATGACAGTTTGTAAGTACATATGGAATTGGGAATTCTGTCAGTCCAGACGCTCTCGCTGTCTGGATAATTCCAACGAATGTGATGTCATGACTTGTCATCTTATCGAACTTGATTTTAAGCTGCTCCATGTTTCCTGAAGTATTATGTGCCTCAAGAATCCCGTAAGCCATCGTATTTTTTGATGCGTCCTCTTTTGTCGTCTGTACACCTTTTGATGCAAGAACTGCCTGTGCCTGTCCATCATCTGCAATCAGTTCAGAACCATTCAGCAAGTACGCACCTGTTTCATAAAGTTTTACCATAATTCGCCTCCATACTCTCGTTATTGTTTATTTTGATAAGCTAAAATATAGCTTTCGCTGTCATCCAATGTTGCTGTTTCAAAGTCTTTTACGCCCTTGTTCAGAGAGGTTGCCAGCGTTTCACTCTGCTGTGACAGATATTCTGTCTCATCGACAACCTGCTCATTAACATAATAAGTACCATCTACATTCTGTACATATGGCCCATCCGTAAGCACTCCATCCGCATACCTTTTCAGGCAATATTCATCCCCGGATACCCTGGTTGAATACCACGGGAACGCGACAAAACTACTATCACTGCAAAAACTTCTTACCTTTGCATATCCAAGGTACGAAACTGCTCCATCCCGATACGTGAAAATAAAGCAGCTTACATAGGTCTCATTTCGTTCCATACTATTATAGAAAAATACTTCCGGTACGCCATCCTCATCCACATCATAAAGCAGCATACTATCCGGCTTAATGTTCTTATAAACAGAATCCAGAATATTGATACCATCTTCTGTATCACCAAGTGCTTTCTGTATTTCTGAATCTGCGTTTTCTGCCAGCTTGACGTATGCCTTCTGCCAGTCTTTTGCCATGGAAAGCTTAAATTTCCGGAGATTCATATCATCAGAATAATACTTTTCAAGCTTTGTCAGCAAATTAAGTGCATTTTCATTGTCTCCAATCTCGATATAGGTATCAAGCAGATTGTCATAATAATTCATTCCGGTTGTATACGCCAGGTTGTATAAAGAATAATATTTTTCAATATACTGGGAATCAAGCGGATCTAACTGAACAGATTCACATATGTTTAACGCTGTCAGATAATCGCCTGTCTCATAAGCATTCTGCGCCGTATCATACAGTTCACGATATGTCTGAATTACTTGTATGTTATTTCCAAGAACCGCGACGTAATCTGAAATATCCGACACTGACAGATTATTAACAATCCCAATATACCCGGTCATCTCTTCCGCAGTGATCCCACCAGCAGCAAACTGCTGATATTTCTCATTTAATACTTCAATCACAACTTCTTTTTTAGTGTCCGCATCCAATCGCAAATTGATATTATTAATCATCTGGTTTGCCTGTAAAGCACCCTGTCCATTGTAATTTTGATTTGCATTGTAGATTGCTTCAATCGCATCCCGGTATTCCATACGGTTTACCATTATATTATATTTGGTGCATATCGTTTTTGTCTCATCAATACTGTTGATTGCATCATATGCAGCAACTGTATAGATATAATCCTTCGTACCCGTCTGATACTCAAGACAAATATGCTTCGCATAATCCGGAAGCATTTTCTGCACTTCCTGCTGTCTCTGACTATCCAAAGATTCGTAGGTCTTTTGTACCTCACTCCACTGACCCGCTTCAATTCCATCAAAAACTTTATATTCATTGTAATACGGATATAGGAAAACAATCGTTGCACACGCAACAGCCGCAAGCACTATAAACGACACAATGATCAATCTGTTCCATGTCTTCTTCATCACTGTACCTCCGTCTATTCTTCCACTACCGGTTTTGCATCTTCTTGATCAGACGGCAATGTCTCCACGCCATCCATATCCTGCGTTGAACCATCGCTTGGTGTCGCCTGTTCAAATGGCTGCTCAATCCATGTATCCACCAGATCCGATGGTGTTGCAATTCCCTGTAGCAACTTCACCTGCTGTTCATATTTTGAAGTATCTGTCTCTGTTGCAAATCCCTCAACATGAAGATTCCGTTCCTTCTCTCCTACTCTTGCATAAGCCGGTGCAATCACAAGCCGATATACAAACAATGCCGCTGTCGCCATCCCCGCAATCAACAACATCAGGGACAGAACGCCCCAAAATTTATGTGCGCCTCCCGCTTTCATCTGCTCGTATGTCTCATCATCCACATCGGCGTATTTTGCCCGTTTTTTTTCCTCTTTCGCTTTTATCTTCTCATCCTTGATCCGATTCTTCCGCTCCCATTTGTTTTCTTCCGAAACATAAGCGCCAAACAGTGAAGAAGATTCACTTTCCATATCATCCGACGTAGTCTCCGGATTCTCATTTGCTTTTTCAGTTTCCCCGCCTGTCTCCTCCTGCGGCACAGATTCCTCCGCGGCATCTGCCCCAACATTCTCCGGTGCAGCATCAGCCTCCTGATTGCTCCATGATGCATCCATATCGGACTGTAGTTCTGCAACAAACTCCGATTCTGCATCCGTCGGTTCCACATCACTTTCCGCATCTGTCTGATCTGTATCATCCTCATCCATTGTATCAATCGGGATTAAATCAATCTCTTCTTTATATTCTTTATTTCTTTTTTCTTTCTTTTTTCTGCCCATAACAAAACTCCTTTGGCTGGTTTTTGCTGTGTAAAAGCTTAACGTATTGATTATATCAATTTCGATCAGATTATTCAAGAATGATTGTAATTTGCCAAGAAAAACCGCCGATTCTATTTACATTTTTTAACAGAATGGTATAATTATTCTGTTTTTTATTGTTTAAAAGAGAAATGGAGTGCAATATATGAAAAAGAACATCGAAATCAGATGGCACGGACGTGGAGGTCAGGGTGCCAAAACCGCAGCACTTCTGCTTGCGGATGTTGCTTTCAACACAGGTATGCACGTCCAGGGATTTCCGGAATATGGTCCGGAACGTATGGGCGCACCAATCACTGCCTACAATCGTATTGGCGAATCCGAAATCCGGGTACATTCCAATATTTACCATCCCGACTATGTGGTAGTCGTTGATGAGACACTGCTTCACTCTGTTGACGTCACAAACGGACTGAAAGAAGATGGTGCTATCGTCATCAATACCGCACGCCAAAAGGAAGATATTCTCCCTTTATTAAACGGCTACAAGGGAAACGTTTATACGATCGATGCACACAAGGTTTCGATGGAGACACTTGGAAAGTATTTTCCAAACTCCCCGATGCTTGCTGCTATCGTAAAAGTGGCCGACATCATGGAAAAAGACGTGTTCCTGTCCCAGATGCAGGCATCTTATGAGCACAAATTTGCAAAGAAGCCAGAGGTTATCGAAGGCAACATGCGTGCACTGAAAATGGCGTTCGAGGAGGTAAAATAAATGTCAAAAGCAACGGATATTTCGAAGATCAATGAACATAGTCCTTATTATGATATGACACCGGGTAACCAGATCTATGGCGGCGGCGGGTCCCGCAAATTCTGTACCGGTGAGTGGAGAACAAAAACTCCGGTTATTGACTGGGAAAAATGTACACAATGTCTGCTCTGCACACCGGTCTGTCCGGATAGCTGTATTCCGGTAAAGGACGGCAAAAGAGAAGACTTCGACTTAGACCACTGCAAGGGCTGCGGTATCTGTGAACGCGTCTGCAGCTTCGGTGCAATCACAATGAAGGAGGGAATCTAATATGGCAATTCGTGAAAGAATGTCAGGTAACGAAGCTGTTGCACACGCAATTAAACAGATCAATCCTGACGTAATGGCAGCATTCCCAATCACACCATCGACAGAGATTCCACAGATGGTATCTACCTTCATCGCAAATGGGGATATCGACACAGAGTTTATCCCGGTTGAGTCCGAGCACAGTTCCATGAGTGCTACAATGGGCGCCTGTGCTGCCGGTGCAAGAGCAATCACGGCAACTTCCTCCTGTGGTCTTGCCTACATGTGGGAAGTTCTGTATGTAGCCGCTTCCGATCGTCTTCCAATTGTTATGGCAGTTGTAAATCGTGCTTTAACCGGACCGATCAATATTAACTGTGATCACTCTGACAGTATGGGTGCCAGAGATGCCGGCTGGATTCAGATTTACGCTGAGAACAATCAGGAAGCTTATGATAATTACATTCAGGCATTCCGCATTGCAGAGCATCCGGATGTCAAGCTTCCATTTATGGCATGTCAGGATGGTTTCATCACCAGCCACGCAGTTGAGAATATTTCACTGATTGAGACAGAAAAAGTAAAGGAATTTGTAGGAAGCTACGAACCGGAAAATTTCCTGTTAAATGCAGATATGCCAATGGCTGTCGGTCCTTATGCAAACTCCCCATTCTATATGGAGACAAAGATGAACCAGCGTATCGCCATGAAGAACGCGAAGAAGGTCATTCTGGAAGTTGCAGAAGAATTCGAGAAGATCTCCGGAAGAAAGTACGGACTTTTCGAAGAGTATCGTATGGATGATGCAGAGTACGTCATTGTAATCATGGGATCTGCGGCCGGAACAACGAAGGAAGCCGTTGATGAACTTCGCGAGCAGGGCATCAAAGCAGGCATGATCAAGGTTCGTGTATTCCGTCCATTCCCAGGTGCAGAGTTAGCTGCTGCACTTAAAAATGCAAAAGGCATCGCAATCATGGATCGTGCCGAGAGCTTCTCCGGATGCGGCGGTCCGCTTGGTTCCGAACTGAAGGCCGCTTTATACGACGCAAAGAACGAGTCTGCAACCGTCAACTATTTCTACGGTCTTGCCGGAAGAGATTACACAGTTGAGACTGCCTGCGGTATCTATCAGGATTTGATAGATTATGTATCCGGCAAGCAGGAAGCAGAACAGTTCAAGTATATCGGACTTAGAAAGTAACGGAGGGAATCGAGATGGCATTTAATTTTAAAGAAGTAATGAGTAAACCGGAACGTCTCGCTCCGGGACATAGAATGTGTGCAGGCTGTGGCGGAACGATTGCTGTTCGTACAGTTCTGCGGGCCCTGCATGAGGGTGATAAGGCAGTTATCGGAAATGCAACCGGCTGTCTGGAAGTATCCAGCTTCATGTATCCATATACCGCATGGGAGGACAGCTACATGCACAATGCATTTGAAAATGCAGGTGCAACACTTTCCGGTATTGAAACCGCTTACCATGCATTAAAGAAAAAAGGAAAGATTTCCGCAAATTATAAATTCATCACATTCGGTGGTGACGGCGGTACTTATGATATCGGCCTCCAGTCTCTGTCAGGTGCCATGGAGCGTAATCATGACATGGTGTATGTCTGCTATGATAACGGCGCATACATGAACACCGGTATCCAGCGTTCTTCCGCAACACCAATGTTTGCAGATACAACGACAACACCGGTTGGCAAATGTTCCAACGGTAAGATGCAGAACCGGAAGGATCTTGCATCTATCATCGCAAACCATGATATTCCATATGTTGCACAGTCTACCTTCATCGGAACAATGAAAGATCTGTATGAAAAGTCAGAGAAGGCAATCTACACACCGGGTGCCGCATTTTTAAATATCATGTCACCATGTCCACGTGGCTGGCGATATGACACACCGGATATCATGAAGATCTGCAAGCTCGCAGTTGAGACATGCTACTGGCCGCTGTTCGAGGTTGTGGAAGGCAAGTGGATCTTGAACTACGAGCCTAAGAAGAAGCTTCCAATCGAAGACTTCCTTCGTCCACAGGGCAGATTCAAGCATCTGTTCAAGCCGGAAAACGAGAACCTCCTTGTACAATATCAGGAAGAGGTTGACCGCAGATGGGAAAACCTGCTTTATATGTGTTCGAAGTAAATATTTGATATACAACATACATATAAATCCATAAGGGATAATTATATGTAAAACAAAAAGGAGTTTCCTGTTCATGAAAAATCAAAACAGGAACTCCTTTTTCGTTTATCTATCACGCTGTCTTCTGCGCCGCCATTTCCTCCACCATATCAAGCGGAAGTCCTGTGCTCTCAGAGATCTCTTCATGTGACAGTTTATTCAATGTCAAAAGCAGCCTTGCTGTCTCTTTTGCTTTTTCTTTCTCCACACGTTCTGCCGTCTCTTTCTCCACACGTTCTGCTGTCTCTTTCGCTACTTCCTCAGCTACCTCTTCACACATTTCTTCTAAAATCCTACACATACGGTCTCTGCCTCCTTCCGTCTCTTTTAGATATTTTACTTCATCCGCCAGTATTTTGCTATACATATCTTCCGATCTTGTACAATAAAAATCATGCATCAGCCTGCCTATCGGCGTTTCCACATCCTGATACTCACCATTCACATACAGTATATGCAGTCCATCTGCAAACAGCGCATTCCCTTTTTCTTCAATCTTCCGCTCTATATGATACACCGGCACACCTTCATCGTATTTATCGTCCTCCGTGATAAATATAATAAATGATTCCGGCAGTTCTTCGAAATTCCTGCCCTTATCCAGCAGTTCCCGGTCAATCATGCTGCCATGAAAACGCGCCCTTCTCGGGCCTGTTCCCGCATCTGCTCTCTGTATCTCTATATCAAAATGTTCTTCGTTCCGATCAACCGCCTTAATATCCAGACAGATCGAACGCTTCGTGGCACTCTTGTATTCCACCTGTGCTTTCGTCTCCACAACCTTCAGGTCATCACGTTCCAATACGGTTTGCAGGATATACTCAACCGCTTCAATCTTTCCATCCAGCGCTTCCGAGAAAAAATCATCATCCATCAATCGAAGCTTCGAGATACGTTCCAGATACATCTCTCGATTCTGCCACGTTTCCTGCTTCTGCCGCTTTTCCTGTTCTTTTGTCTTCTCCGCCATACACTCCTCCTGTACAGCCCCGGGGTGATGGTTCTTCCATCAGATATTGTCGACACAAAAACCATAGCACAGGCAGACACAAAATGTAAAGTGTAATTATGGAACATTGGGAAAAAGCACGCAGGAATGCGGGGTGGCAGACAGAATTTCACACATATTTCACAGATATATAACGAAACGAAAGATGCTCCCTGTTCAATATGAGGTGACCCCGCAATATACTCAAACAGGAAGCATCTTTCGATTATCTATCACGCTGTCCTCTGCGCCGCCATTTCCTCCACCATATCAAGCGGAAGTCCTATGCTCTCAGAGATCTCTTCATGTGACAATTTATTCAATGTCAAAAGCAGCCTTGCTGTCTCTGTTGCTTTTTCTTTCTCCACGCGTTCTGCCGTCTCTTTCGCTACTTCCTCAGCTACCTCTTCACACATTTCTTCTAAAATCCTACACATACGGTCTCTGCCTCCTTCCGTTTCTTTTAGATATTTTACTTCATCCGCCAGTATTTTGCTATACATATCTTCCGATCTTGTACAATAAAAAGATATATAACTATTATTTTAACCAATCGTCCTTATCTGCTTTCAAATATGCCTTAAACATTTCCAAATCATCTTTTGTAAATCACTTTTTCTTTTTACCTGCTCCATCTCTTCGATCCCTTTCTATAATACATATCCTCATTTCCATTTGATTAAACATGTATATGAAATCTGTAATTATCCAGCATTCACTGATTGTTGTAAAAGAAATTTTTATATTTCTATTTAAACGGGCATACCCTCACACATTGTTGACATCGAACACACGCATCCTCGTCAATCTCAGGATATTCGAATCCCTCCTCGTCTTCAACCATATTTATCGCACATTTCATACATACAGAATAGCATGCACCACATCCGCAACAGTCTTCTTTATTTTCAAATAATGTAGGTACTTCCATCAATTTGCTTCACTCCTATTTATATTTGCTGTATAGTAGCATTTGACCAATATTACTCAACTAATATCCATCTCTTCTATCCCGAATAACCTTAAGCACCGGTGCTACAACAGGTTTTAATTTCATTTTTATTTTTGTTTTTAATGACAGTTTGGATGGTTTTGCATACTTGAAAATAAGGTCAGAAAATTTTAACTGATTCAAATCATGATAAAACCCATCTCTCTGGGATGGTCGAACCGGTGATTTATAATCACTCGGATTTCCATTCACGCCGGCTTCATATGTCACTTCTCGTATTTTCATATCATTACATACATTTTCAAATAGCTTCTCTCCCTTTTTTGTACGTATCAAAACCAGAGAAGTTCCTTTGTTGTCATTCATTCTAGACGCCACATTATCTATCCCCCAGAAATCAGCTATTGTAATATCAGATAATTTTGTTTCTCTTGCTACGCATCTATAACACGACGGACGCAATGCATAATTTCTAAGAAACACCAACATATATGGGTCTGTTTCCTTCGAAACGAATTCCGATATGGATTTTCCTGTAAATGGATCCCTGTATGACATTTTCATCCCATACTCAGCCCATCCTTTATCCTTGCAACGAAAATTCACATATGTCAGTTTCGCATTATGTTTTTCTTCCTGATAATATACATACTTTTTCCAAAGCTTTGGCGATGGTGCTCCATGGCAGATTACATCTGCACAAATTAGATTCTCATAGTCAGCACCTAAATATTTTTTTAATCCATTTACCTGGCACGGAGTGCCTGTAAATAAAACAATCCTTCCTTCTGTCAAATCCCTCTTGACTTTCTTATATGTATCACCAATTCCTGCCTGTACATACTTTGAACCTCTAAGATTATCCAATTCATCCAAAGATGACGCTGAATAAAAACTAGCGCTATAGCAATCTGTATTCATTGCAACCCCATACACAATGCCTTTTAAGGAGAAAATATAAGCCGCAAGGATCGAGAACACTCCTCCTGAGGAACTATTTATTCTTACCGCTTCATTCTTGATACAGCATGCATATGTCTTTAATGGTTTCATCTGTATTCCTCCCGCACCTATCGCAACAACAGACATCAATAATTTATCTTTAGCAAATGGCTAGCATTGCATATTCTACCTACTACCTTCAATTTTTCGTTTCCCGCGCAGTTTCCTGATTATATTTCTGATAATCCCCTTCTCATAATCATTCATTCCATATCGATACAGGAACAGACAATATACAATTGTGTAAAGCATAATCAATCCTAAATAAGGAAGAATACCTAGTCTTTTAACGGTTCTATTCAATATACTACCAAGTAATAAAGGAATACATATTGACAACAAAAGCTTCCCTATGTTCTTCCAAAATCTGCATATGTCCAATCCGATTCCTTTGGCATAATATAGATTCATCACCAATCCGTTCATAACTAATAAACTAATTGCAGTTCCGGTTGCTGCACCAATCGTCCCCCAACGTTTTGCCAAAAAAATACTTATGACAACATTCACAAATGCCATAAAAAAATATATAATCGACCGAAAATAATGTTTATTTACCGCTCGCTGAATTTCAATTCCAATATTCTGAATCAATGGAACCACACCCGGAATAATAAGAAGCAATGCAACATAGTAAGAATCCACATATTCTTTACCCGCATATATATTCTGCACAAAATATTTTCCAAAGAAAACAAATCCGCTTGTGATTAGCGCAAGAATCATAAATTGAATCCGTCCAACTTTTATAAATAATTCATCAAAATTCTTTTCCCGATTTTCCGAATATACTGCTATTTTATTAATTCTCGGAGAAAAAACAGAGGATATCGCTGTTGAAAACGAGATAGTCATTGTGTTGATTTGAGCACCCACTCCATACTCCGCTACAGCCTTTGTTCCAATCACATTTCCTAAAATTAATTTATCTACTGTCCAATTGATTTGATCAATAATCATATTTAAAAACAGGAAAAAACTAAATATTCCCATCTCCTTTAGTATCTTCCAATCATAGTTTCTAAACCGGATAGGTGTTTTTAATCTGAAAATACAATAATATATATTCACGATTAGTTGTAAAAATGTAATACATGTTGTAACCAAAACTACCGCCACCGATCCTTTTCCTTCTATAAGCAAAGGAAGTACAATCAACGGATTCAGAATAGTTCCGATAATTGTCACAAGCTTCTGAAACAAAAATTGTTCTTCCGCTGTAATCATAGAATTGAAAACGGATGAAGGAAATGTCAGTGCGATATTGATAACAAGAATTACCATCAATACTCTGGCGGTGCTAAGCTCCTGCTCCGTAAGATTTGTTCCAAGGATGGTGTTGCAATGCAACGATAAAACGCCTCCGCACAGCAACGCAACAACACCCATGACTAAAAACAGGCTCAGAAACATTCCGTTAAAGCTTGCAATCTCATTTCTGTCACCAGATTTTCTCTTAATTGTACTGAATCTGAGATAAGCCCCTGTAAAACCCATGCTGAAAAGGCTTAAATAACTCACAACACTTCCGACAAGATTGTATAATCCATATTCGCTTTTTCCAAGCAGCCGAATCATAATTGGCGTATATGCCAACTGCACAATCATGTTCAATCCAATCTGTAAATACGAAAGAAATACACCTATTTTCAGTTGATTTGTACTGTTTTTTTTCAACATATTACAATCCTCATTTACAAATTTGATTCTAATACATGTACCGATCGATTGCGCATATCCTCCAACCGCCGGCTGATTACTTCATAATTTATTTGTCCATCCTTGCACCTATTTCCTTCACAGAGTCTATCCTGCAGACCAAAGCTATCCAAAAGAGAATATATACGGCTGTTCATATTGCTTTTTTTTCTGTCTCTAAGCACATGATAAAACTCTTTCTCATAAATGATAGAAAACACGGTTCCATGAAAAGAATCCGTAAGAACGTACTCTGCGTGATGTATCAGCCATAACCATTCTCTCGGTCCAACATGATACAGGATATTCTCTCCCTTTGTTGTATCATCATATTTATTTCTTTCACCCACCCATATCGGATATACAATTTTACACTGTTTTTCTGCTGCAAACTTTTGTGCCAGAACTCTTTTAGTTGTAGATTCTTTCAAATAATAACAAACGATATATTTTTCATTCTCTATCATGTCCTTCGGGCGCTGTTCCTGTTGTTCCCATGTTTCTCTCAGAAACAGCATCGTTGGATCCAAAACTAAATCAGCAGAAATGCCACAGGTTTTACCAAGATAATCTACCGCCTTCTGTTCCCGCACGGATACCCAATCAAACGCCCGTACTCCTTCCTGCAGCTGTCTTTGTTCATATTCAGAAAAATCAAAACGCGCCATACTCGCGGCATAAGCGAGCTTCTTTTTCGATGTGAACTTCAATAAATATATATCCCGCAACCATTTGGGATTCCATACCTGATCACTTCCTACAATAAAGACATCTATTTCATCATCCAACTTCGAAAGATATTCTTCATCAATCATATCTGTATGTGGTATCTCATCTCTAAATTCAGCACACAATTCGCGAGTAAACTTCAAATCACTTTCTGATATTTCAGATTTACGTACCAAGTTGTCTATTCTGCTTTTCAAAGATTCGATTGCATACTTACACCCATGTTCCTTTATTTTTGTAAGTGTCGATCGATGCAAATATATGTTACTCCGCTTTCCCGGCATAATCTGTTTTGCATCATAATTCATAGATCTAAGCAGATGTGTCAAAGCGAACGCCTGTAATAATCCACCATAGTTACACGAATCCTTATATAATGTTATGATACCAATCTTTTTCATAGCCGCCCTCACATCATATTTTATCTTCAATTTGCGTTTTAAAATTATTCATAAAGATAATGCCCATGATAATGTAAATATAATTCCGAATATAATTCAATGTCCCAGATACAAGAAAAACTCCTGCAAGTATTATCAAAATTCCATATGCCAAAATGTTCTTCCTGCCATGTGTAACCAATTTTTCAAATAAAATTCCAAGGCAGACTGTCCCTATGATTCCAATCCCCATCAATACATCCAAATAAAAATTATGTGCCATATAACTAAATGCATATCCTTTTTCCGTTCCCAGTATAGGATAATAGGTAATTCCCTCACCCATAAGTAACGCCTTGATATGTGTTAGAAGATAGTTAATACATTCAATCCAAATAAAAGATCTTCCATTATCTCCACCACTTCCGGATGAGAATCTACCGAATAGCTTATCCAACAATAGCAAAACCAAATCCTTTTGCATTATATATATGACAAAAATCACCACGGCTCCTATGACTATCAGTTTTATCCCCTTCACTTTCGAGTATCGGACCATCCAGGCAAGAAACAGTACTGCCATCAGCAAAACACCTATCATAAAGACTCTAGATACAGTCAATAGGCCAAACAGGATATGCACTGAAAATATCATACAACTCAGTATTTTTTTTATTATGGTATCTAACTTTCCATATAGAAAATACACCATAATCACATACATCGTTATCGAGTTAAATACGGGGATTTCCATAGAACCAGGCAATAATGAAATTGTTGACTCCTGGCCAAACCGATACCACGATATGTCATTATTGTAAGCAGACAACCCGCCTCCAATTATCAAAACCGCTGTACACGCGATTGTTGCAGAAACAATAAATACAAAAGCCATTCGATTAATACTCCAATTAATCAGTTCGTCTTTCTCCGTTATTACTAATAATCCAAGATACAGGATTGGTGCTATCGTATTTATAAACGAAAACAACTCCACATGAGAAAAATCATTAATTATTTCTAATAACAGAAGTATTGTTATTGAGATACTTACAACGATATCCAAATGCATTTTTCTTTTTTTTATCAATACAAGCATCGGGATTATACACATAATTCCCCGCAATGAAGTTCCTCCTATCGCCCAACAATACTGAAACGGAATCATTGCGACCAGGATATCAAAATTCTCTTCCGGTGTTCCGGTCAGCAGCAACAACATCGATATCACAACTGCAAGAATTCCAAATGCATTATTTCCATTGCTAGCGCCATAGGACGCAAATAATATGCATACAACAATCAGTAATCCCATTCTAATTTTTGATTTGTGTATTTCCAGCTTCATGCTCTGATAACCCTTTTTTCTTCCTTCTATATAGATAATAGCCTGCCGGTTTTGTACAGAATAAAAGAACTCTCTCGCAAGCTGTAAAACTCCTAACATTTCTATGCTGGCTTATATATTTATAGCTATTATAGCGAATTGCAGCCTTTATGCGACTCAACATGTCAGTTGCAAACTCCATATTCTGTGCTTCATGATACATACGTCCAACTGGATTCCTATATGATATCACTTGCATGTTATTCGTATATCCATCATCTAAATAATGACAAATCGTTAATATGCAATCTGTCACGATATATTCGTACGATCTGTCAATTTGATCGTATATATATGCTTCTGTCAAAAATTTCTCACCATCTATAATAGGGAATTTGTATCTTCGAAGCACATCTGTCCGAAAACACAATGTTGTATCCCCTGTAAATGTTTTTCCAAAAAAGCTACTCATCCTGCATATCTTATGTTCTGGAAAACTTCCAATCCCTAACTGCCGATTCTCGTCATACCCTCTTTTTGCAATAATACCTGCGATATTATCCGACCCATATTCTCTCCATTGATCTACCAAATGCTCAACAGCGTCTGGCACGAGATAGTCATCTGAATCAACACATACAAACAATTCCGTATCCGCCATATCAACTCCATAATTGTGCGCCATCATCTTTCCGGAATTTTTTTGATAGAAATATCGAACGTCCAATATACCTTCCTGAATCCAATCTTCAATCAATTTTTTTGTATTATCTGTTGACCCATCATCGACAATCACCCAACAAAAATCAGGATTCGTCTGTCTTTTTAGGCTTTCATAGAGATTTCCAAGTATATATGCACGATTATATGTAGGTGTAAACACCGTCAAACTTTTTTCCATTTTCGTTTCTGTGTTTCCTCTCATTTTTTCTTTATGAGTCTATTGAACGTTTGCACGATTTTTGTATTTACTTTGTTACGTTTTGTCGTCCAACTCGCCGTGTAATGATGTATTGAATATGTCCTATCTGTGCAGTGAATCTCCCCTGTTCTACTATCATAGGGATTAAAATATTCCTTTGGATATATCTTAATTCCTTCTATCTCTTGTATACCTTTATCATTCTTCAGTCCATGTTTCACGAGTAAATTCGTCATGTATTCAACAACCGTTGTAGTATCTATACTTCCACTTGCATCACAGAAATGTCGCATTTCATATAGTTCCAAAAACTCCCGATAAATAGAATGTCCTCCATGTGCAGCAATTCCCAATCCAGGATTTACAGCAATTTTTGTATTATCATTTCCACCATCAATCTCACACCCCATAAATGACCCATATTTCAAAATATCATTAAAGGATTTGATCACCTCTACATCTGTATCAAAATAGACGCCTCCATATTGATATAGAATATCAAATCTTGCAAAATCACTGACAAATGCCCACTTTTTATTTTCATATGCCTCTTTTATGTAATCACAGCTATTCACATCATAATTTGACTCATTCCATTCTATAATTTCATAGTCTGGGAAATATCTTTTCCAACTTTCGATACATTTTAATTCTGTTTTGCCTAACGGATTCCCCCCAAACCAACAATAATGGATTTTCTTTGGTATTTCTAATTCATATGTGTCTTTTCTTCCCATTTTTTCATACACGATGATCAGATTTCCGACTGTCACTCGCATCCTTTCTTTTTTTTCATAATCATTTGCCATATATGCGTTTTGCAATCTCTATTTTTCCTTCAATATATTAGAATACAAATCTAATGTTTTCCTTGTTACATAACTCCATTCAAATTTCTTAACTGCTTCGAATGCATTAACTGACATCCTACCTATTTCGTTTCTGTTTTTTATAGCATTTTTTATCATTTCCGAGATATCATATAGGTCTGTATCACAATGAAATCCGCACTTAAATTCATCAATAATATCAGAAAAGCCCACCGGATTGGTTGTTACCAACGGAATGCCATATGACAGAGCTTCTAAAACCCCCAGTGGCAATCCCTCAGATCTAGATGTTTGAATAAAATAATCAGCATCTAATAATTCCTTTTTCTTCGCCTCTCCAAATCTTCCATTCTCATCGATAGTAACAATTTCCTGTAGGTTTTCTTGCTCTATTACACTATACAAATCTTCAAGTGACTCACCAACATTGTTTGTTCCTATAATTTTTACTTTGGCATTCGACTGAATCATAATATTCTTTATTTTAGATACTGCTTGTACCAACAAATCCAATCCTTTATAGAAAACAGTAATTCGACCAATATACGTAAATATAATTTCGTCCCGTTGATGTTCTTTATACATAACCCGATTTGGGATTTCCATTCCGCTTGCACATATTATTTTGTTTTTGTTTCCTACATCAATAGAATTATTCTTTTCGTTTTCACTCAGAAATTGAATTGCCTCTGCACGCTTATAAAATTGCCGAAACACAAATCTGTTTGCTATCCTTTTTTTATGCTCTGAATTTTTTTGTGCAATTTTCGTCAATCCACCATGAGGTACAAAAATATATTTATATCTTTTGAAAATATATCTATAAAAAAACAACAACGTATTCAGTTCATACACACCATGTATAATTACTAAATCATATTTTTTATTTTTGTTGAATCTTTGATGTGTGTACAAGTTTAACAATTCAACATCCGCATATATTGACTGATGCCGAACATATTCCGGTACAATCTCAGATATTCCATTCGATCTAGTTCCTTTAATATTGCATACATGCAAAATTTTCATTTCAATTCACCTACAAAAAAACATTCCGTACTTCATTCACTTCCTACGCCGAAGCAAGCGCTACATTTTGTATATGTTTATCTCTTATTTAATAATATTCTTATACGATGCTGTATACTAGCCGGTAGCTTACTCCATATATGTCCAGCCAAACTATAATCATGTGCTCTCCAGTATCCATCAACATCTCTCCAATTCAGCCTCTCTTTCCACAGTTTAAGTATTTCATTTCTTTTATCAGAATGTGAAGATGGACATTTTAAAGGCTCATTTCCCTCCCTAATGTCCTCATAACTAACATATTCATACACAATGTCCGCTTTCTCTAAAATTTTTTTCCCTTTTTCAGAATTAACAAGCAAACATGATATCCCTCTCTCGATATCAAATACCTGCTTTAATTCCGGTCTTTTTCTTATAATCCCCCAAAAATCTCCCACAGTAATATCTGCACCTCTGCTTCCGCATGCATAGGGACAGCTATAACAACTCTCTCTATATATTTCTCCGTCAAGATAGTATGTCATATAGGAAGACATTCTGTGATTAACTTTTTTTTCTTTCTTACCGACATATATAATTTTATTATTATATGTCCAACCTTGTGACTTATCTCGAAAAACAAATCGTTCAATATTATCTTTGTCATACATTTCCAAATACGAAACAAACATTTGGTTATTTGAAACCCCATGACAAATAACCTCTATTGTATACAAATTTATATGATCTCCAGTGTATTTTTTTATTGCTGCAACTTGGCAAGGTGTGCCAGAAAAGAGTATTTTTTTCCCTAATTGTAATGCATCTAAAATTTCTTTATATATATTATCCATAGAACATTGAACATATTTGGAACCATACATATCTTTTATATTTTCATTATTAAAAACCAATTTCTGTTTTGCTAAAAAAGAATCATCTAAAACGCAACCCGAAATACCCCATTTACCACTATCAATTAAACTTTCTGCTATTGATGCAAATACACCTCCTGATGATGATAATTTCAGTTTATCTTTATCTTTTCTTGCCGCAGCATAGCACAAAATCGGATTTTTTAACTCAATCGGGTTTGTTATAATACAGTTATCACAGCATTTACCACACTCAATACATTTACCTTTATTGACAGAAGGATAACTAAACCCTAAATTATCTTCTTCCATTGTTATTGCTGCAACAGGACATATTTTTTCACATAATCCACAACCACAGCAATCTTTTTTTTCATTTTGAGAAACATTCATTTTTTATACCTACTAAGCTAGAAACTCATTTATATAATTGATTGAAAACAATCTTTCCTTATCAAGAATTTTCTCAACTTGTGTATAATCAATTTCATTGTTTTCAACATTAATATCTTCATTTTGCGTCACAAACCTATTTGATAATTTAAACTTATTTAACAAATCTATTATTCGTGAAACCTGTGTTTGATTTTGTCCATGCTGTCTATCAAATACCCAAAAATTTTTTTCATAATTTATACTAAATGCTGTTCCATGAAAAGAATCTGTTAATATCAGTTCTGCATGGTGAATCAGATATAAAAATTCCCTCGGTCCAGCATCTATAAATTTAAGATTTGAAAAATCCTTATATATTTCAAACTTATATGGCAATGCAATAATGGGCAGTTCATATTTTTTTATGATATCTTTTAAAAATCTAATACTCATATCATTCGGACAATCTAAAAAATACATTAAAATGTACTTTGGTACTGTCTCTATATATGTCTCTATTTTTTCCCACTCAGACAAATCCAACAAAAACGACGGATCCAGCACAACTGGTACCTCTGTTCCAATCAAATCAGCCAAAATACTTTGTCCTTGTTTTTCTCTAACAGAGACTTTACTGAAATCTTGAATATATTTTTTCATGCATTTTTTATTGTATTTGGGTATATCATTTTTACCTAAACTTGGTGCATACGCGATCCTTTTGCTTTTGGGTGCAAATCTCAAATAATAAAACGGATCAACATATATTGCATATGAATTCCATATCTGATCACTTCCCGCTACGACAACCTTACATTCACGACTATGTGCAAATCTAAATATTTGATGATAATTTTTATAATCTATATTTAAATATTTTTTTTCAAACTCATTAAATTTCAAGACGCTTTCCGCCGAAAATTCTTTAGAAAAAGTGTGACCATATGTGTTCAGCGTCTTTCTTAAAAGACTCGGATATCTAATAATTTTCCTAAGCATTCCCAACACTTTTAAAAGTCTTACATCTCTCCTTAACTCTTTTTGATTACTCCACCAAATCAGTCTAGCATCATACCCATAACCACAAATTTTTCTTTGTAACGCATATGCTTGCAAGACCGCACCATAATTCAATTCTCTAGGTGTTGTTACAATTCCTATTTTTTTCATGAATATTATCCGTTCTAAAAATAATGTTTTTTTATAGCGTTTATTATGTATATCAGTGTATTTATGAAAACATTTACCCTTCCTATTCCCATATCTTCTCTCTGCACTTGCCAGAAATACTTAACCTCACCCATTCGATTAGAAGAAAGTGAATTCTCCGAAATTCTATATTTTGTATACGCCTCATTGATTCCATATGCATCCCCATAGTTTTTTAGTATCGTGAGCCATAATGAATAATCCTCTGCACTCTTTCGAATGGGCATTTTTACAACCGGTACAATATTTCGATCAATAATAACTGTAGACGTTGCAATTATTGTATTTCTCAACACATACTTGTACGACACGCATTCTTTAAGATTTCTTTTTCTTTTAATCTGTTTTCCATCCTCATCTATGTATGAAATGGCTGTATACGTAAAAGGTGCGCCCGGGTGATTCTTAAAAAGCTTCAACTGTTCGGATAATTTATTTTCCTCCCATATATCATCACTATCGCAAAACGCTATATACCGTCCTCTCGCACGCTCGATTGCTTTGTTTCTCGCCATTGCAACCCCTAAATTTTTTTCAAGTTTGAAATACGATATACAGGAGATATTTTTTAAATATTCATCTATAATTGCATATGTATTGTCTGTAGAACCATCATCAACAATGATTATTTCTTTTTCCTGATAATCTTGTTTTATGATAGCATCTAATGTTGCAGCTATGTATTTTTCCGAATTGTATACAGGTACAATGACAGAAACCAGTGCGTCATTTAATTCTCTAATTTCCATACTTATCCTCTGCAATTCAAGTCGTCGACTATCAATATTATCTTTTAACCTTAATAGATTGGTGTATTCCAATCAGAATAACCTTTTTCTTTTCCAGTCACTATATTCAAATATTTTTTCTTTATTTGAGGTAATACCTGCTCTACGTTTTTCTCATACCCGTCAATGCTCAATATAGAAGTCATTTCCATCGCCGACCCACACAAAAATGCTTCATCGCACGTATACAGTTCTGTCCGATCAATGCTTCTCTCAACAACCGGAATTTTCATATCCTTTGCAATTTTTATAATGGTATCTCTTGTAATACTTTCCAGTACGCTGTCTGTCAGTTGCGGTGTAATCAACATGCCGTCTTTAATCATAAAAAAACAAGATCCCGGTCCTTCTGCAACCTTACCGGTCTCATTTAAAAATATGCATGTATCATATCCGTTCCGAAGCGCCTCTCTTTGTCCAACTCTGCTATTCATATAGTTTGCACCACATTTTATTCTAGGAGATAATGTCTCATCACTGATTCTTCTCCATGATGTCACACATACATTCAAGCCCTTTTTATTGTATTCCGCACTGGTTCTGCCCCGTGGAATCGGTGCAATAAACATCTCTACCGGGGCGCAGGATCCCCAGGAGCCAAAGCCATCCACAAATAAGGTCTGTCTGACAGAAAGATTCTCATCATATTCATTTACCCGAATTACATCTATAAATGCCTGTTTTAATTCTTCTTTCGTATATGGGCAATCAATCTGAAGAAGTTTTGCTGATTTAAGCAACCGATTATAATGATCCTCCAACCGAAACGCATACAATTGCTTTTCTTCTTCATTCCAATAACACGGAATACCTTCAAAGACATTTAATCCAAATTGTGATGTCGGAGCCAGCACATTGATGTTAGCATCGTTCACATCCACTACATTTCCCTTAAACCATATACGCCTGTGCTCTATATCATATTTCATTCGGAATGCCCTCCCTTCGTTTAATCCGGCAGATGAGCCAAGCGAATGATTTCAGCTTCTTCTACCTGTGCAGCTTCTTCATCGTTCATAGACTCATCCAGCTTGTTCTCATAGATATCTTCCTTCGCAAACACACGGAACACAGACTCTATCAAAATTTTGATATCCGTCAGTACACCGTACTTGCGAAACTTGTCTACATATTCATTGTCATAGCCAACCTTCTCGTCCCATGAGATATCATTTCTTCCCTTAACCTGGGCAAGTCCCGTCAAACCGGCCTTTACATCAAAGCGTTTCCTGTATCGCTTATTCAGAGTTTCAAATTCGCCCAATTCATATGTCACACATGGTCGCGGGCCAACCACAGACATATCACCCTTGAATATATTGAATAGCTGCGGCAGCTCATCTATACTGCTGTCCCGAAGCTTCCGTCCTACTTTTGTCACACGGGGATCATTCTTATAATTAAAAAGTCCGGTTCCCATCTTCTCTGCATCTACCACCATGGAACGAAACTTCAACATCCGGAACACTTTACCATCCTTCGTTCGTCTTTCCTGTTTGAAGAAAACAGGTCCTTTGGAATCCTTTTTTATTGCAAGCGCCGTTCCTATCCAGACGGGAATCAATAAAATGATTGCCACTCCGGATGATACGACATCGAATATTCTTTTTATTGCTCCATTTACCTTCTGCATAGCTACCTCTGTTTTATATGTTAAAAGTGTTAAATATATCCTCAAATGTTTCAGCACGTTTAATCACTTCTGTTTGTGCTCCACATATGTCTAACACAGGGAAATTCGGAAGGATGAACGGCGGCTTCATCACAAGGGAATAAGAGCCACAATTGCTAATCACTATTGCATCCCCTTTTGCAAGATGCCCATTATAATTTTTATATAGAACATCCCCTTCTATGCAGGTAAATCCAACCATGTCCAGCTCTCTATAGTCTTTTCCTTCACTCATGTGTAAGACCTCTATTGGTGGATTCACGCCTGTCATACTGATATTTTTCTGGCTTCCAAGCACGGATGCTATATATTTACCCCGGATATTTTTAATCGTTTTCACTGTACCTACAAATTTCATGCAGTCACCAACCAGCGCAGACCCAGGTTCTATCACAAGTTCCGGCATGGAACTGCGATCTTTAAAATAGTCAGCAAATACACACGCCGCCACTGTAGCGTACGCAGAATAATTCGGAATCTCATCAGAAAACTGTTCCCGCAGGCTGTCAGCCATTTTCCCATACAAGCCACCACCAATATCTACGCGTTCAGGAACGATTCCGGTTTTTTCTATTAAATCAATCATTCCTTTTGCACGAGCAGGCCAAAACTCTATCTGACGTTTTGCAAAATGACATTGGTAATTAATAAGATGAATTTTCGGATTATGAGTGACCATTTCCAAAACCGATTGAAAGTCCTCTCCGAAAACATCTAACCCAAACCGCGACAGCACGCCATCCTGAACATCAAAATTACAGCGTATCCCAACATTCAATACGCATTCTGTTTTTTGTGCCAGACTTTCTATATATTCTGCTTCATCGATGGAATCTATGTTCACAGTTCCACCGGACAACAGAAAATTTTCCAGCTTGTCCGGGTTCTTGATTGGTCCATTCCAAATGATGTTTTGTGGTTTTACTCCACATCGATACGCCAATTCCAGTTCCATCTCTGAAACAACCTCTGCATAACCTCCAAGCTCATTTACGATTCTACATAATTTCGGTATATAGTTTGTCTTGTAGGAATATGCAATGTTGAAATTTGGGTATATCTTCGCAAACTCAGCCTTTAATTCCCAAAAATTGTGTGTAAACTGTTCCGAATCAAGCAAGTAAAACGAATCACCGTAGACCTCTCTTAATTCATTAATCTTTTCTGACGTTATCCTCATGCTATCCCCTTCCGGCGATTCAAAATATTAGCAACGCAATCTTGAACCTCGTCTCGATTGCTTTCATAATCTTTTTTCGTCGCAGTTTGAATTATCTCCTTCTCATACTCTCGAAGTTTCTCCATATTTTCACGGAATATATCTTCCACTTCCTGTAAATCTGTTGTCAGCTCCATATTACAAAAGCTTCTTGATAAAATTGCTCTTGTTGAGCCCAACCTGTAATGCTCCATAATAATTTTTTCCGCCGGGAGATCTCCAAATCCAAGTCGTGCTATACCGCCAAACCCATATGGTATGCCAAACGCCTCTATTTTTTTGCAGATAGACTCCACAATTCCATTTGCCAAAAGCTCAAACATGAAAGAATATCCATAAGACAAATGCAAATCATTTAGGCCAATATGAATTTCATCAAAACGTCCGTATTGCAATACAGCTTCCAGACAAGCTTCTGCTTCTTTTGTTTCCAATAATAAGACAGTCTTACACCTTCCCTTTACAGCCCTAACAAATTTTTCAACTTCTGATAGTGTTTTCCACATCGGAAGCATAATTATATCTGCACCTGCAGCTATTACTTTCTCAATTTCCCGTACAGATTCCTCATCCCAAGGATTGATTCGCACTAATAATTCTGATTTTGATAACAAGGGTTTTATTTTTTGGATATCTTCGATGGTATGATGTGATTTGACTGTGTTCATACCCTTTTGTCTTTTCTCTTTCCCCTTTGTTTCCAAATCAATCCATATTCGCTGTACGCCATATTTTTCTGCTATCAAAGCCACAGACGGTTTATTTGTAATGTACATCAATGTTAAAGGCATTCCCCATATCTCCCATTCAATTCTTACTCGTCACTTCCAGCCCAACACGGATTCTCCGCACAACCTGCCACAGCAGGATTTCAAGTTCAGCAACGCGCTTGTGACGATCGATCTTCTTCACCCACGCAGTTTTGCCATCGAGTGGTCCCTGATCAATCAACAGATTTCCTTCCACGATATGTCCGGTAGACAGACAGATACATCCCTTTTCATCCATCAAAGATCGCAGGAACAATTCCTCATCCTCGCGAATCGGATAGAATCCGCCACCGATCTGAACCGGCATGACAACACTCGGAATATGTGCCAATTCATCCAGCAGGCTATCAGCAGAAGCATCACTTTCGATGAACACATATCCGCGAAATAAAACCTCGGTTACAATCTGCCATTCGCCTGCATATTTTTTCATTTTTTCGCATGTTGGAGTAAAAATATGAGTTGCCAGATTCCGGCTAATCGCGTGTCTGCATTTTTCGATTGCTGCAGCTTCTGTTCCATTCATCACCTGTACTACGTACCACATGTTTTATCCCTCTTATTCATGCGTAAAACTTTGTGAACCATATCTACAACATAATTAATATTATGTTGTAGATATCTTCTAAAACCATCTGTCATGATAACACAGAAAATGGCTTTTTTCAACAGCTAATAATGGCGGATTCCATGATGTTTATGCATACTCTTCCGTAAAATACAAAAAGTATCCTATCACGTGATCGGATGATCAGATATGGATACTTTTCGTGTTTTTCACAATCTAATATGCTGCAATTTACCTCGGAATAAACTGCTGCGTTATGCTAATTTTCCTTTTTCTTTAGTAAATCAATTATGGATTCAACTTCTTTTTGTGGAATTTTTGTCTCTGCGACGATTTTGTTAATATCCCGGTCAAGCTTTACATAAGCTTTTATTTCTCCACGCGCCTCTGCCTGATCAAGAAATCTCTCACCCATACTTGTTACATCTCCTTCGGTATAAACGCTTTGCGCATCCTCAAAACGAGTGTCTCCTGGCAAAAAGGACATTAATTTCAATACTGCATCAATTCTATTTTATCTGAAGCAAAATAGCAACCATATCTACAACATAATATTAATTATGTCGTCACCGCTGCCTTCCGGCAGTTTTTTTACCCTACATCCCACCCAAGCATATCCGGATATACAAGCCGCATCTGGTCAAGCAGCTTTTTATGCTCCCGTCCTGTCGACTTGATATAGATTCGGGTTGTCTCAATACTGCTGTGTCCGAGCATGTCCGCCAGCTTCGCGATATCCTGATTGATTTCATAGAAACGTCTCGCGAACAAATGGCGTAGATTGTGAGGATATACCTTTTCCGGCGACACTTCGGCATATTCACAGAGCCGCTTCATGTCCCGCCAGATATTGCATCGGTCAAGCGGTTTCCCTGTATATGTACGGAATATGCAGCCATGCCGGATATGATGCCTGCCCGCATAGCACGTAAGCAGTTCGATCAGTTCACTCGGGTATAAAATTCTTCTGGTTTTCCCTTTATTATAGATTTCCGTCATTCCCTCTTCCAGTGACTCCACTGTGACATTCGGCAGCTCGCTGATGCGGATTCCTGTGCTTCCGATTGTCTGTATCAGCATCGCCAGCCGCTCCTCGCCCCTCTGCATGGCTGTGCCGATCAACCTTTGATATTCCTGCACCGATAACTCCCGTTTTTCCGGAAGAAAGGCATCCTGTTGTATCCGAAATAACTTGACATGCAATTCGGTCCATTGCATGCAGGTGCAGAAATAATTGGCGGCCGCCAGAAATGAGTTGATGCTTGCCACGTGGTATCTGCCGCTTTTGTATAACGCGTCCTTGTACTGTAACAACAATTCCTTAGTCAGCTCCCGCTCCCCTGCAAACACATGCAGTTTCTGAACATCCCGCATATATTTTTCGATTGTACTTTTTCGTTTTTCCGCCTGAATCATATAGATTTCAAACTGTTCCAGTCTCCGTTTTGTTACTTTTCTATCCGTCATCCTTCTATTCGTCATTCTTCTTTCCTCCATCCGACTTTTATTTATTGTGTTCTCCCGCCTATGTACCGATAAGCATCTGTTGTCATATGAAAGCCGTATCGGCACAGCTTCTGTATAACCCAACTTACACAAAAAACAGACAGCGGATATGTTTACTCTTAAACATTTCCACTGCCTGCGCATCTTTTTTGTTCTCTTATATGATTTTTATTCCTGCTTCACCCCGCGGTGCAGCAATAATTCAAATATCGCCATCTCTGTTGCGAGCTTGTCCCGCATCTTCCCTGTCTTGATATTCGTATCTGCTTCCTGACAGATACGTACGCTGGCAAGCAGCTGCTCCTTCGTGAATGACCGTGCCTGTGAGATATACTTCTTCACGAAATACGGCCGGATTCCAAAAGTCGATGCAATCTGTCCTTCCGGTGTTCCGGTATCTAGTGCAAACCGGATTTTAAGTAACTGTACAAAATTCCGCGTGATCAAAACAAGAATCTTCATCGGTGGTTCCTGCAGATACAACAGATCATCGTAAAGCTCCATCGTCTTTTCTTTTTTCTTCTCCGATATCGCATCAATCATATCAAAGATTTTATCCTCTACCTGATTCACACACAGAAGATCAATATCATCCTTCGACACACTGCCTTTCTCTACAGCATATGACCGAAGTTTCTCTGACTCATTTTTGAGCAGGTTCATATTATTTCCAACACGGTCAATCAGATAGCGAAGTGTTGCTCCGCTTATGGAAATCTTGTCTTCTGCAAACATGCTGTTTAACCAGACCGCAAGCATATCGCTGTCCGGCGCATCAAACATCGCAACTGTGCCCAGCTCCGCAATCTGTTTTGAAAGTTTTTTACGATTGTCAATATTCTTCTCAACAAAGATGATGACCGTTGTCTCCGGAAGGCTTCCTAATACTTTTTCCATCTTCTCGCAGCCATTCTTGAAGTAATTGCTGTTCTCCACAAGTACAACTCTCCGCTCTGCAAAGAAAGGCATCGTATCCGCAAATTCGATGATATCTTCCGGCTTCGTGTTGTCACCCTTGAACGTAATAAAATTCATCGTATCATTTGGATCTGTCAATGCCGCAATCAGCTTATCGCGATACTGATAGATCAGATACGGTTCTGTTCCGCCAAGCAGATACACGCGGCTGAATTCTTTCTTATTGATTTGTTCATTCAGGATAGCCATGCCATTGCCTTTTTCTTTTTTTGCCATGTTGTCTCCGATTTTATTTACTCACTTCCGCAGATTCACATTTCATATCCATATCTGCCTGGTTCTTATTTGTCACTATTGTTTTCACGGTGCCGTGTTGACCTGCTATGTATTTTAGCACATTTTAATTGTTCTCTCAACGCCATCCTGCTGTTTGGTTTATCTCCGCAACCATTCTTTCGTTTATTTTCATAGACACTCTCGGCAGATTCACCGGCTCCGAAATATGACCGCTCCCATCTCATCAGTCCGTAGTACCTGCACACCTGCCTGCTCCAGGCCCTCAAGTACCTCTGCATGCGGGTGTCCGTATCGGTTTTTCTTTCCACAGGATATCACTGCATATTTCGTCCGCGCATATAGATTCTCCGAATACGAATATTTCGATCCGTGGTGCGGCAGCTTCACACAGTTATATTCCAATCCATCTGTACTCTGCCACGACACCTGCCTGCCGCTTCCATCCATTCCTGCACCATCCACAGCTCTCCAATCATCTATTCCTAACATATCTTCAACTGCATCCATGTCCATATCCCCGGTAAACAGCATGTCAAATACATTTGAATGATATGCAAGCGCCAGACTTGCTGCATTCTTATCCGCCGGTTGGTATGACCGGGTCGGATGCAGACAGGTAAAAGTAAATGTACCATCACCAATATACTCTCCCGCTTTCATATAATGGATTGCCACCCCATTTTTCCGAAGCAGCGTCTCCAGCTCATAATACGCCTCATCCCGTACCATATATGCTGAGAATACAACTGCACATACCTTGATCTGCGATAGTTTTCCCAACTCAACAATCTCCCTTAGTCCACTAATATGATCCTCATCTGTATGAGTCACAAACCAACAGTCAATCTGCGCTATCCCCTGTGACCGGATAGCCGGAAGTATCGTGTATATTCCACACTTCGGTTGCGTTGTAGATCCGCCATCGATTACAATATTTTTTCCCTTCGGGGTTCGGAGCAATATACCATCTCCCTGCCCAACATCAAGAAAATATACAGATTCTGTTCTTTGACTTCCGGTAAAAAACGCCTGACTGCCAAAGATGAGAAAAATCATTACCGTACATACAATAACGTTATAACGGATTACCTGTTTTTTTCGCCAAAATTGACCGGTTCGCCGATACCATTTATCCCGGATTTTATTTCTTGTCCCTGTATGTAAAAGTGCAAATAAAACCACAATCATTCCATACCACATGACCATCTGCACCGGCATTATCTCCCCTGTATGAATCGTATTTCCCGGGATCATCAGCGTCCATCTGCACAGACATGTATAAAATTGTAAAATCCAACGCGCAGGCAGTACCAAAAAACTTCCCCATACAAGTGATATCCAGGACAACAACACCCCTATCCATGCACTTACCACAACGACCGTCATAAGCGGTATTACAATCAGATTTAATAACCACGCATATACAGAAATCACATAATAGGTTTTCGCCAGAATCGGAAGCATCATCGCGTTCAACGTTATAGAGTAAATCAGGCTTTGTACAATACGATAACGCAGCCGGCACCGTTTCTGAAATCTCCGGAATGCTGTCTTTCTATGTAGTCTGCGCACCACATAATTTCCAAGCAGAACACCAGCGATTGCCATATAACTAAGCTGCATCCCCGAATCCAGGATTCGGACAGGATTCACCAACAACATAAAAAGAAGTGCAATTCCCATGGATGTCGGCATATCATATGGCTTTCCAAGAATCTGTGCCACAAGCTGTATGATAAGCATCCAGACTGCCCGTATCGTTGCAAGACTCATTCCTGTTAATATCCCATATGTAAATACAAGAATCATCGCCGTAATGCCCGCAGCACCGATTGGTACGCGAAATTTCCGAAGCAGCCAGAACAAGCAGCCTCCAAGCAGAGAGATATGTAATCCCGATATCGCAAGTATATGCGCAATCCCCCCGATCTGATACAAACGTTTCGTCTCCGGATCTATCTCCGATTTATCTCCAAGCAATATTCCCGATACAATTGATGCAATCTCACTCGGAAGAATATGATAGAACTGCGCATTCATCTTCTCCCGCACCATATATAACTGTGACTTCCATATGTAATACATACGATATGGTTGTTTCAACAAATTCTGATCTTTCAGCAGACATGCTGTCTGCGGCGCATAATAATAACCTGTAATATTTCTTGCAAGATAGTATGTTTTAGCCGGAAATGCGCCAGGATTTGCCGGATTATCGAATACATGATAAACACCCGTGATACGAATTACATCTGAAATCTTATACAGATTCATACCATGGCTATCTTCCTCTTCCATCCCGCGCAACAATATATACTTAGTCATACCTGCATACTTAAATACCGCTTCCTTCTGCCCATCCTCCGTTTTCTCCGTCAACACACGCACTGTCCAAGTATCTCCATGTATATCCGCAAGCACTCCTGTACAGCTTTGTTCCTGCCCCTGTTGTTCCTTCTGCGCAGCATACGTTTCAACGGCATAAGCATCCTCCACACTTACAATCCGCTCGTATTCCCTGTTATCCCTCACCTCTGCCGGAATACACAAAAAGGCACACAGCATCCCGGTGCAGATACCTGCCACCAAAAGCCATACGCCTTTTTGTTTTCTCTTTAATCCTATCATCCCAGCAAAAATAAGCACAACGATTGCTATGCTTATTTCGCCTGCCGTTCTCGTGTAAAGGGCTGTCACCTCTCCAAGTGCATACGCCAAAGCTACACAAAAGAATGGTCGTTTCATTTATCTCCTATTTTATTTTGTCTCCACCACATCTGATTGAAAAGACAATGGTTTATCCAGAGCAACTGTATTTCGGTATGCCGGAATAATCTTCCCATCAATCAAAATCTGCACACTCTCAACACCGGTCTGTGCAATTACCGAATTAACAACCGCATATATCGTAAGTTCCGGTGACAATGTGCCTACACCGCTTGCAATTTCTGTCGACAAATCAAGATAACACACAGTTCCATGCACAGACACCTGATTTACTTTCGTATCCTGAGGAAGTACATTCTTCTGTACCAATTCCCGGATAATCAGTTCCTGATCCGATGTCTGTGGTTCTGCCTGCACTTTGATGCCATAAGACTGTAATGCAGTTTCCTGTTCATTTGGCACATACATAGTTATATCATGTTCCATCAGGCTCGGTTCATCACAATCATAATAATATATCGTATCTCTTGTAAATAATTCCTGTTTCATGATATTCGCAGCAACATCCTGAACAGATAACGAAATGCTGGCGATATCATTCAACTGGAACAATGTTTTCGTAACCGCCGCCATCTCCAACAAAATGTCTTCCTGTTCATAGGTTCCATCCATCATCGTTATAGTCATCTGTAAACTATTATCTTCTCCAAACATATATGTGTAGGAATCCAACTTTGATGTATCCAGAGCAGTCATTGCCGTCATAATATCTTCCACACAAGTTGTTACAACATCCGGTGTTTTCAACTGGTAGTCATCTGGTGCACACTCAATCGTATTCTCCTCGACCACATAAAGATGGATCATATTGTCCGCAAGAGAAACCCGTTCCGAAGACAACCTATCTTTTCCACAGGCTGTCAGACATAACATTGCAAAAATCATACCGATCAGCTTGCATCGTTTCATTCTGCACCACCGTCCTTCCGCGTGATTTCTTCACTGACATCCAACTTCATCGGTATCCGGATTGTAAAGGTTGTTCCTTCTCCCGATTCACTGTATAGCTTAATCGAACCTTTATGCATCTGTATCACACTCTTGGTGATTGCAAGCCCTAATCCGGTACCTCCCGTATCCCGGCTTCGCGCCTTATCCACACGATAAAAACGTTCAAATACATGTTCCTTACAATCATCCGGAATTCCAACACCCGAATCCGCAACTTTCACATAGAAATTCCGGTGATCCGCATTCAAGGTCACCTTCACCCAGCCATTATCAACATTATACTTCACCGCATTCTCAATAATATTCGTAAGTGCCAGACTCAGTTTTACCTCATCCACAATTGCAGTCACATCCCGATAGCTTTCATAGGTGATCTGTATACCCCGGCTCTTTGCAATCGGAGTTACACGTTTCAAGATCACTTCCAACAGATCATTGATTGAGATTTCTTCCAGATTCAACGCTGCCGATTTCTTATCCATCTTAACCAATGTCAGTAGATCTGTAATAATCTTGCTTTCCCTGTCAATCTCATCTACGATATCTGTCATGAACTCCTTATACATCGTAAGATCTGCATTATCATTTTGAATCAGGGAATCCGCCAACACCTTCATCGAAGTAATCGGTGTTTTAAGTTCATGAGAGACATTCGATACAAATTCCTGCCTTGTAGAATCTATAACCTTCAGTTTTGATATCGTTGCATTATAACGTTCTGTAAGCTGCTTAAACTCCTTAAATCCACGCACCGGAATCTGCTGTGTCTCAAGCTGTCCTTCTCCTGCAATCTCCATCTGCTGATTGATTCGTTTAATTCCGCGAGAGCTCGCATTTCCAATCGCCCATGCCGCACCTATACAGATCACCATGATTAATGCAAATGTCATTCCATTTCTGCGTTCTACCCGTTGTTCAATCACCTTCAGGCTTTCCGTAGAGGCCTGAAGCAAAAGAACGCCCTGAATATTTAATCCATCCTTTACAGCAGTAATATATTCCAGATAACCATCCTTTTTGTTCATGAAATCAGACTTCTGTCCACGCATCACAGCAATAATATCCGGATTCACAACCAGATCCTGTTCATGATTGCCATAAGTATCTTTTATGATACGATAAGTATTATCTACAACCATAACTCTGCCATAAAAGGTTGTTGCCACCCCTTCAATCCGCAGATTCAGATCTGCCGGCTGCGTAAGCGACATCTGATTTTCCACCAGATTATTCTTGATATATTCTGCCTGTGATATCACATTTTTTTCAAGCTGTTCCTGATAGCGTTGCACATACAAATGACTGGAAAGCACAGAATACACAAGCATAATCCCGGCACAAAGAGCAATAACAAGAATTGTGACAAACCATCGCAGACTGATACCAACATGGTGATGCTCCCGTTTTTCTGCCCGTTCCCGATTTTTTAATTTTTTTCGTTCGACCTTTTCTTTGTTAATCGAAGATTTATCTTTCTTTTCCTTTTCCACGTCTGCTTATTCCGTCCTTTTCAGAATCCCTATTAAACGTGCTTCATTATATCACACTGCCTGTTGCACATCAAGGCACTTGTATAATCCCCCTGAAATTGCTATGATACAAATAACCAATTCGAAAGGAGTTGTCCGCTATGAACTACGATTATATTTCCATGCCAAAAATCGATCTGCATTGCCATCTGGATGGTTCGCTGAGTCTGTCTTTTCTGGCAGATACATTAAATCTTAAGGATCTTGATATACACAAAATCCAAGCTCCCACAGACTGTCAGTCCCTGGCAGAATACCTTACGTGCTTTGATCTCCCGGTCTCTGCTTTACAAGAGAAGGAACACATCCGGGATGCCGTCGTAGATGTGGTGCGGCAGGCAGCTGGAGAAAATGTCCGTTATATGGAGATCCGCTTTGCCCCTGCGCTCAGTGTAAATGGACATCTGGATCTGCAGGATGTTGTGCAATCTGCCATCTATGGATGTCAAAAGGCATTTGACAAATACGGCGTTTTTACCAATCTGATTCTGTGCGCTATGCGGCATCATTCCCTTGCACAAAACTTATTAGTTGCCCGATGTGCCCGAGAATTTCTGGGCTATGGCGTCTGTGCTCTGGATCTCGCCGGTGATGAAGCAGGACACCCAAACGAAGAATTTGCATCCTTGTTTGAAGAGGCCAGACGGCTTTCGCTTCCATTTACCATCCATTCCGGAGAATGCGGAAGCGAAAGAAATATTGCGCTTGCACTTGCCTACGGTGCAAAGCGGATCGGCCACGGAATTGCTGCGATCAAAGACCACTCGTTACTAACTGCCTGCCGCAAAGCAAACATTGGATTCGAGCTTTGTCCGACGTCAAATTTCCAGACAAAAGCGGTCACAGATACCACTTCTTATCCGCTGCGCGCCTTTCTGGATGCCGGTGTACTTGCAACGGTCAACACCGATAACCGGACTGTCAGCGATACGACACTGACAAAGGAATACGAATTTGCACTTGAACATCTGCAGATAAAAAAAGAAGATCTCCGGACACTTTATCAAAACAGTGTGGAAATCTCCTTTGCTGATGATTCTGTAAAACATCAATTATTGTATCTCATGCCATAGCCATAACCGGCTATGTGCCCGTTAGTCGTGGAAATAATATCCTACGCCCCATTTTGTATGAATGTATTTTGGCTCGGCAGGTGTTGCCTCAATCTTCTCGCGAAGACGACGCACATGTACATCCACCGTTCTGGCATCACCCGGATATGCAGCGCCCCAGATTGTCTTCAGAAGCTGCTCTCTGGAATATACCTTGTTCGGGTTTGATACCAGCAGATATACCAGTTCGAATTCCTTTGCCGTCAGATTCACTTCTTTATCATCAATATAGACACGCCGGCTGTCCACATCAATCTTAAGTCCCTTTGTCTCAATAATCTTCTGATTTTCCTGCTCCGGCACATTTCTGCCATTACGACGGAAAATCGCCTTGATTCTCGCCTTTACTTCCAAAATATTGAACGGCTTTGTTATGTAGTCGTCAGCGCCATACTCCAGGCCAAGTATCTTATCCATATCCTCCCCCTTCGCTGTCAGCATAATAATCGGCACATCCGAAAATTCACGTATCATCTGACAGACTTCCAGGCCACTAAATCCCGGCAGCATGATATCAAGCAGGATCATATCATAGTGATTTGCCTTTGCAAGTTCCAGTGCAGTCTCTCCGTCATAAGCAACTTCCACCTTCATGTCATCTTGTTCCAGACTGAACTTAATTCCCTTTACGATTGATTTTTCATCATCTACCACCAAAATTTTCTTCATTCTATACACCTCATCCCACAATAATTAAGTCCTTAATTTTATTATATACGCCCTCTTTGATTCCCTGAATGTTCATAAGTTCATCCGTACTCTGGAACCTCCCCTGAGCCTCTCGATATGCGATAATCGCATCTGCCTTGCTTTCGCCGATTCCCGGCAACGTCATCAGTTGTTCTTTTTCTGCTGTATTGATGTTAATCTTCGCATCAGCTTCTTCCGATGCATCTGTCTTCTGACTATCGACCGATTCCCGTGACGAAAGTGAAAGTCCCACTGTCTCATCCCGGGTTGGAATATAAATCTGCTCTCCTCCGGTCACTGTCTGTGCCAGATTCACATAGTTCTCATCCGCTTCATCCAAAAATCCACCAGCCATCCGGACAACAGTCTCTTTAATTGCAGTTGCCGATACATAATACACACCGGGATTTCTCACAGCGCCACACACATAGATTGCAACCATCTCCGGTTCACTCATCTGTGTTCCGTCCGCAGCTTCCGTCGTCGAAGCCACATCCACCTCTGCCTCCGGATTCTGCCCGTCATTTTCGGTTAATCCATACTCCATATCTGCTGTAGTTGCCGTATATTCTTCCACATCTCCCGTCGTCAGAAGCAATGCTTTATCTCCACAGCCACATAGCAAGAGTACCAGTACACAACTGCCTATTAACTTTTTAATATTGTGCAAAATGAAATAACTTCCTTTCTTTTAAGTCTGGTATTCCATATTGCATAATCAAGACATAATCATTGTACAAAACTTACCTTATAAATACAATAGGCGTTTTCACGAAAAAAAGTTATTTCTCCCACTGAAAAATGATAAATCCCACTACAGACACAAGAATGCCAACCAGCTTCGTCCACTGAAAATCTGCTTTTTCCACACTAAACAAACCAAACAGTTCTATCAGATACGCAATCAAAAGCTGCGAAATCACAATCAGCAATACAGCTTTCGCAGGTCCCAAACCTGCCATCGCCGTGATAACGGTCCATGTAATAAATGCGCCGATTACACCACCAAGCAGCATATATTTATGATCAACCTGTGCAAGTGAAAAAATCCCTGCCTGATTGCGTTCGAAGATTGCCCACAATGCGATTGCAACGATAAATCCGGAGAATGCCACCCACGCAGATGCAAGCCACGTAGACGTCTGTTTTGTCACTCCTGTATTAAATACACCCTGCACACTCATCAACGCACCGGATATCAATGCAACTATAATTCCCCACATAAAAAACTACCTCCATAGACAAAATGTATATAGAGGTAGTTTGTGTTCATTCTTTCATTTTCATTCAGGCAAATTAGAATAATGGTTCCTTCAAAATCGCTGTACCAATACCCTTTTCTGTAAAGAACTCCAGGAGCAGGCAATGCTCTACACGGCCATCGAGCATATGGACGCGGGCAACACCGTTCTTCATTGCCTCGATACAGTTCGTAAGCTTCGGAAGCATACCGCCTCCGACAACACCGCTGTCGATAAATTCCTGTGCCTCATTGATATCCATTTCGGAGATCAAAGTAGACTTGTCGGTTGGATCTACAAATACACCTTCGATATCTGTCAGGAATACAAGCTTCTCTGCATTGATAGCCGTTGCGATTGCACAAGCGGCATCATCTGCATTGATGTTATAACCATGGTAATCATCGATGCCGATACCGATTGGAGCTATAACCGGGATAAAATCATTTGCAATTAATGTATCAATAATCGTAGGATCTGCCGATACAACCTCACCGACGTATCCGATGTCCTTACCTCCGGAAAGTTTCTTCTGCACCTTCAGAAGTCCGGAATCCTTACCGCTGATACCGACCGCCTTCAGTCCCAGCTTCTGCATCATAGACACAAGACTCTTGTTGACCTTGGAGAGTACCATCTCTGCAACATCGAGCGTCTCCTCGTCTGTCACACGCAGGCCATTCACGAACTCGGATTCTTTGCCGATCTTCTTTAACCATGCACTGATTTCCTTACCACCGCCATGCACGATGATCGGCTCCATACCAATCAGCTTCAGAAGGGCTACATCCTTGATAACATTGTATTTTAAGTTCTCATCCACCATTGCACTTCCGCCGTATTTGACAACGACACGCTTTCCATTGAATTTCTGTATGTATGGAAGCGCCTCAATCAACGTCTGCGCTTTCGCAAGTATCATATCCATCGAATCATTATTTACCATCTTATTTTCCTCCGTTATTATTCTATTACGAACGATAATCTGCATTGATTTTCACATAATCATAGGTGAGGTCACAGCCCCACGCGGTCGCCTGGGCATCACCATCACGGACATCGACCTTCGCGATTACAACATCCGGCGATAAAATCTTGGCCGCCTTCTCCTCATCAAAAGCAGTTGCCACACCATTTTCAACCAATGTAATCTCGCCCTTTTCAGATGCCATCACGATATCGACCTTGAGCGGATCAAACTGTGCGCCCGAATATCCCATTGCACAGAGGATTCTTCCCCAGTTTGCATCCCTTCCGAAGATCGCACACTTCGTCAGATTCGAGGTAATGATTGACTTTGCAAGTACCTTGGCAGTCTGCTTATCCTTTGCATGTTTTACCTGCACCTCAAACAGACGGCTTGCACCCTCACCGTCACCGGCAATCTGCTTTGCCAGGTAGGTATTCACTGCAAGCAGTGCCTCCTTGAACACCTCGTAATCGTCGTTTTCCTCAGTAATCTCCGGGTTGCCCGCCATACCATTTGCCATCACTAACACGGTATCATTCGTTGATGTATCACCGTCCACCGATACCATGTTAAATGTGTCTTCGATGGAACCCTTCAGCGCCTTGTCCAGCAATTCTTTCGAGATTGCCGCATCTGTCATGATGAATCCAAGCATCGTTCCCATGTTCGGATGAATCATGCCGGAGCCCTTACACATCGCACCGAATGTAACAGTCTTTCCACCAATCGTTGTCTCATAGGCGATCTGCTTCGGATGCGTATCGGTTGTAAGAATTGCTTCTGCGGCATCCTGCGCAGACTGTACATCGCTTTTCAGCATACCGGAAAGCTTCTTCACACCACCCGCGATCACATCCATCGGCAATGTAAATCCGATGACACCGGTTGATGCTACTAACACCGTATCAGATGAAATATTCAAAGCCTCACCAGCCATTTTCGCTGTCTCGACAGCATTCTCATATCCTGCCTGTCCGGTACATGCATTTGCAATACCGGTATTTATTACGACTGCCTGTGCCACACCTGCATCTGTCACCTTCTTATCCCAGAGCACCGGAGCTGCCTTAACAAGGTTCTTCGTGAAGGTTCCTGCGGTTACCGCCGGCTTCTCGGAGAATATCATCGCCATATCCTTGTTTGTCTTTCCTTTTTTGATTCCGGCTCTTGTGCCGGCCGTTGTATATCCCTTTGCAGCGGTTACGCCGCCCTCGATTTGTTTCATCTCGATTTCCTCCTATCTGTATTACATCGGTAATTGCGAATCAACTATATCGAATATATTTCAATAACGATTCATTCTATATACAATGTATTGAAACCAAGATATTCTAAATATTCTGCTCTAAGCTTTTCAAAAATACGCCACCACCGCCAATTCGCCATCCATGGCTCAATGGCGTTTTGTTTGAACATCGTGTTCAAACATGGCTTGTCATCTTACAGAATATTAAGAATATCTAAGTTTCAAACATATCGTATATTAGAACGAATCATTATCAAAATATATGCTATACTCTTATTGTTGATTCGCAATTACCATTTACTCTTTTCATCTAAGTAACATACAAATTGATGTTACTAAACCTTACCTTGTTATGGGAACATTGGAGGCATCAGAAGTCCTTCTTCTTCCGGTAAGCCCATGATCAGATTCATGTTCTGGACCGCCTGTCCGGCAGCCCCCTTCACCAGATTGTCCATTGCTCCCATCACAACCACACGTTTCGTACGTGGATCAATCACAAAGTTCACATCCACGTAGTTACTGCCTTCTACCCAGCGTGTCTCCGGGCAGACACCCTTTTCAAGCACACGCACGAAGCGCTCCTTACCATAATATTTATCATACACTGCCTTGATATCCTCATAAGAGACATCCTTCACAAGCTTTGCATATGCTGTTACTAAAATGCCACGGTTCATCGGCACGAGATGTGGTGTAAAGTTGATCGTGAGCGGTGTGCCATCGTAAGCATAGCCAAGCTGTTCCTCGATCTCCGGTGTATGCCGGTGTGTCGTCACGCCGTATGCCTTGATGCTTTCATTTACTTCGCAGTAGAGGTTTGCGACCTTGGCACCACGTCCGGCACCGGATGTTCCGGATTTCGCATCCACAATAATCGTATCTACATCAACCAGACGCTCCTTAACAAGTGGATACAACGAAAGAATTGAACAGGTTGTATAGCAGCCCGGATTCGCGATCAGACGCGCCTTCTTGATATCCTCACGGTTGATCTCGCACAGACCATACACTGCCTCATCAATGAACTGTGGACTCTTGTGCTCTAAATTGTACCATTTCTCATACGTCGCTACATCCTTAATACGGAAATCTGCAGACAGATCCACAATCTTCGTATTCGATAAGATCTGCTCATTTACAAGCGATGCACAAAGTCCCTGCGGTGTTGCAGTAAAGATTACATCCGCCTGCTTACTGAGTTCATCCATATTGTCATCCATACATTTTGCATCCACTAACTGAAACATGTTTCGATATACAGATGCGTATTCCTGATCGATATAACTTCTGGAACCATACCAGACGATCTCCGCGTCCTTATGTCCCAGCAAAATACGTACTAATTCCTGACCGGCATATCCGGTTGCCCCTATAATTCCGACTTTTACCATCTTTCTGCCTCTTTTCTGTCTTCCGTTTTTCACAAATTTGTCTCATTATACAACCGCAGTTTTATTTATGCAACCCTATTTCTATTTTTTATGTATATTTTTACAATTATTTATTGTTTTATGCATATTTTTATACATTTATGCAGTTTTTATACATATTTTTATAGATTTTTAGGTTGCATATTGACACAAAAAGAAGTATACTAGACAAAACGTGTCGTAACGCGGATTATTACATATTTTATGGAGGAAACTTTAATGGGCAAAGAGAAAGTAATTCTTGCGTATTCCGGTGGTCTGGACACCACTGCAATTATCCCTTGGTTAAAGGAAACTTACAATTTCGACGTTGTATGTGTATGTATTGATGTCGGACAGGAAAGCGAGTTAGAGGGACTCGATGAGAGAGCAAAATATTCAGGAGCTGAAAAACTCTACATCCTGGATGTTGTCGATGAATTCTGTGATGAGTACATCCTTCCGGGTGTAAAGGCAAATGCAACTTACGAGTATGAGTATCTGCTTGGTACTTCTTTTGCAAGACCTTTGATTGCAAAGAAGCTGGTAGAGATCGCACGTAAGGAAGGTGCTACAACGATCTGCCACGGTGCTACCGGTAAGGGAAATGATCAGGTTCGTTTCGAGATCAATATCAAGGCACTTGCACCAGACTTAAATGTCATCGCAACATGGAGACAGCCGGAGTGGACGATGCAGTCCCGCGAAGATGAAATTGCATTCTGCAAAAAGCACGGTATCGATCTTCCATTTGATGTGACAACATCTTACAGCCGTGACCGTAATATCTGGCATATCAGCCACGAAGGTCTGGAACTTGAAGACCCATCCTTAGAGCCAAACTGGGATCACCTCCTTGTACTTGGTACTTATCCTGAGAAGGCACCGGATGAGGCTGAATATGTAACTGTAAACTTCGAGAAGGGAGTTCCTACCGCAGTCAACGGCAAACAGATGAAGATGTCTGACGTAGTCCGTGAACTGAACCGTCTCGGCGGCAAGCATGGTGTTGGTATCGTAGATATCGTAGAAAACCGTGTCGTAGGTATGAAATCCCGTGGTGTCTATGAGACCCCTGGTGGAACAATCCTGTTAGCAGCTCACAAGCAGTTGGAAGAGCTGATTCTCGACAGAGACACTCTTGCATTTAAGAAGACAGTTTCTGATAAGTATGCAGATCTTGTATACGAAGGAAAATGGTTCTGCCCACTCCGTGAAGCATTGCAGGCATTCATCGAGAGCACACAGGATCGTATCACAGGCGAAGTAAAGTTCAAGCTTTACAAGGGCAACATCATTAAGGCTGGTACAACTTCTCCTTATACACTTTACTCCGAGTCACTTGCAAGCTTTACAACCGGCGATTTGTACGATCATCACGATGCAGAAGGCTTCATCCATCTGTTCGGTCTTTCTATGAAGGTTCGTGCAATGCTCGACCAGAAGCGTGAGGAAAAGGATAAGAATAACGACAAATAAATTTACAAACAACAAAAATGCGGTGTCAAAGCACCGCATTTTTTATTGCATTTATTTCTTTAAGTCTTTCCGTTTCTCATCCACATATTCAATCTGCGGACGGAAGAACAGTCCTTTTACAAATCCCTTTGTAAGAACCCACATACGCTTGCATTTATAACCATTTCCCTTTTCACAGAGAATCTTCTTGTACATATATGCAACAAGTTCAAAATAACTGAGAATGTACATAATTCCATTTCGATATGCCGTACAGCCATCATTCCGAAACGCCAGCTCATAACGATCAATACGCTCATAATCATCCACACTGATATCCGATCCCTTATTGTTCTTCATCTTATGAATCACTTTACTGTCTGTGACGAAATAGGATGGAATCCGTCTGGATATACGAAGTGTATATTCCTGATCATCCCCCCAGATAAAGTACTCTTTCAGCGGAAGTCCTACCCGCTCGATTGTCTTACGTTTGAAGAACAATGATACAAATGTCGCCTTACATACACGAACGATGCCCTGTCCCATCATCTCGAATTCATCTACAGATTCTTTCTGATCGATAATTGGTTTGTTCATATTGCAATAGCTTCCATCTGTCCACAATACGCAGCTTGCCAGAAATCCGTACTTGCCTTTCAGCTTCCGGTCTGCAACAAGTAGATTTTTGAGTGCATCCGGTGTCGCAATCGTATCATCGTCCATAATCCACATATACTCATATCCACGATTATATGCCTCTTTCAAACCATAATGGAATCCACCTGCACCTCCAAGATTGCTTCCTGTATTGATATAGCTGATTGTATCATTAGCCTCAATGATATCTTCTACAAATTCATGCGTGCCATCCGTGCTTGCATTGTCAATCAGCAAAATATCTAACTGATTCATGCTCTGTGCAAGTAACGCCTGCAGGCACTCCCGCAAAAGTTCTTTCCGGTTATATGTCACAACCACCGCTGCAATTCGATTAATCTGTCTCATAATATCCTCCATCGTCTCTTCTTTTCCTTAGTTTGGACTATATTTCTCATTTTTACCAAGCACACCGTGATAGCCGTCTTTCAAAGCATCACGAAGCATCCGCACGATATATCTGCCCTGTTTCCGCTTGGACGGAATCAACTGCATTCCATATCCACATGCAATAAATACCAAAAACTCCGCAATAATCACAGCCGTTGTGACCGGCTTGCAATGTGCCTTCACCGCATCCAATCGATTCCGGTGTCCATAATATGTTCTCCAGCTCATACGGGCAAAAAAACCTGCCTGCTTTCCTGTCGGCAATACAGTTTTATGGTTCAGATGTGCCGCATTGATATTCACGATACCTCCATATTGGCGCAGCCGCATCGAATATTCCGTGTCATCGTACCAGATAAAATATTCTGATTTCGGAAGACCAATCTTCCGCAGGATATCGCCTCGAACCATCAATCCGCAGAACGTTGCCAGATCATAATGGAAGCTTTTTTGCTCATATGCAGATAACGGTACATTTTTCTCCAGACATAGCAACTGGTTTACGATTACACGCCGATGACTCGTTTGAATCTTTCCTTGTGTATATACCGTACCCGAACATGCAACCATGTTCGGACGGCGCCGGATTATCTTATCACATTGCCTGATATAATCAGATGCAATCATCGCATCATCGTCAATAATCAAAATCCAATCCAGATCTTCTTGCTGTGCAAGCGCAAGTCCTACCCGGAATCCTCCTGCACCACCAAGATTCTCTGTCTGGTTCGAAATCACAAATTCCGGATTTTCATTGTACTGTTCCAGATATTCCTTCGTTCCATCCGTACTGCAGTTATTGACTATCACAATCCGCTCAAACGGAACCGTCTGATTCAGACACTGTTCCACGCACTCCTTCAACAGTTCAAGCCGGTTATAGGTTACAATTACGACTCCGTATTTCATTTTATTTCCTCCAATAATATCTGCAGAGAATCTATCTGACACTTCCATTTAAACGCTTCTCTTTTATTATTTTTCTTGAAAGTCGCGTTCGTTGACATATCCTCCAAATGCAGAATATCAATGGATGGTTCATAGACTGTTTCCACCTGATTTCTTCTACACCGCAAATATAACAGTTCTTCCTCCCGGAACATAAATGTCCGGTCATCAAACGCATCTTCAAATTTCCGAATATATACAGGGGTTAGAATCAGACAGCATCCATGTAATACAATGTTTCTATGACGCTGCTTGCTTGCTACAGCCATGTCTATCCTGTCATCCAGGCTATCCTCCTGCATTTTGCGTTTCTTATGTTTCAATACTGTCTGATCAAGCACCTGATTGATTATGTTTCGAATCGGAAAAAGCTTGGACATATAATATCGATACATTCTTTTTGATTTTTCCAATTCCTTCTCGAAATACGTTCTGGAATGGATCTTTAAATACATGTAATTTGTATATCCATTTAACAACGTTATATGTGGTCCTATAATCCCACAGCCTGATGCTTTATATTCCGCTTTCACTCGTTGCAGAAAATCCGGCTGCAACAGCAAGACATCATTGTTCATCACGCAGATATAATCCGCTTTCAGAACATCCCTTGCATATTTATACCCAAGATTGTTTCCTTTGGCAAAACCTAGATTGCTTTGTGCACATAATACTTTGATGTGACTATTCTCTTTGTACTCCGCCGCTAACAACTTGCCAGAACCATCCGGGGAACAATTGTCAACTATGACTATTTCGACTGTGTCATTTTCTGTATTATTCAAGATAGACTCCACACTCATCTCTGTGACGTGTGGTTCATTATAGTGAAGTAACACAAATGCAAATATCTCATCACGCATTTCCTATTCTCCTAATATTCTCCGGTATTCCCGATAGATATTCTCCGCATTTTTCCTTGCAGACATATGTTCCCGCATATAGGTACGCGCAACATCTGCCTTGTCTGTCAGGCTATCACAATTCTCGATAATAAAAATAACCTGCTCCTTAATACTTTCCGGATTGCCACATTCATACAAAACTCCAAGCTTTCCGTCCTGCAAAAGTTCTTTTGTACCTGCCGAATCCGCGCCTAATACAAGATTTCCTGTTAACATAGCCTCTACCGTCACTCGTCCAAACGCTTCACAACGGGACGTTACAATCGACACATCCGCCTGTTCCATCACTTGCGGCACATCCGTCCGAAAACCAAGCATCTCTATGTTATCCAGCTCATATTGATTTATTCTATCTCTTAACTGTGCTTCGTAAGCTTCATTACCTCTTCCCGCAATCAATAGACGATAGGAATCCTTGTATCCCCGGGCATTCAACAGTCTGCACGCTTCAATCAGATCATCTGTTCCCTTTAATTCGGATAATCCACCTACATAGCACAACGTGATTCGCGAATCTTTAAAAATATGCCTTCCCGGCATGTAAAACTGCTCCGTATCAATACCATTATAAATTACTTTTATTTTTTCTTTTGTAATTACTTTGCTATACTTCTCGTAGATACTGTTTGAGATTGCTATAACCAGACTCGCACGGCTCATCAATCGATGTGAATAACGTGGAAAATAAAAACGGTTTCCCTGATCCTCCTCCAAAAACTCGCGAATATGCCATACATATGGTATTCCTGCCCGTTTTGCCGCAAATGCCCCAAAGCAACTATAAGATGTATTGATATGCACCAGATCTACATGTTCCGCTTTCAATATCTTCGTCAATTCACGCGCATATACCTTGTTTTTCAGTATATGTTTTACCTGACCAAGCGAAACCAGCATTGACGATGGATACCACCCTGGTACAACCCAGGAAATAGATGGAACAACATAATACCGCAATCCCTTTTCCTTCAAAATTGCTTCTCCATCTCCCGGTCCGACAAATGGTCCATCCGGAGGAATTACAATAATTGTTTCCACACCCAGTTGATTTAATTGTAATGCCAGATTTGTCATGCTCAGAAATGCACCCGATGTTGCATTGTTATCTGAGGCAATCAATGCTATCTTCATATTGTTTCCTTTTATCATTTTTATTCTATATTTTACCTAATTCTGTATAAGAAAGCAAGGAAAAAGCAACATCTTAACAAATGAGGTGACCCCCAAAAGTTAGACTTTATTGCGAAGTGGATTTTCCACTTCGCATTTTTCATTTATGCAGCCAAGAGGCGTTTCCTGTATTGTACAGGGCTGAGCCATCCTAGTTTCTCTTTGATACGTTTTTCATTGTAATACTTGATATATTTTTCAATCGCCAATTTAAGTTCATCAAAGCTATAGTATACAACACCATAGTATATTTCCTGTTTTAATAATCCAAAGAAGTTCTCCATAACAGAATTATCATAGCAGTTCCCTTTCCGTGACATACTTTGAAAAATACGATTTTCTCTTAATCTATGAGAGTAAGTCTTCATCTGATATGCCCACCCTTGATCCGAGTGAAATGTTCTCCTAAACCGACAATCAGAAGTGATTGTGATTGCTTCTTCCAGAGCAGTCATTACACTTTGTGCAGATGGTCGTTTATCAATACCAAAGCTTATGATTTCTCCATTATACATATCCATAAATGGGTCAAGATATAACTTCTGCATCACCATTCGTCCTTTTTCATCTATCTCGTAATACTTAAACTCTGTTGTATCTGTTGTAATCTTCTGATGCGGTATATTGGTGTGAAATCGTCGTCTAATTCTATTCGGAGCAACTGTTCCCACTTTTCCACGATAAGAGCTATACTTACGAGATTTTCTAGTGAAAGATGTCACTTGAAGATTTAGTCGTTGCATTAACTTCTGTACTTTCTTTTTATTCACCACGTAGCCTTGATTGCATAATTCTGCCTTCATTCTTCGATAGCCGTAGTCTTTGTGCTCTGCGTGTAGTTCTAGCATTTTAGCCTCTAATTCAGCATCCGGATTTTCTCTATCAAATCGCTTTTGCCAGTACATGTAGGTTGCTTTCGGCATACCTGTATATGAGAGAAGATCTTTTAGTTTGAATTCTCTTCGGAGGCTGTGGATGACTCTTGCACATCTCTCATTTTTGCTTCGTCCTCTAAACGCAGTCTCCTCAGTTCTTTTAAAAAGGCGTTCTCTATCCTTAACTTTAATAACTCATCTTCAAGTTCTTTGACATGTTCTGCGCTGGTATCCACTGCACGCTCTTCAAACGAAGAGGTTTTAGTTTTATGATTGTCTTTTTGATTCAATGTTTTCTTACGACCTTTCTTCTTAGGTCTCAATGCGTCAGGACCAGCAATCCGAAAGCCTTGAACCCATTGAGCAATCATTGCTGCATTATTTATTCCTTGAGACAATGCTAACTCCTGATATGAAACCTCACTTGATAAATATAACTCTACCACATGAAGCTTAAATTCAAAAGAATAATTCTTTTTTTCTCTTGATCGCATCAAACCAGCATCGCCGAATTTATTATAATAGTCCACCCAATTTAACACTTGTCTTTTGTTTTTTACATTGTACTTTTGTGCTAGATAGTTGTACCCTCCTTCGCCGTTCAAATAAGCAATTACTACTTTTTTCTTAAATTCAAAACTATATTTTGCCATAAAAATACCGACCTCCCAATCGTTAGATTTTTGGTCTAACTTTTGGGGGTCGGTACAAAATCGTTAAAATGTTGCTTGTTTTTATTCTCTATTTATATTTCCTAGAAGAATACATGATTTCCAATCTGCTTGTAAGTACCAAGTGTACTTGTATCTACATTTCTTGCAGGTCGGAATGATTTAAGATCTCCAATATTATTGTTTCCCGCACACGCCTCTCTGGCTGCCTGAATACAGCTTGCCTGTGCGCCATTCTGAATCAATCCCTGCAATCTTGAATCTGATACAACGCTGAACTGATTCGTAGCATATACAACACTGCTGATTGTACTGCCCCATGCACCTGACTGTAAACGGTTTAAAATAACATTTGCTACCGCAAGCTGTCCTTCGTATGATTCGTTTCCACATTCCAATGTCATAATAGATGCCATCAGATTGATATCCGCATCGCTCAACGATACCGGCGTTCTGGACGAAGAACCAATATTGGAACTGTTGCTTGTCTGTGTTGTAGCTTCTGTTGTTGTCTGCTGTGTTGTAGGAGCCTTTTCTGTTGTACTCTTATTTTCTTCTACACTTCCAGTTACTTTCTTCTGTTCTGTTGTAGTTTCTTCCGAAGCTGCAGCCTCTGCTTCTTCCTGTGTACCATCCACCTTTTCTGCCACCCGGTAGCCTTCGGTTACTTCCATGTAATCTGTGCTGGCATATCCTTCAGCGCCAGTTGCTACCTGAAGACACACCCATGCATCCGTTGATTTCTCCGGTGTAACAGTATATGTTACATTCTCATAAACCGCTCCGATTACGTCTGCATTCTTATCTGCTGCCGCACGAAGATTTACACCATCTTCCTTTGCCACTGCAGTTGCTGAATAATACTGTTTAGCCAGCGCATATGCTTCTTCGCCAAGCGTTACATATTCTGCTTTGACATATCCATTTACTTCACCGGATGATATCTGAACCCAGCCATCTGCCTGCGAAACGATATCTCCGCAAGCGCCGATGTTCATATGTCCTACAAGCTCTGCATCAGTAGATGCCTCTGCACGAATATTGACATCATCACGATTGGCTGCAAACTTGTTTGCAAACTCAGACGCAGCCGCAGCAACCACTTCTTTTTCTTTTGCTTCTTTTCCCGCTGTCATTACGGATTCCAGATCCGCACGAAGCATATTCGTTCCGGATGGGTTCATCGCTACAACGGAGCCATCCAGAGTTACAACCTCTTCCACGTAACCGGTAGCAACTGCTGTCTCAGACTTCTTCGCTGCCTTTTTATCACCGATCACAAGTGCTGCACCTACACAGGAAGCAACCACTGTCACCATAATGGTAAATGCTAAAATATTTCTAACTATGTAACGACTGTTAAATACATTCTTTGCTAAGAATAACCGCATATTTCGTACTTTTAACTTCGTTCTTCTACTCATTTTCTTTCACCCTGTAAAATAATTTTGTAACTTTTTAAGCACAATGTTACATTTTTATTACAGATGTATCTTAACATTATCTTACAAAGGTGTCAATACTTTGTTACATATTTGTTACAAACGCAATTGCCAGCATACCGGAACCAACATGTGTACCGATGATTGGTCCAATCGGCGCAATCATCAGGTTTTCCGGCTTCATACCTGCGTCCACTGCCATTTGCTTTAATTTCTCTGCTTTTTCCATGCAATCCGCATGTCCGATTACCGCACGCAGCTGCCCAAGGTCTCCGCCTTCTTCCACCGTCTTCGCAATCAGATATTCCATCGCCTTATTTGTGCCACGCGCCTTTGACCGAATCACAAGTTTTCCTTCTTCATCGACACTCAGGATCGGCTTGATCTTTAAAGCGCTGCCGACCATCGCCTCAACCGTTGATACGCGGCCACCTCGTTTTAAATGGAACAAATCCTCAACCATAAACCAGTGATGCACATGTCCACGTGTGTTTTCAACCCACTGTGCAAGCGCATCCATATCCATACCTTCTTTTTTCTTTCTTGCGATTTCATACAAAAAGGCACCCTCACCGACTGCCGCAGAGCGGGAATCAATGCATACAATCTTTGCATCCGGATACTTGTCCATTACCATATCTGCGCCAAGCAGCGATGACTGGTATGATCCGCTCAGCCCGGAAGAAAAACTGATATACAAGACATCCTTTCCCTCTTTTACAATCGATGCAAAAAAATCCTGATACATCGCCGGATTAATCTGTGAAGTGACAGGCATTGCGCCCTTCCGGAGTCTCTCATAAAAAGTTCCGATGTCTCCATCTCTCTCATCCAGATAATAATTATATACTTCTTCCTCAACCGAATATGAAAACGGTATAATCGGAACCGTCAGTTCTTTCACAATCTCTATTGGCAGATCCGCAGTGGAATCACTTACAACCACATATTCCCGCATTCTTTATTTCCTCCAATCTAATAGCCATAATACGCATCCAGTCCGTCAGCAAGTCCTTTTATTATTTCCTGCTGATAGGATGTATCTACCAGCTTTGCCTCTTCATCTGCATTGCTTAAGTACCCCAGCTTAATCAACGCTACCGGTTTCTCACTCCAGTTAATCGCTGTCATCTGATCTGTTTCATAGATTCCCTGATTTGTGCATGCCGTATTATTCAGGACTCCCTCAATCAATCTTGTAGTAAGTCGATAACTGTCCTTGTATAGACCACTATTAAATGCACTATCCTCCGGCATACACACACCCATTACTCCGGTCAGAGAACTGTTCTCACTGAAATTCATCTGAATTCTGACATATACCGTTGCCTCTGAATCATTTGCAAGCAATGCCCGGTCTTTATTTGACAGATTAATCTGATCTGTATCTCGTGTTAAAAGTACCTGATATCCACGGCTTTCCAATTCTGTTTTGAGCAGATTCGCATATGTCAGATTCAATTCGCTCTCTTTTGTTCCCAGTGTCGTTCCAACATTTCCGGTAGAAGCACCCTGTTTTGTTACCTCTGTATTCGGTCCGATCTCCACCTGTTCTGCATTCACAACTGCCTGATTTGCCGGATCAATCATTACAATTTTCTTTATTTTCTGTGCATCTCCATCCGTTGCAGTCTCTGTTGTTGTCTCCTCAGTTGCATCCGGCAGAGTTCCGGTCGGCGGTTCTGTCTGGATTACAAAATCAGAATGTATGTAAAATGCACTTCCATCCATCAATACCTTTGTCCATTCCTCATTGTATCCGATTCGATTCAAGACCTCCCCATCCGGAAGCATACGATAAATATCCGCATCTGTAGTTGGCGACACCCGGACATTCACTGTCTCTCCCACTGTCTTAACATAGTCGTTTGTAATAATAAAACCATCCGCATCCATTGGAAGATCCGGCTCCTGCACGGCATCTCCGTCTGTAGAAATCACTTCTGTAGTTGTTGCCGTCGTTGGATCTGCCTGTTTATTCCCACATCCGGCAAGTAAACCCATACATAACGCACCAATTATAAATCCTGATATTTTGTATGTATATTTTTTCATACCTTTTCTCCATGTTATATTTAATTTGTTACTACATAACCACGTGTCAATCCACTCACGCTTTTGCATACTTTATTATACTCTGATTTTGTATAAAAACGTATTTATAAATAGTATCATCCCACACAAAAAAAGACAAGATATTTTCTAATATCTTGTCTTTGTGTTATATTTTTCCAGGATACATGGCTAGAAGCAAACAATTACACCGCCACGGCTCTCATACGTAGAGCTGACCCCCTTTGCTTCAAGAATCTTTACATCCATAAAGCCAAATTGCTCCATCAGAATTTTTCGCACATTTCTGCAACGTTCCATACTTCCACACTGTGTGATCCGAACCGGTCTGGTGTTGTCATATCCTTCTTTCTCAATATGAGACAACAACTTATTGAGCGCCTTATTCATACCGCGAGCCTGATCAAGCTGCTGTATCTCTCCATCCACACCATGCAACACCGGTTTTATGTTAAGCATATTTGCGGCCAGTGCCTTCACCTTTGTAATTCTTCCGTTCTTACGCATTGTGTCCAGGCTATCCAGCACGAAAAGTGTTCGAATTTCTCCAACATATGCCTCTGTTTTTTCCACGATAGTCTTAAAATCCAAATCCTGCTCTATATAGTTCTCCAATCTCTCACAAATCAAATGCTGCGCTGCCGCCGCAGACTTCGAATCAAACACGTGAATTTTCACATCCGGATGATCCTCCTGATAGATCTGCTTTGCAAGCATTGCACTGTTATAGGAACCGCTTAATTTAGAAGAGAGTGTCACGACAAATATATTCTCAGCTCCATCAAAATTCTGCATATAATTCTCTGGCGAAGGGCAGGAAGAACGCGGACATTCCGGGCAACGCTCTACCAAATCCAGATATTTCTCCTGAACAAACGTATCATCATCTACCACATCGGTATTCCCTACTGTAAGAATCAGTGGTACCCGGCTGATATATTCCTTTTTCAAATCCTCAGTTGTAAAATCACAACAACTGTCTCCAACAATCTTATATTTCATAATTTTCGCCTTTCAACTCTTCCATAACTATTACACGTGGTTTTTAATACTACATATGATAGCATGTTAAAACATGAATTGCAACCTATTCTTATATGATTTCATAAGTTTTTCACCATATAAAAATAATTTATCTTTTATTTATCTTTTTCAAATTGTTTTTTTTTACCTTTCATAGTATAATTTCAAAGGTTTGTATTATACATTCAATATAATGGTGAAGGAGTAAGAAAACGTGAATTTTTTAGTTGATCTGATCAAAGGTGTATTTGTCGGTATCGCAAATGTTATTCCAGGTGTCAGCGGAGGTACAATGGCCGTTTCATTTGGCATCTATGATAAGCTGCTGAATGCAATCTCAAGTCTTTTGAAAAGCTTCAAGAAAAGCTTTTTCACATTACTTCCGATTATACTCGGAATGGGGATTGGCATTGTTGGTTTTACCTATATCATCCCTTGGCTGCTTGCAAACTTTCCATTTGCAACATCCTGTGCATTCACAGGACTGATCATTGGCGGTATCCCTGCAATTTTGCGTTCCCTGAAAGACAACTGGCAAAGTGAAGAGAAGAAATCTCTGCTTGTGAACATTCTTGTATTTTTGATTCTGCTTGCCGTTGCGATGGCGATGGTATTTTTAAACGGAGACAGCGAAAGTGGTATTGCACTCACTCCAAGTATTGGTATGGTCGTGAAGATCTTCTTCATGGGAATCATCGCGAGTGCAACTATGGTAATTCCAGGTGTCAGCGGCTCTCTGGTACTTATGATTCTCGGATATTACTTTGGTGTTATCAATTCTGTAAAACAGTTTGTAGAAGCACTCCGCGCACTGGATCTACACGGTATGCTAAATCAGCTTTACATCCTGATTCCTTTTGCAATCGGCTGTGTACTTGGAATCTTCTTCATCTCCAAGCTCATAAGCTATTTGCTGAAACATTTTGCATCTGCGACGTTCAGCGGAATCTTCGCACTTGTAGCATCTTCCCCGATTTCAATCTTTTATAAGGTAAATCAGGAATACAGCATGAAGGGAACTTCCATCGTATCAATCATCATCGGTGTAATTCTGCTTGCCGCCTGTGTGGCATTAACCCTGTTCATGGAAAAACTCGGAACACCGGAATCTATGGCGTCCGAGTCTTAGTTACGATTCCTTTTTCAACAAGGCTTTCCGGATGATAGGAAAGCTTTGCCTTACGAAGGCCCGGGATGCCCATATCTTCCTCCCGGTTTATATAAGTGAATGCAGACAATTCCCGTCTGGCAAATTCACGGTTGATTATGGCATACGCACCTTGTATATCTGCGTATGCCTTTTCAAAATGTACATCAAATGTATCTTCCGTCAACGGTTCTCCCAGTGTAAATGCAACGACTTTTCCTTCTACCCGGATCAATCCGCCAACCATTCCCAGACTCTTTCTATGTTCCAATGCATAAGCGATAATCCGTTTTTCGTTTTCCTTATCCCCATCATGTTCCAAGTTGTTCTCCTGCTCCCAAATCTCTTCTAATTCCAGACATTCGCGCCAGTTTTTTCCATTGATTCGTTCATACTGATAATCCGGGAAATTTTCCAGAAAACGATTGATATGGTTCCGTTTCGCATGAAGCTTCTTGCCTGCAAGCGTTGCAAGCGCATCCTGTCTGTATAGATAATCCGCACTATCTCTGTCATATTCAATCTGATACTGTCCCGGATACCAAAGTTCAATCATGGCGTACATCTCGGGTTCTACCATATACATAGCAAATGGCAGATTACTCTCTTCAAAGTAATCTACCACTCTGTCAAATGCATCTTTGGGATTGTGTTTTCCAATCGGGAACGTAAATGAAGTTGGAACACCTTTCTCCACTCGGCAGAACACCAGCATGTCCTCCAGGATAGTGAACTTCGTCTGATAAAAATCACACCAGAACAGGCTGTTTGCCGAGGAAAACTCGCACCCTCTGTAATGATTATACTGTAAATAATAATCTAATACTTCTTTGGTCTCCATACTTGGTCTGATAATATCCATATTACTTATTTTCCTTCCAACAATATATCGACGTCGTTTCGTCCGTACGCACATAATTGTTTACGGATTTCCTGAATTGTATACTCATCTGCATGAATTTCTACCTTATCCAACAGATGATCCACATAACCACACCACTTCTCATAGATACGAACCAGATCCTGCTCCGTTGGTTCTTTCTTCTTATGATCATTCAAAGAAACGGTTCCGGACATGATTTCTTTCATCGAAAGTGTCCGTGGCTCAATTCCATATGCAATATACCGGATTTCTTCCGTACGAACCAACGCACAGTCATACATCTCTACAAGTAAATCCTCAATGCAGTCATCTGCAATATTAAAATGATGATAATACACCTCAATCGGCCGTCTCGCCGGGCGCTCTGCCGCATCTTCTTTGTTATACCAATAAAAGTCCTCGTCACTTGCGACCTTGGATTTTGCCCGCATATTCTTCTTGGAACCGTAGGAAGAAAGTTCCTCGTTGATTCCAAACATCGTCTCAACCGGCACTTTAGCTGCTTTCAAATCTCCCATAATGGCAGCCCCCATCGCCTCGGCTTCCCGAACAGATGCGGCAAGTGCTTCGTTACTAATATTAATCTCCGGGATATCCGGTCCAAATGCGGAATCTGAAAGATCCTCTTTTTCCGGCACAACAACCGCTTCCGGCTGCTTCTTCTGTTTGCGGATATGTTTCTTTTTCTGCTTCTTAGGTACTTCCGGTTCTGGCTCTGCTACTTCTGTTGTATCTGATTCCGGCTCTGCCACTTCTGTTGCCTTTGATGCATCCACATTCTCATCGATGTTTTCTTCTGGTGCAGCATCTGGTACCGTCTGCGCCTCTACGCTCTTCAAATTGTTCTCTACCGTCTGATTCGTCTTTTCCTGATCTGCTTCCGCCGGAGTTTCTTCTGAAATATCATCCTGTGTGTCTCCTTGTGACATATCTGATTCCGGCTCCGTTGTAATCTCCGGAATTTCTTCTTCTGACTGTAAAACATCTCCCGCATCCTGCGCAGAAGCATTTCTCTCTTCCTTTACTGCCTTTGTATCAATCTCCTGTGTCGGTGCATTTGCCTGAAGCGGATCGATCTTCATAGAACCAGGAATGTCAAATGCACTGTCAAGCTCTGCATCATAAGAATCCACTTCTACATCGTCGTATTCGTCATAGGATTCATCTTCCATATCCGATGCATCTACCTCATCATAATATTGCTCTCCATCGGCATATTCATCTTCATAGTCATCTTCGTAATCGCTCTGGGTGTCCGGTGCAAATGCAGAATCCTGTCCCGGCATATCCAGATTATCGACATAAAAATCATCCGTCAGCATATCATCCGCATCATCAAAGACCGTTTGTCCCTGAGCATCTTCTGAAACAGAATCTTCATATTCCGTTCCCTCTTCAAACTCATCGTCATCTTCCTCATAACGTCGTCTGGACTTGCTTGCGATCACTGCAATCGTTGCTATGATCATAATCAGAAACAATGCAAGCAATGCGACAAAATATATCATTGAAATCATTGATCGATCCATATTATTTCCCAGCTTTCTTATAAAAATAACTACTCCCAAAAATGAGAACAATCCTTTTGTAGTATACTAAAAAAAATTTCAATAATCAACAATATGTTGTAAAATGATTTTTCCTTTGTTATAATTTTCTAAGAATTTATCTGTTATACAGGAGGCTATCATATTAAAATGGCAAAGATTAGAACAAGATTTGCACCAAGCCCAACCGGCCGGATGCATGTAGGAAATTTGAGAACTGCTTTATACGCATACTTGATTGCAAAACATGAGGGTGGCGATTTTATTTTGCGTATCGAGGATACGGACCAGGAGCGTGAGGTAGAAGGTGCTGTCGACATCATCTACCGTACCCTGAAGGAAACAGGACTTGAGCACGACGAAGGTCCGGACAAGGACGGCGGCGTTGGTCCTTATATCCAGAGTGAGCGTCAGAAGAAAGGCATCTACTTAGAATATGCAAAGAAACTGATTGATAAGGGCGAAGCATACTACTGCTTCTGCGATGAGTGCCGTCTGAAGACACTTGTCACAGAATTCGAGGGAAAAACAATCTCCCGTTACGACAAACATTGCTTACACCTTTCTAAAGAAGAAGTCGAGGCAAATCTTGCTGCAGGCAAGCCATATGTCATCCGTCAGAATAATCCGGAAGAAGGCACAACGACATTCTCCGACGAGCTGTATGGTGACATCACGGTTCCGAACATCGAGCTTGACGATATGATCCTGATCAAGTCCGACGGTTTCCCAACCTACAACTTTGCAAATGTTGTGGACGACCATCTGATGAACATCACACATGTTGTCCGTGGAAATGAATACTTATCTTCCTCTCCAAAATACAACCGTCTCTATGATGCATTTGGCTGGGAAGTTCCAACTTATATCCACTGTCCTCTGATTACAAACGAAGATCACCAGAAGCTTTCCAAGCGTAGTGGTCACTCTTCCTTTGAGGATCTGTTGGAACAGGGATTCCTGACCGAGGCGATCATTAACTTCGTTGCATTGCTCGGCTGGAGCCCGGAAGATAACCGCGAGATCTTCTCTTTGCAGGAGCTGGTAGAAGCATTTGACTACCACAATATCTCCAAATCTCCGGCAGTTTTAGATATGACAAAGCTCAAATGGATGAACGGCGAGTACATCAAGGCAATGGACGATGAGAAGTTCTATGAGATGGCTCTTCCATATATCAAGGAAGTCGTTGGCGATAAGATGGATGCGAAGAAGATCGCCGCTATGGTAAAGACAAGAATCGAAGTATTCCCGGACATCAAGGATCAGATTGATTTCCTGGCTGCTGTACCGGAATACGATATCGCAATGTATTCTCACAAGAAGATGAAGACAAACGCAGAAAATTCATTGCAGTTATTAAAAGAAGTTCTTCCGGTCCTTGAGGCACAGGAAGCCTTCGACAATGACAGCTTATTCGCAGCTCTTTCATCATTCGGCAAAGAGCACGAGTACAAGACCGGCTTTGTAATGTGGCCGCTTCGTACCGCAGTTTCCGGTAAGCAGGCAACACCAGGCGGTGCAACCGAGCTTATGAGCATCCTCGGCAAGGATGAGACACTGGCAAGAATTGAGGCTGCGATTACGAAGCTGGAGAACGCATAATATCTCAGCGCAAGCATATATGCTATGATAAATCAAACGGCATGATATAATCTCACGCAGATGCACTCCCGCTTGGAGAAAGCATATAGCAGATACTAAAAAATAGGGACTACCCGAAAGGGCAGGCCCTATTTTAAGTACCGATATCACTTCTGTTTCCTTCTTTATCTTAATTCAACTCATCCAGCGTCTTCGCATAGGCTGGCAGGAATTCCTTCACGAAGTCCTTTACTTCCGGGTAACTCTTTGATAACTCCTGCACCATCTGCTCCGTGCTTTCCTTCGCCTTGACGAATTCGCGGTTACCGGTTTTTTCTTCCTCCATACACTTGATCAATGCAGAGAGTTTATCTGCCGCTTTTACGAGCTTCCACAGATACTTCGTCTCTTCCGTATCATCATCCTGCTTGAAGAAGTAGTCCCGGTAATATGCCTGCAGATCTTCCGGAAGCTGTCCGATCAGCTTCTCGCATGCTTCATCCTCGATGGAATGAAACAGATCCTTCATCCGGTTATTGTAATATTTGATCGGTGTCGGCATATCGCCGGTGATGATCTCGGATGCATCGTGATACAGTCCGATCACTGCCGCCTTGTCTGCATCTAAATGCTTGCCATACCGCACATTTCCGATCACGCAGAGCGCATGCGCAAGCATGCTCACCTCCAGACTGTGTTCAGACAATGTCTCCGGATATGTGTTCCGCATGAGCGCCCAACGCTCAATGTATTTCATGCGCGCCACTGTCGCAAAGAAATTGTATTCCATAATTAACTCCATCCTCTCTTGTAAGTATCATATTTATGAAACGCGTTTGTAATTGGGATATCTTTGTCAATATCAGCTTCCGCAAATATACATATGTTTGGAACAAAGAAGTACTTGATGTTCTGTAAATATCCAGCAATGTTTGAACACGATGTTCAAACAAGCCGCCGCTGAGCCATGGACGGCGAATCGGCGGCGGTTGCGTACGGTATCAGCATCTATATCAGGACATCTAGTACTTCTTAGTTTCAATACATCGTATATTTGTGGAAGCCGATATGACATATATCCCAATCACATCGCGTTTCAAAATCATATTCCTACTGTACCTTGCTCTCTTCGTTCAATTTTACATTCTGGTACTTCTCATATAATTCCATGAATTCCTTACCGCTCAGGTTCTCCTTCTCATAGAGCACCTGTGCGATTGCATCGAGGGTCGGCATATTCTTCTTAAGTAACTTATATGCTTTCTCATAACTTGCTTTCATCATATTCTTGACTTCGGTATCAACCTTCGTCTCCGTCTCGGAAGAACAGTTTAGCACCCGGCGGTTATCAAGGTATTGCCCGGTCACACCTTCAAGCTGCACCATGCCGAACTTCTCGGACATGCCGTACATCGTGATCATCGTCCGTGCCAGACTCGTCGCCTTCTCGATATCGTTGGAGGCACCATTCGTAACGGAATCAAACTTCAACTCCTCCGCTGCACGGCCAGCCAGAAATGTCACAATATCCTCTTCCATTTCCTTCTTTGTCTGCAGCTGCTTCTCTTCCTCCGGCACCTGCCATACATAACCAAGCGCACCGGATGTACGAGGTACGATCGTAATACGCTGAATTGGAAGTGTATTCTTCTGTAACGCCGCGACAAGTGCATGTCCGACTTCATGATATGCAACAATCTTCTTTTCTTTCGGAGAAAGCAGTTTTTCTTTCTTCTCTTTTCCGGCGAATACAACCTCCACCGAAGCGATCAGATCCTTCTGGGATACATAATCCCGCTTGTTACGGACAGCCATCAGCGCCGCCTCATTGATGATATTCGCAAGGTCTGCACCGACAGCACCGGATGTGGCAAGTGCAAGCTCCTTGAAATCCACCGTCTCATCCATCTTGACATTCTTTGAATGTACTTTCAGTGTATCAATTCGTCCCTGCATATCCGGCTTTGACACGATGATTCTCCGGTCAAATCGTCCCGGACGGAGCAATGCCTTATCGAGTACCTCCGGGCGGTTTGTCGCCGCAAGCACGATGATACCCTTCGAGCTGTCAAATCCATCCATCTCCGATAAAAGCTGGTTCAACGTCTGTTCCCGTTCGGAATCGCCACCACCATGCCGCGTGTCACGCTTTCCTCCGATCGCATCGATCTCATCGATAAATATGATACACGGTGCCATATTGTTAGCCTTGCGGAACAAGTCACGCACACGGCTCGCACCGACACCAACGAACATCTCCACGAACTCCGAACCGGACAGCGAAAAGAACGGAACATTCGCCTCGCCGGCAACTGCCTTCGCAAGCAGTGTCTTACCGGTTCCCGGAGGCCCTACAAGCAGGGCACCCTTCGGCAGCTTCGCACCGATCTTTAAATACCGCTCTGGTTGATCTAAGAAATCTACCATCTCACAGAGCGACTCCTTTGCTTCCTCCTGTCCTGCAACATCCGCAAATGTCACACCGGTTTTCTTCTCCACATACATCTTTGCATTGCTTTTTCCAATTCCTCCGGATTTGGACATATTTCGCATAAGAAGTGACATCAGAAGATAAAATGCACCAATCATCACCACATAAGAGAAGATCGTCGATACAACCGCATTTTTCCCCTCATCGATTTCTTCAAACTGCACGCCCGCCTTCTGCAAACGGTCTACGATTTTATAATCACTGATCCGGATTACATAATAGATCTTATCCATCTCCGCACCTGTCTCTTTCGAAATCGGTGTAAAGCTGATCCTGTCATTATAAAGTTTTACTTCTGTTACTAATTTATCATCAAGCATCTGCAGGAACGTATCATACGTAATTTTCTCCTGCTTTGATTGCTGTATCGCCGTAATTCCCTGCCAGATCATAAATGTCAATAAAATCGATACAACCCATATCACCACCGTCTTCGATGGCTTTTTTTTATTATTGTTATTGTTCGAATTCCGGTTATCTGAATTATTTTCCGGACCAGAATTTTTCTGCTGATTTTCCATCTATCTGTTCGTTCTCCATTTATTTTATAATCGTCACGGTTCACTCATGGTTCGAACACGTGAAAAAATAACAAAACCGGAAGCTATGTGACAAGGGAACGGATTCCCTCTCACGCAGCCCCCGGTTTCGCATTGGTATTATTTATTATACGGTTTCAAATTGTTCTTTATGCGTTTTATGCATACAACGGATACTTGTCTGTAATGCTCTTTACAAGTGCCATTGCCTTGTCATTATCCTTATCGATAACAGCAGCCTTGATAGCATCTGCAATCACGATCATATCGTCTTCCTTTGCACCACGTGTTGTAATCGCCGGTGTGCCAAGACGGATACCACTTGTAACAAATGGTGACTTTGGATCGTTCGGAACCGTGTTCTTGTTCGCTGTGATATGAACAGAATCGAGGAGCTTCTCCACTTCCTTACCGGTCAGGTCAAGATTCTGCAGATCAACAAGCATCAGGTGATTGTCTGTACCGCCGGATACGATCTTGAATCCACGCTCAGTCAATGCCTGTGCCAGACATGCTGCGTTCTTCACAACCTGTTTCTGATACTCTTTGTATTCGTCTGTCAAAGCTTCCTTCAGGCAGACTGCCTTACCTGCAATGACGTGCATCAATGGTCCACCCTGAATGCCAGGGAACACTGCCTTGTTGAAGTTATACTTCTCATTTACTTCGTTGCTGGAAAGAATCATACCACCACGCGGTCCACGCAGTGTCTTGTGTGTTGTGGTTGTTGTTACATGTGCGTATGGGATTGGGCTTTCATGAAGTCCGGCAGCAACCAGACCTGCAATGTGTGCCATATCTACCATAAGAACTGCACCAACCTCATCTGCGATCTCACGGAAACGCTTGAAATCGATTGCTCTCGCATATGCAGATGCACCGGCTACAATCATCTTCGGCTTGCATTCCTTCGCGATGCGAAGCACCTCATCATAATCGATAAACCCTTCATCATTCACACCGTAAGGTACAACGTTAAAATACTTACCTGACATATTAACCGGTGAACCGTGTGTCAGATGTCCGCCATGTGCCAGATTCATTCCCATAAATGTATCGCCCGGCTGCAAAATAGCGAAGAATACTGCCATATTTGCCTGTGCGCCGGAATGTGGCTGAACATTGACATATTCACATCCAAACAACTTCTTCGCACGCTCTCTTGCAAGGTCTTCCACTACATCGACATACTCACATCCGCCATAATAACGCTTTCCCGGATACCCTTCAGCGTACTTATTCGTAAGCGGACTTCCCATAGCTGCCATAACTGCCTTGGATACGATATTCTCTGATGCAATCAGCTCAATATTATGATCCTGTCTGTTAATCTCGTCCGTCATTGCCTGTGCAATCTCTGGATCGAAATTTGCTATTTCATCAAAACTATACATCTTTGTCCCTCCATCTTGTTGTAATTTATCGGTTTGATTATCGCACATCCGTTTTGGAGTGTCAACCGATTGACATTAAGATATATCTGCTTTTTCTTCCTGTTGATGTTCCTGTTGATTTTTTAATCTCTGTTTTTCTTCCCTTTTATGTTTTTTCTTTAACCGGTACTTCTCCCGGTATTTCCAGATCAGATCCGACAGATAATAATTGATTTCCGCGCCATACAAAACAATCTGCATGCCGATATACAGCCAGATAATAATCAATACGATGGATGTCATACTTCCATACATCTTCGAATTATCTGCGGAATACTTAATATAGACAGAAAATCCCCGTGTCATCAGCATCCATGCAACGGATGCCAGCACAGCGCCGGTAAACTCATGCCGCATATGTCCGCGGCGGTTTGGAAGCTGATAATAGATCAAAAGCAAAAATATAAAGATAACAAGGAATGTTACGACATTCTTCAGACTTAAAATCAAAAGTGTTGCATCTGCAAATGCCGGATAATGATCAATAATCTTATGGGCAATCTGTGAACCGAACGCCTGAATTGCAATCACAACCAGACAAAGCAGCATAAATATAAGTGTATACAGCGCACAGATCAGGCGTACAAGAAAATAATTCTTGTTCTGCTCCACACCATAGATCTTATTTAACCCTGTAGAAAGTGCCTGAATGCCCTTCGCCGCAGACCACAAGCTGACAAATACCGTAATGAGTGTAAATGACTGGACATTTGCATTGACCACATCATCCACAATATACGCCACATAAGATTCCAGACCACTCGGTACAACACGTAATATATATCCTAGTACATTTGTATTCATAACAGACAACTTTGACGCAATCATAACAAGCAGCATCATAAACGGAAAAAAGGAAAGCATCACAAAGAAAGCAACCTGTGCAGCATATGCCGGCACACTGTCTGCAGTTGCTTTGTTGACGAATTTAACAATAAACCGAACGACTTTTTTCATATATACCCCGTTTTGCGTCCTCTGTTTTCCCACGAAAAAAATATATCCGGGATGCCGGTTCCTGCCTTTTGACTCCTAGCTGACGCTAGGTGGGCAACCGCACGTGATCGTCTGTCTTCCACTGCAAAGGAGGCCTGACATAGTATCACAGATATAGGAATCCCGTTTAAAGTAAATGTAGGTTCAAAAATAACAGGAGTTATCGAACATTCCAGATATATTATATTTTTAATATGTGCTAATTATAGCCTAGTTATTCTGATTTTTCAAGATATTTATTCATGTATGATGGAAGCATTGCAGTTGTTATGAACATAGGGGCTGCCGCGTCCACAATCATCCCCTCTGCACAGCCGGCTATTCACTGATAATCTTGCGACTGCAGATATATGTGATTGCAAAATAAAAACCATATATCACAAGTATGATCGCTGCCGCAAGCAGAATCGAACCAAGTAGTCCGCCCCGTCCAAATACAGTCAGAATGAACATTGCTGTCTGCATTCCAAAGACGGAATGCACGATTGCGAGCAAAAGCGGCATGGCAAAGAACACGCCAGACTGTGCCAGGAGGGAATGACGGATTTTCTTCTCGTCCACGCCGATCCGGCGCAGTATCCTGTATTTCTCCTTGCTGTCGGCTGCCTCGGAAAGCTCCTTGAGTGACAGAATTGCGGCACCGGAGATCAGAAATACAACACCTAAGTAGATGCCGATGAATACGATCATCGCAGTAAGTCCCACGCTGTTATCACGGAGCCGCTTGCTTGTCTCGCAATTCATGGAATAATAGGAACCATCTTCGCTTAAGACTGCTTCTGTCTTCGCCTCCTGCAGTTTGTAGAAATTCGCATCACTATAGTACGCATTAAGTGCATCCACCTCTGTCTGGTCTGTCGTATTATAATTTGCTGAATAGATATCATACCAGAAATCACAGTCAGACATATCCACAGAATCCGGGACAAGCAGCACGCCTGCATTGCTCTCTGAATTGCTGATGTGCACGATTCCATCCACGCAGGTACTGTATTTCGGATGATAGGTCTTTCCTTTTATCGTAACCGTCTGTCCCTCCGCAAGTCCTTCGTTGTATCGTGGTTCCATCTCCCCGTAATTACAGAGTATCACATATTCATCCTCTGCAAGGTCGATTGTCGTTCCACCAAAGGATTTTACAAAATCATTGTATTCTCCAATGTGCATCGTCCCCATCGATGCTTCTTTGAAATAATCCTCCGATCCACTCTCTGCAAATGCCTTTCCGAAGAAATCTCCGACACGAATTTCCTCCGGTGCATACAAATGCATTTCCGTCACATCCGTAAGCTTTGATGTATCGATATCACAGGCTTTCAGGTTTTCTTCCACATTATGTCCGGTTATATCATAGTCCTCGGCTGCATCATAGGAATACAGCTTTGAAAACTGCACATCAACTGGTGTACATGTCTCTAACACATGGTTCATCGAGTTGCGGATTGCCACCGAGCTTGACAGAATACAGATGGTAAAAAAGAGCAGCAGGCAGATAATCCCACCGGAGAACACCGTCGTGTTGATCCGGCTTCCAAGTTCCTTCACACTGAATGAGTTGATGCCTCTATAATAAAACCGTCTGCACCGCTTCACAATTGCAAGCAGCATCCCGGATACCGACCAGAATATAAGGAAGGTTCCGATGATACCTTTCGCGATCTGGATACCAAGTCCCTGAAAGTCAGAGATTGTGCGGACACCGGCTGTCACTTTATAATATGCCGTTCCAAGCAGGATAGCCGCAGCAATAAATACAAGCACACAGACAACCGGATTTTTTGCGTGGTTTTTTTGTGCCTTTGCGCCTGCATAAAGCAGGTTTATTAGCTTGGCGCGGCTGACAATGATTACATCTAATGCCATAACAATCACATACATGATTGCAAAATAAATAATCGTTTTGATGATGGCTGATGTGCTGACCATAAACTGGAAGTTCGTCATATCCGCTTCGAAGAGGTTCGCCGTTACAACACTCATCCCCTGTGAGATACCGATACCGAGCAGTAATCCGATTACCAGAGAAATCACACCGATCAGCAGTGTCTCGATCACAAGGATCTTTGCTACCTGTGTTTTTCCCATACCGAGCGTTAAGTAGATACCGAATTCCTTCTTCCGTCGCTTCATCAGGAAGGTACTTGCGTACACGACGAGAAAACCAAGTACAATCGATACGAATACACTGACGACAGACATCGACTCATTCATAAGCTTGATGATTTCTTCTGTATTTGACGATACCTTCAGCATGACTGTCTGGCTTCCAAGTGCATTAAATACATAGAAGATTGCGACTCCTAAGATCAACGTTGCAAAATAAATCAGATAATTCTGCATACTTTTCCGGATGTTCCGGGTGGATAATTTAAAGAGCATCATTCAAACTCCCCCCTAACACTGTCACAACCTCAATAATGCGGTTAAAAAACTGTTTCCGGGTATCATCGCCTCTGCGGATTTCATTGAATATCTTACCATCCTTGATGAAGATTACGCGCGATGCATAGCTTGCTGTAAATGCATCGTGCGTAACCATCAGAATCGTTGCAGCAAGCCCTTCATTCATCTCCTTCATACTCTCTAACAGATAGCGGGAGGACTTAGAATCAAGAGCACCGGTTGGCTCGTCGGCTAAGATCAGCTTTGGATTCGTGATCAGGGCTCTGGCTGCCGCCACGCGCTGCTTCTGTCCACCACTCATCTGATAGCTGTATTTGTTCAGAACTTCTTCAATGCCAAGCCGCTTCGCAACCTCTTTGATCCGGCTGTCAATCTCCTTCGGTTTTACGTTCTGGATGGAGAGCGCCAGTGCAATATTCTCATATCCGGTCAGTGTATCCAGCAGATTAAAATCCTGGAAGATAAATCCCAGCTCTTCCCGGCGGAACTTATTTAATTCATTCCCGCGAATCGTCGTGATGTCCTTATCTCCGACATAGATATGTCCGGCCGTTACACGGTCGATCGTGGAAATACAGTTTAAGAGTGTTGTCTTTCCGGAACCGCTGGCTCCCATAATTCCGACAAACTCGCCTTTCTCTACAGAGAAAGAAATCTTATCTACCGCCTTTGTCAGATTCGCTTTGTTGCCATAGTATTTTTCTACATTGTCAAGCTTTAATATCTCATTCATAGATAGTCTCCCTTCGTTTGCTGACATTCTGATTGCAGGCAGTCATGTTGTGCTTCTGCCGCTTAGCAGTTTCTGGATTTCACCTGTTATTTTTCCTGCTCAAGCTCGCAGACATACTGTATTCCTTCCACGTACGCATTTTCCCTGATTCTCATGCCTTAATGGTTCTCTGATTTCCACAAGAATTGCACAAACCGTCGCCCGCATCAACTGTACTCAGTATATATGTTTTTTCAGCTGCCATCCATCGGTCTTGATTACAGGTTTCTTACGATTTTGTAATATAACGATTGTATTATATATTGATTTGGTGCAGATACCTATGCAAGAGAGTCGATTTTGGAGCAATCCTTATGATTATCTGATTTTTCTCCAATCCACTCTTTGTGCAATTCTTCCAGCTTGGAGCATTCCTCTGTTTTCCGGGTGTTTTACTCCAACTCACTCTTCATGTAATTCTTCCGGCTTGGAGCATTCCCCTATTTTTCTGCTGTTTTACTCCAATCCGCTTGCTTCCTGTACCAGCTCCATTGGAGGATTTCCCCATATTTCATGTTTTTGCTCCAATTAAAGAAAAAAGGAGGCATCCCTGCCTCCAAAAAACCATGGTATATATCAACAATCACTTCTTAACTGATGCATACTCCACACTATCTTCCTCCCAGTGTTTGTAATCCGGATTGTTTCTTTTGTCTTTCAACCCATAAGTTTCCGACAGCCAGCTACCCACATACGCACTCACTTTCTTTGCACCGTCAAAATTCAGATGATCACCGCCATCCTTCGTATCGGACGCCCAGTCAATGCCAAGCGCATCATTCAGATTCAGATCTTCATAAGTAACCGCGTTTGCCTGCGCCCAGTCAGCTACACTGTTATGCTTTGCATATGTCCAGTTCTTCGGGGATGGGGAACTGACCAGAACAAGATCCGCGCCATGATTTTCACAATATTCTTTCATAAGGAGCAGGTATTTTTCTGCATCGGTATCTATCATCCTTCGTTCCTCGCTTGCATGCATGTAAGCTCCGCCCTCATAAGGCTTAACCGTACTTCTCTTGATAAATCCACGGTTCTTCTCATCCTTTTTCTTTGTTAAGGAATTTGTACTTACGAACGCATCCTTCCACCGGGAATGATTTCTAAAGACTTCCACATGATCAGACAGACGGTCTAAGACATAATCTTTCGAATCGCCTTTTGATTTCACACTGCGGAACAGGCAGTTCGTCTCTAAAACAACAACCTCCGGTGTCTGCGTCTCAAATGCCGCCTGTAAAATTGCATATGAATCGCACATGCGCTGTGCGGATGTCCCGCAGATAAACGAGGTGTAGCCATGCTCTGCGAACATTTGTAATGGATTGAAGCTCGAATAGCATTCGCTATCCCCTAAAAACAATACATCAATCGTATCCTTCACTTCGCTTTTTACTTCCGCATCCTTCGTCCGGACGGCAGTTGTGTCGTAGATATCTGCGTTATTTTTCGGGCGCAGGAATTTTCCTGCCAGTAACAATACAACACAAAGTCCGGCTAAAAATCCGACGCTGCCTGCTGCCATCCTGAAACTTTTTTTCCATTTTCCACTTGCTTTTTTCATATACATTCTTCTTTCGTAAATCTTACACCATCAATACGCCACATACGTGATTCACATATTCATTCATCTGTCAGTACGCCGCATATATCATATCCACAATCGTATATCCGCTGCCATATGCGCCAAATACAACGACAAGAAGTATAACCGCATACCAGAAACTCCACCGGACCGGCAGCCTGCATTCCGCCACCTTTCTCCGGATTGAAATCCCCTTCTCGTGAATAATATCCACCACGAATACGAGCAGGATACTTACAGATGCCAGAATGAGATCCGGCATATCTACACCAAAATTTGACTCCGCAAGTGCGGTGATATGGAAATCTGTTACGATTCCGTGCAGCATCCGGAATCCGGTTGCAACGGTATCGGCACGGAAGAACATCTCACCGATGTTCACAATTATAAACATTTTCAAAAACCGGAATATCCTGAATCCGACACTTTCTGTATCAATCCTGAAATGTTCCACAAGCTTCCTACATGGTTCCTCGGTCAGATTCTCAATCACGATCAGCACAAAATAATACATACCATAAAAGATATAATTCATATGCGGTCCGTGCCAGATGCCATTTGACAGCCAGACGAAGAATAACGCAATCGTCGGCGCCACGAATTTACTGATTGAAAATCCGGCTTTCTTCTTAATCTTCTTTGCAAGATTCTTGACCGGTTTTGCAAGCGAGATTGGATAAAACACATAATCCTTCAGCCATGTGCCAAGCGTAATATGCCATCTGCGCCAGAAATCCCCCGCATTCTTTGCGAAGAACGGCTGACGGAAATTCTCCGGCAATGATACACCGAAAATCTCGCCGCTTCCCATAATGATATCCATACATCCGGAAAATTCCATATAAAGCTGCATCGTATACGCAAGCACACCGACAAGGATTGCCGCACCGTCAAAATTATTGTAGCTGCTGAATACCTTTGATACAAGTGGTGCCAGCCGGTCTGCAATCACCATCTTCTTAAACAATCCCCAGATAATCCGCTGGTACCCAAAGACCAGATTCTCAAACTGAATGCTTCTTCCGCCATACAAGGCCTCTGCAGTCTCAGAAAAGCGGCTGATCGGGCCTTCCATAATCTGTGGGAAGAAGCTTAAGAATAGTGCCACCTTAAACGGATTCTTACAGGACTCCTGGGTGCCACGATAGACATCTGTCATATAGGAAATTGCCTGTAAACTGTAATAGGAAATACCAATCGGTGCTGCAAGTGTCACACCAAATATCCGCAGGTATTTGAGTGTCACAAGTGCCCCTAAGATCAGCACAATCCCGACTGCCAGCACGCCGCGTTTCTTCCGCGTAAGTGCTTTCCCACGCAAGTCACTATGCTTTACAGGAATTATCGCAAGCCATCTTCCGGTTCCGTATGTCACAAGCGTTGCCAGAAGCAGCCAGACAAGAAGCTTACCGCTTATCATACAGAAAAATGTATAATCCGCTGCCAGCAGCACCAAAAAGCGGAACCGTGCCGGACTTAATTGATACAATACAATCACAACCGGCAAAAATATTAAACTGTATGTAAGCAGATGATACGCCATATGTCCTGTCCCTTTCTCTTTCGTATGATTTTGTACCTGATTTTTTCATCCCGCATTCACACGCAGTCGTCACCCGTTCATTTGGATGATTTCCCGCATCCACACGCAGTCGTCACCCATTCATTTGGATATTTTCCCGCATCCACACGCAGTCGTCACCGTTCGTTCGGATAATTTCCCGCATCCACACGCACCCATTCGCTCGAATAATTTCCTGTGTGTATGGGATACTACGCCTCCTTCAATCTACAGATCATCTCCCACAGACTCTTTGCTGAATTAAAGTTCGCCGGAATCAGTTCTGCCGGTGATACCTCAACATCAAAAGTATCCTCAATCTCTGACACGAGTGATAAAATGGCAAAGGAATCTAAGATATGATCGTCAATTAATGTCGTACAGTTCTCAAAATCCTCTCCCGGTGCAATACCTTCCAAAATCTCTAATAATTCTTCCATGTTACAAATCCTCCTATTTTTGTTATTGTGAACCCATGCTTTCTCCTGTGTTATCGCATCCGGTTCCCTGTTTTCATGCATCCTGCGTTGCCGCATCCGGTTTCCAATTTTCATGCATCCTGTGTTGTCGCATTCCGTTTCCCAGTTTTCATGCATCCTGCATTGTCACATTCGGTTCCGGTTTCCGCAGCCATGAAACGGATACGTCTCCACCTGGTCACGCAGCTTTTCGATTTTTCCGTCTGTCCCGCAGATCAAAACCTGAGGCAGTTCCCGGCTCAAAAACATTGCCATACCCTCGGTCGCCGCATAAGCGCCACATCGTTTGAAGCAGAACACATCGCCCTTTTCGGGATTGTGCAAAGTGACATCCCGCGCCAGCACATCATTGACGGTGCAAAGCGACCCACACAGATGAAACATCTCTCCGGCATCGCTATTTTCCGGCAGGCTGCACTCACTCTTTCCGTCCGCTCCACCGTGCTCCGACAGGATACAGTCATCACCATCTTTTTCTGCAAGCACTTTAATCTCCGGCTGCTTCATTCCCATCATCCACCCATAGTAGTTGATCTGGTGGATTCCGCCATCTAAGATCACAAATCCCGGCTTTGCCGTCCGCTTGACATCCATCACACGCGTCAGGTAATAACCACTCATCGACACAAGGAACCGTCCAAGCTCGATTGTCTTTTTGCCGTAGGCGTCACATGTCCGAAGCTTCTCGGCAAGTGTCTGTATCTGCGGCTCCGGCTCGCTTTCCCGTTGATCCTTCTCGCTGTCATTTACGAAATAAGAAACCTTCATGCCTGCTCCGTATTCAAGCTCCGAAAGCTTCATTCCGGTCTCAGATTCGAACGTCTCTGCAAATACGGCTAAGGCATCCATCTCCTTCTCCAGTTTACTCTGCCTCTTCTGAGTCCCAGCATAATAATGAACGCCAGCCAGTGTCAGATATGGACTTTCCTGTACCTCCTTTGCCAGCCGGATAAATGTCTCCGCATCAACACCGAACTGATTGCCACTTGAAAGCCGGATAAGCACCGAGAGCGGCATCTGATTTTTCTCTGCGAGTGTCCGCAGGATCTTCGCATGTTCTTCCGATTCGATTGTGTAGATTCCGGCACCCTTGCTGTAAGACAAGATGCGTTTCATGGATTCATAGGTCTTGTTAACCCCGGATACCACAATCTTCTCCGGTGCGATCTGTTCCTGTATGCAGATCTCATATTCGCCCGGGGAGCAGACCTCCAGCCGGTCAACCATGTCTGCCACATACGGAATCAGAAATGGATTCGCTTTTACCGCAAAGCAAAGTCCGGTATCCTCCGGCAGCAGACTGCGAAGCAACCGGATTCGCGCTTCCACTTCCCGCACATCGAAGATATAGGTCGGCGTTCCATATGTCGATGCAGCAATTCTTAATTCTTCTGTATTCATGCAAACGCTCCTTCCTTATACTGTGCTTCCAACAGCTTCTTATCAGTCTTGCCGTTCTTATTAAGCGGCAGCATGTCCACCTTGCAAAATACATTCGGCACCATGTAATCCGGCACCTTCTTCTTCATCGCAGTAATCAGATATTTCTTATCATCAATTCCGATGTAGCAGGCAACAACCTTGTTCTTCTCCCGGTCGTAAAAACACGCGGCACCCTCGATCTCCGGGATTGCGGCAAGTGCATGTTCTATCTCTTCTAACTCGATCCGGTGTCCCATATGTTTGATCTGAAAATCTTTCCGACCCGCAAAATAAAGCAGTCCGTCCCCTCCATAGCTTGCCAGGTCTCCCGTCCGGTAGATCGTCTCCGGGTAATCGGGATTAAGCGGATTTGCCACAAATGCCTTCGCCGTTGCCGCTGCATTTCTGTAATATCCGAGGGCAAGTGTCGTACCTGCCACGCAAAGCTCTCCAATCTTGCCAACGCTTCCCGGTTCGATCAGTTGATCGTCCTCGTCAAGCAGAAATACTCGTTCGTTCGGAAATGGAATTCCGATCGGAAGCTTCTCCTCCTCGGTATATTCGCGTTCCAGAATATGATAGGTACAGTTACAGGTGATCTCCGTCGGTCCATAGAGATTCACAAACGTCGCATCCGGATAGCAACTTTGCCATGCGTGAAGCTGCCGGATCGGCATCGCCTCTCCGCTGAATAAAATCTTGTTGATATCTGCCGGCACCTTATGCTTTAGTCCATGCAGCCGGTTTAACAGGCAGAGTGCCGATACCGCCCAGATCAATGTTGTGACATGATTCTCATCAAGCATGTCCACAACCGAATTCGGAAACATAAAATATGCTTTCGGAATCACAACCAAGGTTGCACCCACCTTCATCGCACTGTAGATATCCTTGACCGATACGTCGAAATCAAACGGTGCCTGATTGCCGATCACATCGGCTTTGGTAATATCGAAAATCTCCGTAAACTGATCGATAAATTCAATCACCGACCGATGTGCCACAAGTACGCCTTTCGGCGTTCCGGTCGATCCGGAAGTAAAATTACAATAGAGCGGATCGGTATCAATCATGGATTCCCGGATTTCCTGCAGCCGGGCATTTTCTATTTCCGATAATTCCGCCTGCGGATCTGCATATCCGGTTTCACCGGAATCAATTTCATCTACCGCATACAATTCCTTCTGCTGATTCACACATCCTGTTATTCCATCTGCGCCGGTCTGCGCCACATTGTCTGTATCTTCTGAATTTGTACATTCAAATTTCAGCCCGTGTACCAGTGTCTCCATCCGGATCACCCGCTCCATACAGCCACATGCAGCAAGCTTCTCCGGTGCACTGCTTCCGTCCACAATTACATCCGGCTCTAACACCGAAAGCATCGATTGGATACGTGCTTCCGGGAACGATGGATCTATCAGCGTATAGAAGCAGCCCGCATAGACAATTCCGAAAAATACCGCCAGCGTATCCGCGCTCTTATCCGCAAATACACAGACCGGATGCTTCGGTATTGTATGCTTTGCCAGACGGCTGCCAATGTATCTTGCTTTCTTCTGTAATTGTTCATATGTATAGGCACAGGCTGTATCCTTCACTGCAATCTTGTCCGGATATTTCTGTGCACTTTGTTCCAGATACTCTAATACATTTTTCATAATATCCTCCATGCAGGCAGATTCGTGATGTATGAATGCGAAAATACTCCGATAAATTTTTACACATCGTATATATACTTCCATCTGCGTGTCTGCTGCATTTTCTTGTTCTGTATATTAGTATAGCAACTTAAATATTAAGATAAAACCAAGCAATCATTTAAGATTTGTTTAAGTTTGCGGAATGAGTTTTTCTAACTCTGACACCCGCTTGTTCCATGCCTCATACCGGGCATCTTTCCGACGATCCGGCAAAGTATAATGCGCCTGCAGATACTGCTGCAGATACACCGTTACCTTCCGGCATCCATTATAATTAATATGATCTCCGCCATCGAGCGTATCTAAGTTCCAGTCTATTCCGAGTTCTTCGGTATTCAGATTCAGATCAAGATATGGAACCCCCAGTTTATCCGCGAGTTCCTGCACCGCATTGTGCCGTTGCATCGTATGATTGACCGGAGATGGTGCCGTCACCAAAAGCATCTTCGATCCATGCGTATCGCACAGGTCTTTGATTGCCTCCAGATAATACCGCGTGATGAATGTCACCGGTGTTTTCTCAGCCGTCGCATGCATGTAGGCGCCGCCGGTATATGGTGCCACGGCTACCCGCAACTCAAATCCATTGAAAATCGTTGTCTGCAGTTTCGGATCGGCAGGTTCCATCTTCCAGAACCGATGGTATTTGAAGATTGGGAACATCTGCTGCGCAAGCTCCTGCGCGGATTTTGCCGCATCCCGTATCACACTTGCATCTCCTCGGGAGAAAAACTCATTTGTCTCTAAGATTACCACCTTCGGGGACTGCCGTTTCAAAATCTTCTTAAGCGAGAAATAACTTTCCCCGATCCATTGTCCGGACTGTCCGCCGATATAAGACGCAATCCCCTCATCCTTCCATAACTGATATGTGGACAGTAACGTATAGCTCTCGCTGTCACCAAGGATTGCCACATCGACCATATCTTCCGGTTCGGACAGCAGATGCAGCAGATACCGTTCCCGCTCGGAAACCGAATCCTGTAAACCAAGTCGGATCGGATCGCACAGCTTCCCGGCTGCTACAAGAAGCAGCAAAACCACCATTGCAAATGCGGCTGCCCGAAACCATATCTTATGTGTCCCGGATTTTTTTCTTTCAGGATCCGTATTTTCCGAAATATCTTTCTTTTGTATATCCATATCTTTAGAAGCCTGCATAGATCAGATCCACCTCCTGATATCCCGGTCCGTACGCACCGAATATAAGCACGACAAAGATGAGTGCAAGATATACGAGCCAGCGAACCGGCAGCCGTTTCTGTAAGATTACGCCACGCACATCCACCTGGGGCTCACGGAAATGGTTTACCACACCAACGAGCAGCAAAGACGCAAGAACAATTCCCATCTCCACTCTGCCAAGTCCAAGGGAAAGCAAGGTTCCGTCCCAGAGCCTGTGTATCTCAAAATCACGGAACAGCGATGCAAACATATTCATTCCGATGCTCAGTGTATCCGCCCGGAAAAACAGTTCTCCGGTGAAAATGATTACCCATGTTTTCAAAATTCGAAGTACATTCCACCATGTCGTAGCTTCGGTAATCTTCCATGCTTCGCCAAGCTTCTTCATCGCCGGTTCCAACATCAGTTCAATCATGATTACAACGAAATAATACATGCCGTAGAAAAGGTAACTCCAGTTCGCACCATGCCAGAGTCCGTTGCACACCCACACAGGGAATAACGCGATTGCGGAAGCAACCATCAGCTTCACATATTTACTCGTATGCTTCTTTGCAAAGCGGTTCCATTTCCTGGTGAGCTTCGACATGGAAACCGGATAGAAAATATATGTCTTGAACCATCTGCCAAGTGAAATATGCCATCTACGCCAGAATTCCGATGCATTCTTCGATACGAACGGCTGTGCAAAATTCTCCGGCAATGTCACGCCAAAGCATTCCGCACTTCCGATCACGATATCCATACAACCGGAAAACTCCATATAAAGCTGGACAGTATAGGATACTGCCGCGACCACGATCATCACTCCGTGATAAGACGCATACCCGTCAAACAACGTCTGCACCGCAACATACAGACGGTCTGCAATCACAACCTTCTTGATGAGTCCCCAGCCAATCCGCATATAGCCCCGGACGAGATTTTCACTCCGGATATCTTCCCCCTTCGTGAGTGCATCTGCTGTATCACTGTACATACAGATTGGTCCTTCCATGATGATTGGGAAGAAGCTTAAGAAGAGTGCAAGCTTCGCAATGTTTCGCTCCGGTTCAATCTTCTTCCAGTAGACATCTGCCATGTAACCGATTGCAGAAAGCGTGTAAAATGAGATACCAAGCGGCAGCAGGAAACGCCGCACCGGAAGACGCAACGACGACTGTGCCGCTCCAAAAAGCAAATTCAGATTCTCTGCAAAAAATCCGCTGTATTTCATCACCAGCAGCATACCAAGAAGCAGCCAGACCCCTATTGTCAGTATCGCTTTTCTGCGTTTTTTCTCACCGGTAGCAGCCAGTCTTCCAACTATGTAAGTGATTCCGGTTGCTCCAGCCAAAAATAGAATCAATCTGTGGCTGAACAAAAAATAGAAACAATAACTAAAAAAGAGCAACACGCCAAAACGAACCCGCTTTGGTGCAAGCTGATAACCGATGAGAACCACCGGCAAAAATACTAAAAAATACACGGATTCATGATAAGCCATGTTCCAAATCCTCGCCACAGTATCTGACTGTGTCTTTCTTCCATATTTGAGTCCCAGGCATCTGTCCTGCCTGTATCATACATTCTCCCATGCGTTCTATCCATCGTAGTTTATGACAACTCTCTTACATTTTTGTAAGATTACAAACTACTCTCTCGTCAGGAATGTCTCTTTGCCAAAGACAATCTCCACCTCGGTATACTCCCCATACACGGACGTAATCGCAATCGAATGTCCAAGCTTATTGCAAAGCTGTTTACATATATACAAACCCATTCCGGTAGAAGCATTTCCACGCCGTCCGTTCTCCCCGGTAAAGGTCTTGTCAAACACCCGGTCGATATCCTGTTGTGCTATACCGATGCCATTATCACGGATTCTAAGAACCGTCTTATCTGCCATATCCTCTGCCGCAAAAGAAATACACGATTGCTTTCCAGGATCCCGGTATTTGATACTGTTGTTCACGATCTGACCAAGCATAAATGCAAGCCACTTGGAATCCGTGACAACGGAATGGTTTGTATCGTTTTTCTCAATTCGTATTTTATTCCCGATCAGCAGATCCTTCTGCTGCTGTAACACCTGATTGATGGCAGCATCCAGATTGCACGCGGTGAGCAGATAATCCTTCTCTGCTGCATCTGCACGTGCATAAAATAGAATCTGCTCAACAAATCCGTTGATACGGGCAAGCTGCGCCTTCTGTTTCTTCAGATCCTGACTGCCATTATAATTCATGAGATTTAATGCCGCAATCGGAATCTTGATCTCGTGGATCCAAAGTTCTAAATATTCCTTGAAATCCCGTAGGGAATCCTCGGTGTCATTTAACTTATCCCGCATGGACTTCCCGGTGTCATACAGAACATCCATCCAGATTTTGCCTTCCTCGAAATCCGGTTGTACCATCATCTCTGTGATCAGATATTTCTGATCCAGACCGTCAAGGATTCCCTGCAGCTCCCGGTAGAAATGGCTCCGCTTCCGGTAATCCGCACCGAAGGCACACAGTGACGTTACAAAAATAATTCCCTCCATCACCCAGATAAAATCCATCCGTGCTTTGCAGGCAAACCCTAACAGCTTGAATACTACCATGATACATACCACCGCAGCAACAAAGCCGATTCTGTCTTTTAGATAACCTCGAACTGTCATTCCAAAATATACCCCTGTCCACGTTTTGTCCGGATTGCATCCGCCACACCAAGATCGGAGAGTTTTTTCCGCACACGGTTCATATTCACCGTCAGCGTGTTATCATCCACAAATGCTTCCGAATCCCACAGATAGCTGATCAGCTCATCCCGCGTCACAATCGTATTCTGATGTTTTAGCAGATAGGATAAAATCCCCGCCTCATTCTTCGTAAGCTCCACGTTGTTATCTCCGACACATAAGATGCCGCGAGCCATATCGAGTGTCAGATTCTTATAGGTGAGTCCTTTGTCCGTGTCCAGCTTTCCAAGGCGCTTGAATACCGCCTCGATATGAAGCAGCAGAATAGACGGATTGTATGGCTTCGCAATAAAATCATCCGCACCGAAGCTCATTGATATTACTTCGTCCATCTCTGTGTTTTTACTTGTCACCATAATAACCGGAATATCCGATGTCTTACGCAATTCCCGCAGCACGCTCTGTCCATCTATCCCCGGAAGGTTGATATCGAGCAATACCATATCCGCCTGCGAAGCAAGGATCTGTCCGGCAACATCGTTAAATTCTCCGACACACTGTGCATCATACTGATTCGAGATCAGAAGATACTGCAATTCCTGTGCCAGTGCCATATCATCTTCCACAATTAAAATACGTTTCATCTCATACTCCTCGCCCAGTGGTTTCCGTGCATCTGACGGCCATCGGATTTCTCCGGTGGTTTCCACGTTGCTGCCGGTTTAACGGATTTGCTACTGTGCCAGGCGGAGCATCTCATCAAGCGGTTTTTTCGCCTGTTCACACATCTCCTCCGGAAGAATCACTTCATCCTTCAGATCTTCAAGCTTCTCGAGCACCTTGTCCAGACTGACCTTCTTCATATTCGGGCAGAACTGTCTGTGTCCGACAGAGAAGAATTTCTTATCCGGATTTTTCTGCATCAGTTCATAGAACACGCCCATTTCTGTACAGATCAGGAATTTCTTACTGTCTGATGCAGTTGCATAATCAATAATCTGGGACGTACTTCCAATAAAATCTGCAAGTGCTAATGTATCACTTGTACATTCCGGGTGTGCCAATACCAGTGCATCCGGATGTAATTCCTTCGCCTTCTTCACATCCTCACTGTGAATACTCTTATGTACATGGCAGAACCCGTCGTTGAAGATAAAATGCTTCTCCGGTACCTGTTCCGCTATAAAATGCGCCAGATTGTAATCCGGTATAAAATAGATATCTTTATTCGGAAGCGCCTTGACAATCTTCAATGCATTCGACGATGTCACACAGACATCCGAGTGGGCTTTCAATTCTGCGGTCGAATTGACATAGCAGACAACCGCCACATCCGGATATTCTTTCCGCACTTCCTCGATCTTCTCGACTTCCGCCATATGCGCCATCGGGCAATCCGCTCCATCATCTGCCATATAGACATGCTTTTTCGCGTTCAAAAGCTTCGCGCTCTCCCCCATAAAGGAAACGCCACAAAATAAAATATTCTGTTGTTCTACTGTAGTTGCAACCTTTGCAAGATAATACGAATCTCCGACATAATCTGCGATTTCCTGCACCTCGCCATCCACATAATAATGTGCTAAGATTACGACATCCTTTTCTTTCTGTAATTCCTTGATTCTCTCTTTCATTTGTTCGTTCATGGGAAAACTCCTTTTCAATCTTAAATCATAGTTGTATCCAAATTGTATCTTTTTTCTTAAATTCCACAATCTTACTGTTTAATAATATTTTAAATTGTATCGAAATCATCCTTTGTGAATCGGTGATAGGTGATTCCAAACTGATCATCTGTCACACAGTACAGATAAGGCTCCACATTCTTATCCGCAAAAGAGAGTACCGTTCCCAGATCTTCCTCATCATCTTCTTCACAGACGGTCGTTCCGTGTGCTTTCGCAAATGCCTCAAAATACGCCCGTACCTGTTGCATATCCTGTGTCTTGAGTATCTTCAGAAATCCCTCTAAAAAATCAGAAACCGGAATCTCCCGGTTAATATAATCACAGCCCTCCGGACTGACAAACACGCAAAAACGATCTGCTTTTTCCGTTACTTCCACATGCCCAAGCTGCGGTACATTCTTTTCAAAATATGCCTCTGCCTCCCGGCAGATCTTCTCTGAATCCTCCTCTACCGGAAGTTTCAAATACCCACACACGGACACTTTCGGATAATAGAGGCGCACGCCCGCATCATCCGTGCCAATCTTCGTCTGCCATTCTTTCACTGTATCAATTACATGTTTCTCTAAGGTCATCGTTTCTGCCTCCTGTGCAATCCCATTCATACCAATGAAATTATACGATACACGAGTTTCTATATTTGTCCTGCATTAGTATTTATTTTTCCTCTCCGTTTTGAGGTATATTCTTAACCAGATCCTTCACAACTTCACCTGCAATAATAAGACCTGCCACAGATGGAACAAATGCAACACTACCCGGAATATCTCTCCGCTCGGTACATTTATGTTTCGCACCCGGGGGACACACACAATGTGTCTGGCAGCTAATCGACATATCTTCCATCGGACGGATTGACTGCTCCTCCGAATACACAACCTTAAGTTTCTTCACGCCACGCTTTTTTAGTTCGCGCCTCATCACCTTCGCAAGCGGACAAACCTTCGTCTTATAGATATCTGCAACCCGGAACTGACTGCCATCCAGTTTGTTTCCGGCACCCATACTGCTAATAATCGGAATATGTTTCTCCTGTGCTTTCATCACAAGGGCAATCTTCGCAGTCACTGTATCTACTGCATCTACCATGTAGTCGTAATCTTCATATGAAAACTCATCTGCATTTTCCGGCAGGAAGAAACAATTATGAATCCGCACATCTGCTTTCGGATTAATATCCAGAATCCGCTCTTTCATCACTTCCGTTTTATATTTTCCGATTGTCTTATGGGTTGCGATAATCTGACGGTTCAAATTTGTCAAACACACCTTATCATCATCGATCAGATCAAACGCTCCAACGCCGCTTCGTGCCAGTGCCTCACAGACATAACCACCCACTCCGCCGATTCCAAATACTGCGACACGAGAATTCTGTAACTTCTCCATCGCTTCTTTTCCAAGCAGAAGCTCGGTTCTCGAAAATTGTGTCAGCATCTTTTTACTCCTGTCCTGTTCTTCTTGATACGTTGTATATATTGTATATTCATTTTTGCCCCTAGTATACTTCAATCCCTTCAAAATAGCAACGTATCTTGCCATGTTTCCTAAATAATTACAAATAATTTACATACATTCTCCTCTTGACACAAGTCCGAAATCAGACTATACTAAGTATGATTTCGGACTTGTGTAGGTACGAAATCAGACATATTTTGTCGAATTACAGTGATATATATTGCAGCCGCTTCATAAATTACAAGACTACAAAAACTATATCCGGAACCTGCCGGCAGCTAAATCATAACATAAAGGAGAACTCATGAACATGAAAGAACACAATAAAGAAGAACAACCTTATATGAGTGAAAAACTGGTTATCTTCAACCGCATCTACAAAGAATATAATGAAATTTATCACGATGCAGCAACCAGACTGGGACTGTCAAACAGCGAGTTTGACACCCTGTATGCAATCTGCGAACTCGGCGATGGCTGCAAGCAGTCCGACATCTGCCGTACAACTTTTATCCCGAAACAAACCGTAAACTCAGCAATCCGTGTATTAGAGAAGAAAGATTATCTGACACTTGCATCCGGAAAGGGACGGAGCATGCACATCTATCTGACTGAACAGGGATTGCAGCTCGTGCGGCGCACGATTTTCCCGATGGTTGAAATTGAGAACGAAGCATTTCCGAAACTGACAGAAAAAGAATACAAATCAATCCTGCATTTCCATACGCAGTACCTCACAGCCCTACGCGAGGGAATCCAGAAGCTATAACAATGACGGAGGAATTACAACATGAAAATACAATTATCAGAGCATTTTACATATAAGAAGCTACTGCGCTTTGTCCTGCCATCCATTATCATGATGATCTTCACATCAATCTATGGTATCGTTGATGGACTGTTCGTATCGAACTTTGTCGGCAAAACGGCATTTGCCGCAGTCAATCTGGTTATGCCGCTTATGATGGGAGTGTCCGCGCTCGGCTTTATGGTCGGCACCGGCGGTAGTGCAATCGTTGCCAAAACTCTTGGTGAAGGTGAGCACAAGAAAGCAAACGAATATTTCTCGCTCCTTGTCTATGTAACGTTTATCGGTGGTATCATCTTTAGTCTTTGCGGTATGGCTTTAGTCCGCCCGATTGCCTCTGTGCTCCATGCCGAAGGGGCGTTGTTAGATAACTGTGTATTATACGGAAGAATCTGTTTCATATCCATGCCAGCCTTTATGCTACAGAACGTATTCCAAAGTTTCTTCGTCACCGCAGAAAAACCAAAGCTCGGACTTTGCGTCATCATAGCTGCCGGCGTGACAAATATGATCTTAGATTATCTGTTTATTGCAGTATTCAAATGGGGATTGCCGGGTGCCGCGATTGCTACGGTAACCGGAGAATGCATCGGTGGATTCTTCCCGATCTTCTATTTTGCACGGAAGAATTCCAGCCTGCTGAAACTTGGAAAGACAAAATTCGACGGAGCGGTTTTATGGAAGACATGTACAAACGGTTCTTCAGAACTTATGACAAACCTCTCTTCGTCCCTTGTGAATTCGCTCTATAACATGCAGCTTATGAAATACGCAGGCGAAAATGGTGTCGCTGCCTATGGTGCAATCATGTATGTAAACTTCATATTCATATCAATCTTCCTTGGATATTCGGTCGGCAGTGCACCAATCATCAGCTACCACTACGGTGCCGGAAACCGGGATGAATTAAAGAACATGTTCAAAAAAAGCACAAGCCTGATTGCCTTCTGGGGCATCTTACTAGTCCTGCTGGCACACGTAATTGCCGGACCATTGACGAAGATCTTCGTGGGCTATGACGCGGAACTGTTTGCACTTACAAAGCATGGATTCCTGATCTATTCTTTTACCTATCTGATCAATGGATTCAATATTTACGGTTCGTCGTTCTTTACGGCACTAAACAACGGACTGGTTTCCGCACTGATCTCGTTCCTGCGGACACTCGTCTTCCAGTTAGCCTCTGTTATGCTGCTGCCTCTTTTCTTAGGTATAGACGGTATCTGGGGGGCAATCATTATAGCGGAAGCAATCACACTTTGTGTGACTCTCTTCTTCGTGTTCTCGCAGCAAAAGAAATATGGGTATCTATAATTAACATATAACTACAAGTAATCTGTATAGCTATAACATTCGATCATCGAATACCGATTCTTATTCACACCATAAAAGCCGGTAAGGAACTATCACAGCTAGCTCTCTTACCGGCTTCTTATCCACATACAATGTTATAATTTCAGTCTTATCTGCAAACATTCTACAAAGGAAGTTATGCAACCGCCGCGAATATATCATCAATCTTCGCATAGATTGCGTCTGCAAGCTTCTCATGTCCTTCCTCATTCAAATGTTCCTGATCCGTCTCACTCGGTGCAGCCACATCAGATGCATCCAGGAAATACAGATGTTCATTTCTGGCAATCTCTGCATAGACACCGGCAAGCCCTTTCGATATCTCAACCGATTCTCTGGAAAACTCCGGGTCATAGGATTTCTCCCAGACCTTTTCGCCCAGATGAATCGGCGAAACAAGAAGAATCCTACTGTCCGGTGCAAAGCTTCGGATCTTCGCGATTACTGTCTCCACGCCTTTTCCTATCAGTTCCGGTGTCGTCTTATATGCAGCCTTGCAATCATTGGTTCCAAGCATCAAAATGACAAGATCCGATGCACCATGCGTCTCCAACACGGCATTGACGAATTTTGCACCATTGCGATGATCCCGAAACGGATCATCAAAAACTGTCGTTCGTCCACAAAGTCCTTCTTCAATCACACGATACTGTTGAAGCCCAAGCTTCTCATTTAAACGGCTTGTCCACCGGATTCCCCACGGATACCGTGCATTTTTCTTTGGTATCAGGCCATATGTATTCGAATCTCCATAACATAAAATCTGTCTCATCATTCTCACCTCGATCAATTCTTTCATGCCTCCATTATATAGCTATAAGGCAATTTCGGAAAATACAAGGTTTTTATATCTACTTATAAGCAATGGTTATTACACACTAATTTTTCCGATTTCTCTGTGTTAATTGCTCACCTCTATTGTATTTCTACATTTCGCGCTCATTTTTCATCAGCGCAACACTCACAGTGATCATATGCACAGTCACGAAAATTCCAATGATTGACACAAGCAGACTTGGCAAAAAGCCGATTGCCTGATTAAAATTCGATAGAATCATCGCAAAGGACTGTCCATAAAAACATAACGCAAACACCTGGCCAAATCGCAGGTTCAAGTGGAACTGGCGGTTCATGCTATTCACAAGTATCGAGAAGATCAGCGAAATCACTGCATATTTCACAAAAAAACTGAGCATTGTTCCTAGCAGCGACAAAAACAGCACTGCATAGATAGAAGGAATCATAGCGACGAGCATGTCATTGTTAAAGCCTTCCGGAAGATAATCTGCCAGATAATACACGCCATAATCTGTAACCTTCGACCCAAGCACCATACTGATTCGTACAGTTTTACTTCCAACCGCCAGGAACATCCCCTGTTTATTCAAACTATCATTTTGCACAGTCTCCTGCGTAGTATCCACAAGAAAATTAGCTGCATTAATATGCATATTTAATTCATTGGATACGGACAACGTTCCATCCGTATAATTGACTTCACCAAGGCTCTGAGTAAAAAGTTTTTCGAATCCTCCAAATCCGGAAATAATCGATGCCGATGGCACCACAAAATCAACAATAGAAAGCACCAGCATCATCACAATCACATACGCCACAAACCGTCTGCGTGGTAACTCGATCATATCTTTATATCTGGCCGGACGAAACCATCCATATACGATTTGTTCAGAAAATGTCATCTTTTTACTCCTTTATGATATATCCCTTTTTCGGAACCTTTACTGTCAATATGGTTCCTTTATCCTGTTTGGTACGCACTTCGATCAGCGCACCGGTCATTGTTTTTAAAGTCTTCTGGATTATCCGATAATCCTGCTTTGCACGAAATTTCTTTGTTGGGGCAATGCCGCTTCCATTATCTACAATCTGAATTGCAAAACAGTCCAGACGCTCGTAGCTTCGCACGACTACCTTTCCCGGTCGATTCGTTTCCACCACCGCTTCCACTGCATTTTCCACGAGCGGCTCAATGGTGTTATATGGTACTTTAAAATCCGTGATTTTGTCTTCAATCACAATTTCCAAACCCGGATGAATCCGCTTCTGCATGCCTAGATATGAACGAATATAAGATAATTCCTCTTTAAACGCAACCACACCATTTTTATATACCGCATCCATATTATGCTGCATAAACATGGATGTATCATAGATTAACCGGCTATTTACCTGATCGTGTGTCTTTAAATCCGTGATTGCTGTATTTAATGCCCTGTAAATAAGAGCTGTATTAATCGTCCGTACTGCCCGTGACTTCTCATACCCGACACTGCTTAACGCTGCGTCACGCTCTGCATTCATCTCCTGAATGATTGTCTTCTCGATTGATACCATCAACAACACAGCAAATACAAACAATCCAATTTGCAGTACCAATCCCTGATAACTCTTATAAAACCAGAAAAATCCCAACACAAACTCAACCAGGCAAGACCCTGTTAAAATCACATTTGCCCAGAAATTGCTGTAAATACTTTTATCAGAATATGTATCCGCAGCCAGATACATAATAAAGCACAACATCAGCAGCCCCAGTAAAATCAATATCTTCGTAAAGAATATATAACTTGCAAAATCACAGACGCCTACCAGCTGGAATACTATACCTGTCAGGAAATTTACCGCATAAACATAAATCAATATTTCAAATATCTTCGCATACCGCCGTTTCATGGCAAAACTACGCAGATACATAAAATACAACACCGGCATCAACAGTAGAAAAATCTGGCTTGTCATATAAGTTGCAAACTGATTTCCAGTGAGGAGCTGCATCATTGCATTTCCAAAGAATATCCAGGCTGCAGCAAACAAAATAAATCCGAATCCATACGTAGCCCTCTGTTTGTTGATATTTTCATTTGTCATAAATAACAGGGAAATTCCCAATAACACAGTCAGAATCAACACCATCAATGATACAACAAACGGAATTCCGTTTCTACGTATCATCCACGATACAATATCTCCCCGGGAACCGTAGTACACATGAGGCAGTCTTCCGCTATATCTGCTATACGCAGATGACAACTGTATCGTTATCGTCTGTCCAACATTGGCATCTATATCCACTACATGATACCCCGGAACTGCATTTTTTATCCACGGATTCTCTGACAAAACACCATTTTCATATACACGCTGTCCATCAATAGATACGATGACATTCTGAAATTCTGTATAAAAATATACAGCACTGCCTTCCCCTGCATCTTCGGGAATACGGTGTGTGATCGTAACTATCTCTGATTTTCCGGTTTTCAGCTTTGTTGGCAGATCAACAATCTGTTCTTCGGAAGTGCCTTCCTGATAGACCACCCATGTATCATCCATCTTTTTAGGCGTACGAAAAGATATCTTTCCACTTCCGCCACCGGATGCAGCAAAACTGAAGAACAGCATCAACAAAACACCAACGGATACGGCAATTATCGTCAAAATATTCAGTTGTCTAAAACGACGTTCATTCATAACTTACTCGATTATTCCAAAATGCTGCATAGCCTTCTCGATTCCATCCTGTTCCACTGTATCTGTGCGATACATAGACACGGCAGCTACCTCTTCTGTGCAGACTCCCATCGCTATGCTATTTTGTACATATCGTAACATATCCAGGTCGTTATTACTATCCCCAAACGCATAAATCCGCTCGAGTGGGATATCGTATTTCTGCATCAGAAACTGAATTCCGGTCGCTTTTGAAAATCCGTGCGGCACAACTTCAAGAAAATTTCCTTCTCTCTGTATACATGTGAAATCCTGTGACATATAGTCGATAAATTCCTGTAATTTCGGATTTCCTTCTTCATACCAGCAGGCAAACTTGTCAAAACAGAAATCCGGATCTTCGATATCTGATATCACATTTCTTTCCATAGATTTAAAATAGCTTAATATCTCCCGGTATTCCTCATCTTCTGCTTCCAGCACAGGATCATATGCGGTATGTTCTGTATGCTCAAAAATTGCCATCATACGGCAGTCACGACACTTATATGCAATCTCCCTGCAACGCTCCTGTGATACCCGGTTATGCAGCAATTCCCTGCCTTCCGAAATAATATATGTTCCACATCCGCAAACATATCCATCAAAGCCAACATCTCTTATAAACTCATCCACGTTCGCCATAACACGTCCCGTATTAATATATACCAGATGTCCGCGTTCCCGTGCCGCACGCAATGCACGCTTCGCACTTTCCGGAAATGTCCGTTTACCATCAGTTGTGATCAGTGTCCCATCAATATCAAAAAACAACATACAACGTTCCTTTTTCATATCCGTCTATCCCTATTCTTAACTAAACTTCTATCCTCTATTGTAATGTGTACGGATTAAATCTGCTTCATCAGATTGATCATCTCAATTGCTGACAGAGCGCAATCATATCCCTTGTTTCCTGCCTTTGTTCCTGCACGCTCGATTGCCTGCTCAATATTCTCCGTTGTAACAACTCCGAACAATACCGGAATCTCTGTCTCTAATGATACGGAAGCTACCCCCTTCGATACTTCGTTACATACATAATCATAGTGGCTCGTTGCTCCGCGAATAACAGCACCAAGGCAGATTACCGCATCGTACTTTCCAGACTTCGCCATCTTCTTTGCAACAACCGGAATTTCAAATGCACCCGGTACCCATGCCACCGTGACATCTTCTTCCTTCACATCATGACGGATCAGACCATCCATCGCACCACCAACTAATTTAGATACGATAAATTCATTAAATCTTGCTGCCACGATTCCGATTTTTGCACCATCTGCGACTAATTTTCCTTCTAATTTGTTCATTTTCTTTCTCTCCTTATTCTTTTATTTATAGTTTAAGATATGACCCATTTTCTCCTGCTTGGTACGCAGATAGAATTCGTCATATTTACCCGGTTCCATAATGATTGGCACGCGCTCCACAATCTCCAGGTTGTAACCGGAAAGTCCATATACCTTCAGTGGATTGTTCGTGAGCAGGCGCATCTTGTGTACACCAAGGTCCACGAGAATCTGTGTACCGATTGTGTAGTCTCTGGCATCTTCCGGGAATCCAAGCTTCAGGTTAGCCTCCACCGTGTCAAGTCCCTGATCCTGCAGCTGGTATGCACGGATTTTGTTAATCAGTCCGATTCCTCGACCCTCCTGACGCAGGTAGAGAAGCACACCTCTGCCCTCTTTGGCAATCTGTTTCATAGCCGCATCATACTGCTGACCGCAATCGCAGCGTGCAGAGCCAAGCGCGTCTCCGGTCAGGCATTCCGAATGCACACGGCAGAGTACCGGCTCGCCATCTGTGATATCGCCCTTTACGAGTGCAACATGGTGCTCGCCGTTTAATTTATTTACATAGCCATAAATCATGAACTCACCGTACCGTGTCGGCATCTTCGCCTTTGCCACACACTCGACAAATACTTCATGTTCCTTACGGTACCGAATCAGCTTCTCCACCGTAGAAATCTTGAGATCATGCTGTTTTGCAAACTGTTCTAAGTCATCGCGTCTAGCCATCATGCCATCATCGCGCATGATCTCACAACAAAGGCCGACCGGTTTTAAGCCTGCAATCTTCATCAGATCAACCGTAGCTTCAGTATGTCCCTGCCGCTCAATCACGCCGCCCGGTCTTGCCTCAAGCGGAAACATATGTCCCGGTCTGCGGAAATCCTCCGGCTTCGCATCATCCTCTACAAACTTACGTGCTGTAATGCCTCTCTCATAGGCCGAGATTCCGGTTGTCGTACTTACATGATCGACCGATACTGAAAATGCAGTACAGTGATTATCTGTATTTGTAATACACATCTGTGGCAGATGCAGCTTGTCCGTATATTCCGGTGCCATCGGCATACAGATCAGTCCTTTGGCATAACTCGCCATAAAGTTCACATTCTCTGTTGTTGCAAATTCTGCAGCACAGATGACATCGCCCTCATTCTCACGGTTTTCATCATCCATGATTACGACGCATTTTCCTTTTTTGAGATCTTCCACAACCTCTTCAATGCTGTTTAATTCCATATTGTTCCTCCTGTATATGAATTGTTAATCATTGTATGTTCATAACTCTATTATGTGTAATTACCGCTATCTTTCCCTATAAGAATCCATGCTCTGCAAGAAATCCAATATCGACTTTCGAGCTTTGTTTCTTATTCTCCGGTTCTTTGAAGTTAAGTAAATGCTCCACATATTTCCCGACTACATCATTTTCCAGATTCACGATATCGCCCGGCTTCTTTGTGAGCAATGTCGTCTCCTGTCCGGTGTGCGGAATGATGGATACCTGAAACCGGTCGGTACTGACTGTCGCAACTGTCAGGCTGATACCGTCAATCGCAATTGAACCTTTCTCAATAATATATTTCATGATCTGCGGTGTTGTCTCGATCGTTACCCAGACTGCATTTTCTTCCCGCTCCATGTTCACGATTGTTCCGGTGCCATCGATATGCCCGGATACGATATGTCCGCCAAAGCGTCCGCCTGCCGCCATCGCTCGTTCCAGATTGACTTTACTTCCCGTATGCAGCGTGCCAAGCGATGTCCGCCGCATCGTCTCCGCCATGACATCCGCGGTAAATGTATTTCCCGAAATGGATGTTGCCGTCAGACAGATGCCATTGACCGCGATACTGTCTCCAACCTTCGCATCCTGCAGGACATATGGTGCCTCGATTGTAAGGCTTTCCGATTTCGATGCCTTTCTCGCAGCCAGAAGCGTTCCAACTTCTTCTATGATTCCTGTAAACATATTTCCCGCTTCTCCTTTCGATATTGAAGTAAGATGTCATCTCCTATCCGCTCCATCCGGTCAAATGCAAATCGGTACGCACCATTTGGATCCGGTACGCCCTTGCCTTCCACCGGTGTTTTTGCTTCCGCACCTCCTATGATTTTCGGTGCGATATACACCTGCACCTCCTGCACGATATCCTGTGCAAGCGCCTGCTCATTTAACGTACCACCGCCCTCTAACAAAATGCCGTCGATATCCTGTGCGCCAAGCTTCACCATCAGATCATACAGATCAATGCGTCCATCTTTTTCTTTACATTGTAGTATCTGCACATTTGCCTGCTTCAATTCTTTTGCCTTGTCAGATGCGCCATCGAGTGTTGCCACGATCGTTGGAACATTCTCTGCAGTCCGTACCAACTGACAATCAAGCGGGATTCGCAGATGACTGTCACACACAATCCGGATTGGATTTCTGCCTCCTTCGATCCGGCAGGTCAAAGCCGGGTCATCCTGCAAGACAGTGTTACATCCAACCATAATTCCTTTGAGCCAGTTCCGTGTCACCTGCACATGCTGTCTCGCCGCTTCCCCGGTGATCCATTGACTTTTTCCGGTATACGCCGCAATCTTGCCGTCCATCGACATCGCGTATTTCATAACCACATATGGCAGTTTCGTTGTTATATAATGGAAGAATACCGGATTGATTGCATCACACGCATCCTTCATCACGCCGGTCTCTACCGCAACACCATGCTCCCGCAGGAACGTAATGCCTTTTCCTGCCACCTTGTCGTTTGGATCATCACTACCGACATATACCTTCTTAATTCCGTGTTCCACAATTGCCTGGGTACAAGGCGGTTGTTTGCCATAGTGGCAGCATGGTTCCAATGTTACATACATTTCAGCCCCGACCGCATCCTCGGTAAGACTTGCAAACGCCGCACGTTCTGCATGCAGATCACCATATCTCGCATGATATCCCTGTCCGATAATCCGGTCATCCTTCACAATCACCGCACCGACAAGCGGATTCGGATTAACTGCACCGGTTCCTTTTTTTGCAAGCTCGATTGCAAGCTCCATATATTCCTGTTTGTATGCCACTTTATCACCTTCTTCGTTCTATTCACGGATTAATGCAGATCGCAACAATTGCAGGCAGGCCTTGCATCAACATATGTTTGGCCGGTTATCCCCTAAAAAATTAAAACCCCGGTCACATATCACTATGTACCGGGGCTTCAAAATTCTATCCGCATTCAAATCAAATGGCTTTCATAGTGTTATAAACACTCTGCCATTTTCTCCTGCATTTCTTATCCTTACTCTCTCATCCAGACTATACTGTCGGCTTTGGAATCTCACCAAATCATGCATCACTGCGCGCGGGCTATACCGCCGGTGGGGAATCGCACCCCGCCCCGAGTAAATATTTATTTACTTTTAACACAATTGTACTTTAGCACCAACAATTTATTATGTCAAGGCCTGCATCAAACATCAATCTGCGATAATACCTCGCCGATTTTACCATTGATAACAATATCTGCATAGGAGTCACGCGGCGTCGATGCCATATTGATGACAACAAGATATTTTCCATGGAAATAATCAATCAGCCCTGCTGCCGGATACACCGCCAGCGATGTACCTCCGATAATCAGCATATCTGCCTGCGCAATATGGTTGACGGAACGCGTCAATACGCTCTGATCGAGCCCTTCCTCATACAGGACAACATCCGGTTTGATGATTGCACCACATTCGTCACACGTCGGGATTCCATCAGCTTCCACAATATACGAAAGCGGGAAAAATTTCTTACATTTTGTACAGTAATTCCTGTGTACCGAACCATGCAGTTCCAACACTTCCTTACTGCCCGCCTCTTGATGCAATCCATCGATATTCTGTGTAATTACAGCCTTTAACTTTCCTGCCTGTTCTAATTCAGCTAATTTTTTATGCGCGGCATTTGGCTGCGCCTGTGGAAACAACATTTTATCCTTGTAAAACTCATAGAATTCCTCTGTGTGCTGCATATAAAAACTATGACTGACGATTGTCTCTGGCGGATATTTGTATTTCTGGTTATACAAACCATCCGTGCTTCTAAAGTCCGGAATTCCACTTTCTGTTGACACTCCGGCACCACCAAAGAATACGATTGAATTGCTATTTTCGACCGCCTGTTTCAATACCGCTATTTTATCGTCCATCTTCTCTCACTTCTTTCTATAATACCATGTACAGCCAAGTGATTCACGCTCTTATACTCTGTGTTATTCATCGGCATTTGATACATCGACATTCACAGTACCACTAATCTCATAATTTATACCATCAATCTCCTTGAGAGTTACCTTTACGTTGGAGTGATTTCCTACCGGAAGATTGGAGCAGTCGATTGTCGGCACAATATCCTCCAACTTCAATTTATCAATCACATCTGAAAATCCAGCGGCCGTAATCGAAAAATTGTTCAGCGTGATTTTATATGTGTAATCAGGTGACTGTTTATCTAACTTAAAATTCTCTTCCTTCACGTTCAGCTTTTTCTCTTCCAGCTTTGTAATTGAGATATTGACTGTAATCTCCGGCGGAATTCCAACCACGGAAACTCCATCCGGCAGATAATCACGAACGTCTACATCCGTTTGATAATCTGCTGTCATTCCACTTACAGAAATATCATCAATCTCAAGTGTCTCTACCTTCTCCAGATCATCCTTTGGTCCAACCACCTCAACCATCTGCGGCTGATATAACACATTCTCTACGCCATATGCATCATCCGGAGTGCCGCGCAGCGTAACAGTAACCGGTATCTCTTTTGTTGCATAAATCTCTACTGCCACCTTCGCTTCTGAAACATCAATATGTAGTTTATCATTCTTGATTTCCTCACCGTATGCATCGTAGATTTTAAGTTCTGCCTGCGCTTCAAAGCTTTCATTTCTGGAAGTCACATCCACATTGGCTCTAATCTCCGTTATCTTCTCTACGGCACTCTTTGGTCCTTCTACCTTGACGATATTCGGTGTTGAAGCAGTTGAGCTTACCGCATATCCCGCCTTCGTCGTTCCACTTGTAACAACCTTAACCGGGAATTGCTGGGTAACTTTATCTTCCAAATTAAGTTTCATCGTATTATCAACGCAAGTAATACTGATTTCATCCTTCACAGAATTGCTCTTTGCTTCCACAGAAATCGTCACGGAATTTGTAATTGACATGGTCGACAAATCTGCAATCGCAGTGAAATCTTCTCTTCCAAGCGCACCGACAATCGAACGTCTTCCTTTGACAATAATATCAACCGTATCTCCGCTTGCCACATCATACACCTGATCCAGTTCGTCCAATACATCACCATTGATCTGGGTCACAGGAATTCCCGATATCTCTCTTGTGGTTTGATAATCGGAGATATTCGCAACTGCAAGCCATGCAACAACCGCAAGCAAAACAGCCAGAATCTTGTATCCGATATGTCCGAGTTCCTCTTTATTTTTTTTCATTCTTTTTGCCCCCCTTCCGCAGTCTTGCACGTCTGTGCTCCGGAACTACCGGCTGTAAGGAGGTCAACTTCTTCCGAAGTTCTATCGCATCCAGATTCCGGTATAGGGTTCCACCATATGCAACGGATATCTCTCCTGTCTCCTCAGATACGACAATTGTCATACTGTCTGACACTTCACTGATACCCACCGCAGCACGATGTCTGGTTCCAAGTGCCTTATTTAAATCAATACGGTCTGTCAACGGCAGGTAACATGTCGCTGCCAGAACACGATTATCCCGTATAATCACCGCTCCATCATGCAACGGTGTATTATGCTCAAAAATATTGATCAGAAGCTGTCGTGTCAGCGCTGCGTCCACCAGAATACCGGTATTCTCATACTCGCCAAGTGCGACATCCTGCTCAATGACAATCAATGCCCCCGTCTTTACCTTTCCCATATCAATAGCTGCAGCAACCAGTTCATCAATCGTGTGGTTATTAACACGTTCTAAATGCAGATTCTTATCATCTCTTGTAAGCACATCCGAGAAAATCTTCTTTCGACCCAATTCTTCGAGTGCGCGTCGCAGCTCCGGCTGAAACAAAATTATCACTGCGATAATACCAACGCTGATTGTATTACGGAATATCCATAAAATCGTATTCAAACGAAAAAGAGATGCCAGTCCTACAAAGATAAACAACACAACAATTCCTTTGAATAAGGTCCATGCACGCGTCTTTTTAAACCAGAGCATAACATGGTAAATTACATACGACAAAATAATAATCTCGATAATATCCGTCACATGGATTCTCGGTATGTAAAACCAGTCAAAATATACACTTAATGCTGTGAGTAACTTCTTCAAACTAACACCCCTTAACCATCACTAGTCTATTCTATTATTGTCCATTATTTCGACTCTGCTGCGGGCGCTGCTGTCTTACCTGTCCATTTCCCTGCTGTGGACGTGGTCGTCTCGCCTGACCATCCCCCTGCTGCGGACGCGGCTGTCTCGCTTGACCGTTCCCCTGCTGCGGACGTGGCTGTCTCGCCTGGCCGTTCCCCTGCTGTGGACGCGGCTGTCTCGCCTGACCATCCCCCTGCTGCGGACGCGGTTTTCTTACCTGCTCAACAACTTCATCTTCTGTTATCGTCTTAACATTCTTTTTATTTGCTGTCTCAAATTTCGGAATTGCTTTTACATAGTAATAGTAATCGTCATCCTCAAATTGTACGGATTCTTTTTTGGAGTAATCCACAACACTCTTGCATACCTGCACGACAAAACTTATCACACAGCCAAGAATTGCTCCCAAAATCAAACTTCCTGCCGGCACATTCACATTTACCATCATGCCACATATCATGAACACAAGAATCGTGAAAATACTTCCGACACCGATTGCAACATACCATGCATAGTCATAATGCAGATTATGAAGCAGAGATGTCACCATAACCACAATTGCAAATGCAATAATTGCAAGCAGCATCTCCTTATCTTTCATAAGATTATTGACTACATACGAATACGCTTGAAAATCTGCGTCTTCACCAAGCTTTAATGTCGCATTTGCCTCCTTTACATACTGCGCAAAATAATATACCACAACACCAAAGGACGCCGGAACGGCACCGGAAAAGCCCGCCAAAATAGCTACCAGTACCGGTGCTGCAAACGGAATCTTCATCATATACAGAATCGGCACAAGTGCTAACACATATCCCGTATTCTGGAACATCCTCATGTAAGAACAGTACATAACAACAAACAACAGCAGGCATAACACACCCACATCAACCGACACCGAAAAGCAATGTACTGTAATAACCACACCTGCCAGAAAAACAGTGACCGGGCCGGTTACGAGCGCGCTGATCACAGACAGCAGAAATGTAATAACACCTCTATGTAAAAATTCACTATATCCAAACAAAGAGTTGATGCAGGAAAACATAATGAAGGAGAAAATGAACCGCACAATCGGAGTCGTTACCTCATCATATTTTCTCAAAAAATCACGTATGGCATTTTTTATTGTTATTATTCCAGTCATTCGTTCTCTCCCCTTCCTGCACCGTTTTTCGTATTATAGACATGATCTTCCCGATGCATACGTTGCTGCTGTTCCTGACGGATTTTCTGAAGCTGTTCCTGTTCTAACCGCTCCCTGTGCGCACGAATTCGGCGTCGCTCCTCTTCCATCTCCTGCTGTTTGCGCTGTTCTTCCTGTTGTCTGGCAGAGATGCGCTCATTCCTACGTTTTACGTTCTCAATAATCTCCTGATTCTTGCGCTCCTGCTGTTCCTGAAGCTGTCTTTTAACCATATCCGAACGACTGACACTGGCACGTCTTGCCTGTTCTGTATGACTGTTTCTGGCTGCAGAAACATTGTCCGTCGTACGCTTTCTTTCATCCACCATATGTTCCTTCATCTCCGGTGGATCATCCGCATGGATCAGTTCTTTCAGGTTCACATTATACTGTACCAATCCATCTTTCGCTTTCCGATACCGGTAATTATACAAAATAAATGCAAATACAAAATAGATTGCACAAACAGCCACATAACCGCCCAGCATCTTATATACGATTCCGAAATAATCTAAATCATTCAGCTTCTCCAATATGCTGTCAAATGCCATAAATATATAGCCGGCAATCAGACTCCAGTATAAAACGGTCACAGCGACCCATGTTTTTAACACGTTATAACGCACATAGTCACTTCTATAATATTTACTTACAACCAGGCTTTTGTTCTTTTCATGTTTCTCAAATATCGCAAGCTTCGTCATAAGGATGGTTTTCTTCTCGTCAACCATGTCCATACCTCTCACACTTTATTCGGCAAAGCCGTTCTTTCTTATCATATCGCATCTTGCTTTCAAAATCAATCTTTGATTCTGCGAACAATTTGAAAATACCGTGAATTTTTAACGTTTCGCATATTTTTTTAAACCCATAACCGTATAATGCGCAAACATTCTGCAGGATTTCCAGACAGAGTATCCGGCCAGCCGATATGTCCTATATGTCATCCGTGCGGATTTCAGTTTATTTCTCGATTTTCCATTTTCCGATAACCGATACTCAAGCAATGGTTCATCTATACCTACTGCATATGCATAATCCCGCAGCATCCGCAGCCATGTCAGATAATCCTCATGCACCTCACTGTGTTTCATCGGATACTTCTGCATGATATCTCTGCGCACAACTACAGAAGAACAGTTGATGTAATTCGTCTGCTCCAGATCGGCAAGTGTAATTTTTTCCGGTGTGTGCATAATATTCTGTGTCAACGTTCCATCCGCCTGCATCAGCACGCGTGCAGTGTTACACAGACATGCACCGGTCCGTTCCAGCAGTTCTACCTGTTTTTTCAGTTTTCCGGGTGCAAACCGATCATCGGCATCCAAAAATGCAACATATATTCCTTCCGCTTCCTTTACACCACGATTTCTCGACTCCGCGACTCCCATATTATGCGCATTATACAGCAGGCAAAATCTGATTTTCTCTGTCTGTGCCTCATGTGCATCCAGCCACGCCTGCACTACTTCCATGGAGCCATCGGTCGAACCGTCATCAATCACAATCACTTCCTGCACATATGACTGTTTCACCACAGACGCAAGGGCTTCACAAACATATTTTTTTGCATTGTATACCGGAATAATAACTGATACCATGCTTACTCTCCAAACATCATCTTCATAATCCGTTCCGTTGCATGTCCGTCACAGGCACTCATAAATTTTTGACGGAATTCCTGCACCTGTTTCTTATCAAACCGCTCATCCACATGCCGGATATAATCAATCATTTCCTCTGTCGTCGTATAAATCGGTCCCGGAACAAAATCCTTATAATCATAATAGAATCCACGCCAATCATAATAGTTATCCAAATCAAAGGCAAAGAAGATCATCGGCTTTTCAAAGAGCGAATATTCAAATACAAGCGATGAATAATCCGAGATACAAATATCTGCCACAAACAATAATTCCTCTATACTCATATCATCCGTCAGATCAAACGCAAAATTCTCGTAACCTTCCGGAATCGCAGTCCGCTTCTTTACAAACGGATGCAGCTTAAATAAAAGTATATAATCCTTACCAAGTGCATCTCCAAATGCAGCTATATCCAGCGCATTCGGTGTCTTTGCACGTGCCACTCTTCCACGGAATGTCGGTGCATATAAAATCACTTTCTTCCCCTTTGCCTGCGGTACTACGGAAAGCAGCTTTTCCTGTGCTGCCTTTTTTGCATCTTCATCATAGAAGATATCCGAACGTGAAATCCCTGTTGGCACAACCACGCCCTTTTTATTCTGTAGCGACATTGCCTCTTCATACGCCCAGACAACCTCCGGAGAACTGACGGTTACATAGGTATAATTTCCATGATACGGATACTTCTCCAATGTTTTTTTGTCATCACCAAAGATCAGTTCTGCGGTGCTCATTCCGAACTTCTTAAAAGCGCCGCAGCCATGCCACAGCTGTGTGACAATCGTCTCCTTACGCATCGGAAGTGCCGCAATTACGTCAGAAGATTCATTTAAAAAGATATATTTTGCATCCGCGATATCTGTGATCATTGCCTCACAGGCATGCCGGTAATCTTTACGCTTTGAAAATCCACTGCGCAGGAAATGTGTATGGATCTCATATTTATGTTCCTCCTGTACTTTTTTATACATCAATGAAAAGCTGTCACTGATTTTGCTCTCCCGCACCTCTATAAATACAACCTTTTTTTCATTGACCGGTCTTGCCGCATATTTATTATAAAGTTTCGGGTAATGCTTCCGTAACATCTCGTAACGGTACATCCTGCGAATCTGTTTTCTGCACACACGGTACACCTTCCTCAATGCCCGGTACGGAATCGTCTTCTGAATCGTCTTAAATACAATCGTCTTTTTGAATTTTTTAAATAGGCTTTTCAACATTAGCTCTCTTTGTCTCCTCATGTAAAATATATCGAATCAATCGTTTCGTTACATTTCCGTCACAACGGCTCATATACTGCTCCCGGAACGCGTATCGTTTCTCAGCATACGCATCCGCCTGCAAGGCTTGCGCAACCGCAGTTGTGAGTCTCTCTCCCTCTGTCACAATCACACCCGGCATATCCTCATAGGACAGATACCAGCCCCGGTCCGCCCCATATGTTTTTAAATCCGGTGCGAAAAACAACATCGGTCTGTCAAGCAATAAATATTCAAATAAAACAGATGAGTAATCCGTGATAAGTAAATCCGCCGAAAAAAGCAGTTCGCCTGTCGTAAGCGGCTGTTTCTCTCCCCGTTTCATCATATGCGGATGCAGGCTTTTTATCACCAGATAATCCGGTTTTTTCGCAAGTTCATCAATCCATGCCTCCCCGATTGCCCGCTCTTTTTGATTTTGTTGTCCTGCATTTCCGCGGAAAGTCGGTGCCCACACAATCACAGTTCGTCCGTTCTTTGCGCCATAGATCGTTTCGAACTTCTCCTGCATTGTTTTTCGATAAGCCTCATCAAAATAGCAATCGGTATAACTGCTTCCATATGCCCTCACCGTCTTCGGATACTTAATACGCATCGCTGATGTAAAAAAAGGACGGCAGTACGGGCTGCTCACCGTGACCAGATCATAGTTTTTATAGACATTGCCTTTATAAAACCGCGGGATATCATCTTTTGCATCATAGCCAAACCGTTTAAACGCACCACATCCATGCCAAAGCTGGATCACCTTTGTTTCTTTTCGTTTGCGGCACGAAGAAACCGGAAGAAAATTATCTTGCAGAATAACAAACTCCGCTTGTGCATAAAGCTTCATAAACGCAAGCATCCGCCGCATACCTTCCTGCGCAGACATTGCTTGCAGATCGAAGAAATCATCCTCTACCGTCAATCCTTCCTGAAAAAGCAGTGCATCATGCAACCGCTGCATCGACGGCGGGCATGCGGTCTTGTGTTCATCCGCAAACACAACAAGCCCCTTTCTCACAGGTTTTCTGCAGCAAATAAAATAATAGATTGGAAACAGCACATGCTGTGCCATCATTTTTATAATCTGTTTAATATAAAAACCCATATTACTCAATCATCTCTTCATAGATAGGAGCTATCTCGTCGATATCTCCAAATGCTTTCATCTCACCATGCTCTAAGATCATAGCCTTGTTGCAGATACGCTTCACCTGGTCCAAATTATGCGATACGAAAAGCACCGTCACACCGGTATCCATCATATCGACCAGTTTCTTCTCGCTCTTCTTACGAAATTTCGCATCTCCTACCGACAACACTTCATCAAGGATCAGAATGTCCGGACGAACCACGGTCGCAATCGAAAATCCGAGCCTTGCCTTCATTCCGGAAGAATAATTCTTTAATGGCACATCAATAAATTTCCCAAGTTCAGAAAACTCCACGATTTCATCGAATTTTTCCTCCATGAATTTACGGGAATGACCAAGCACCGCTCCATAGAGGAAAATATTCTCCGCACCGGTATACTGCATATCAAAACCGGCACCAAGCTCAATCATCGGTGCAAGCACACCCGTTTTCTCAATTGTTCCCTCTGTCGGTTTGAACACACCTGCAATCACCTTCATCAAAGTCGATTTGCCCGCACCATTTAAGCCTAAGATTCCAACCCGGTCGCCCTGTTTGACTGTAAATGTCACATCCTTTAACGCCCAGAACTCCGTGTACGCAATATCATGCTTGACAAGCTTGATAAAATATTCCTTCAGGCTGTCAACTTTTTCCTTGTTTAAATGAAATTCCATGCCAACATGGGATAATGTAATTACGTCTTTTCTTGTCTCTTCGCTCACGATATCTCCTCCCATGCCTTACAGATGCAGGATAAACTGGTCCTGTTTCTTATTGAATACTGCCATTCCGATCACGATACAGACGAATGCAAAAGTGAAGGAATAAATCAGCATATGTGTGCTCATCGCCCTGCCGAATACACAGTTACGGAAATTGTTGATAATGCAAAACAGCGGATTGAATTTCAAAATCCAGCTTACATTACTGTTCAAAATCTTCTTTGGATAATAGAAAATCGCGCAGGTATACATAATAAGCATCAACGCAACATTCCACAGATATTCCATATCCCGGAAATACACACCGATCGTTGCAAGTATCATGCCCGCGCCGATAGATAATAAAAACAGATTGATCAGCGGTACGATGGCAAGCAGTGTACGCCACGTTGGGAACACGCCCAACACCAATGCAACAACCGCAAGCACGACAAGCGAAATCAGGAACAAGATGTAATTGAAACAGATATTTGCAAGCGGATACAGATATTTTGGAACATACACCTTCTTGATCATCGCCTCATTTTGCCGGATTGACTTTAAGGCAGAAGTCGTTGACTGTGAAAACAATGTGTACATCAGCCGTCCGGTCAAAATATAGACCGGAAATGATTTTTCCTTGTGTCCCAGCAGCGTACCGAATACCAGTGTCAATACAATCATCGTAAGCAATGGTTCGATCATCGACCAGACAATTCCGAGATAAGATCGTCTGTATTTTAATTTGATTCCTTTTCTGACAAGCTCCGTAAACAAATTGTTATATTGACGAAACTCCTTTATTTTTGTTCCCATATTTTCCTATTTCCTATCTACATGATTTCCCGAAGCACCTGTACGGTGTGGGAAAGTCCGGTCTTCATATCGTACTGTGATTCAAATCCGAGTTCTTTCCGAAGCTTCGTTGTGTCAAGTGTTGCCTTCGTTGCCTTGGAATAGCCCGCCTGCTCCGTTGCATCCGGCAGATCAAACACGACCTGCTTATCTGCGAGATTCGCAAGCTGCTTTGCCACATCGCGCAGCTGCACATCTGAATCCTTCGAACAGATATTGTATGCCTCACCATCTCTGCCATCCATCATAACAGCAAGGATTCCAGCGACACAATCTGCCACATAAGCATATGAAAACTCCTGTGTTCCCTCGCTCTTTAATACGATATCTTCGCGCTTCACACTCTTTAAGATGAACTGGGATAGCGCCTTTGTGTCACTCAGCAGCATCGTTGGACCATACACACGGGACAGACGTGGAATCACAATATCCATCTCCTTCTGCTTGCGGTACGCCTGGCACAATGCCTCACCGGTACGCTTGCTCTCCGGATATCCTGCACGCATCGTGTTGCAGTCAATATAGCCAAGATAATCCTCCGCAAATTTATCGGTATCCCCGCGGTTTTCTCCGTAGATCTCAACCGAAGATAAAAACACGAAGCGCTTACAGCCTGCTGCCTTCGCATAGTCAAGCAGATACTGGGTTCCCAATACATTTGCTGTGATTGTTCCGATTGGATCACTTGCATAGGCAACCGGGTGGGTATTACTCGCAGCATGAATCACATAGTCTATCTTTGCCGGCATTGCCGGATTCCCAACAACTTTCTCATTGATATCCTGCTTGATAAAATGGAACTGTGGACAATCCGCATAATCTGCGAACCTGGCACGTGCTTTGTCCTCATTTCTGCCTAATATATAAATCTCTGTCTGCGCCCCATAATTCTCATTCGCATATAAAAGCGCATCAATCAGGAAGCTGCCGATCATTCCGGTCCCTCCGGAGATCAGCACCGATGCATCTGCAAGCTCCTGTACCTGAATCATACTCGCAACCGCACACACATCCTGCATATAAATTTCACTGTCATATAAATGCATCGTCGTCTCTCCTACTTCAACCATTTATCTTTCTCTGCGGTCAGATATCCCTTGAAAATCTCTAAATCATCCTTTGTTGTAAGCTTGATATTCTTGTCCGAGCCCTTTGCGAAATACAGACGCTCGCCAAGCTCTACCATCATTGTATTTGTATAAGAAGAACCATAGATGCCGATTTCCTCTGCAAATGCCTTCTCATACGCCCACACGAGTTTGTCAAACTTGTATGCCTGTGGCGTTGATACGCGGCGCAATGTCTCACGTGGAATGTATTTTGTTGTGGATACCTCATCATCAATCACAAAAATCTGCTCGTTATAAGGGAGAGAAGTCACACCATTTCCATGCTCATTGCACTTGGCAATGACATCTTCAAGCACCTCATCATCCACCAATGGACGGATACCGTCATGGATGATAATATTATCATCTGCCATGCAGACATCCTTCAGGTTATAAACACCGTTCCGGATAGACTCCTGTGCGCTGTTGCCACCGGAGATTACCCATTTCACCTTTGTGATATTAAACTGCTTGGCATATGCCCATAATACGTTGTGCCATCCATCGATGCAGACAACTTCAATGGCATCGATCAGATCATTTCTCTGAAAACTCTCCAACGTATAGATCAAAACCGGTTTATCGTATACATTGATAAACTGCTTTGGGATATCCTGTCCCATTCTCTGTCCGGATCCTCCGGCAATAATCACTGCTACATTCATGTGCGATACCTTTATCCTTTCTCGTTTTTATCCTTTAACGCGGTCTGCTGGTTTTTATCCACACCTTCCGAGCTTTCCTTGCGGAACACAATACGGAAGGTCAAAAGCAATAATTTCAGATCCAACCGATAAGAATATTCCTGAATATATGTCAGATCCAATTTCAATTTATCAATCGGTGTGGTGTTGTATTTTCCGTACACCTGTGCATACCCGGTCAGTCCCGCCTTTACCTTCAGACGAAAATCAAAATCCGGCACCGATTCCTCGTATTTTTCAAAAATCTCCGGCCGTTCCGGTCTCGGTCCAACCATCGACATATCTCCGACAAACACATTAAAAAGCTGAGGCAGCTCATCCAGATGCAGATTCCGCAGCACTTTTCCAACCGGAGTGATTCGATCATCGTTCTTCTTTGCAAGCTGTGCCCCATTTGCTTCCGCATCAATCCGCATACTTCGGAATTTGTAGATCATGAACGGCTTTCCGCCACGCGTCAGACGTACCTGCCGGTAAAATACCGGCCCGTGGTCATACGCTTTGATGGCAATTGCAATAATCAGCATGATTGGAGATGCAACCAAAATCCCAATACCGGATATAATCAGATCGGTTGCACGCTTAAAAAATCTCTGATCCGCCTGCAAACCGATGTTTCTGGACAAAAATACCGGCGTATCGACCAGGTGCATATCATCGGAGCCTTTCATAATAATATCTGTAATTTTCGGAATTACATACGTTCGAATCGAATGTTTGAAACAATATTTCAGAATTGTGTTTCGATCCTCGGATGGCAGATCATATAATACAACGCCTTCAAAATCCAACACGTCCTGCTGGATTTTCTCCATACCCTGCTGATAGTTTAACACCTCGCAGATCTGGTAACGATCCCGTCTGGCATTGATTTTAAGCAGGAAATTCTCGGGCGGATAGATACCATAGATAACGATTAGTTTCCGTGGCGGGAAAAACAACATATAGATATGCTGAACCAAGATTACCCACAATGTCTCAAACACAATCTGGATAATGACCATGATGATAACCGGAATCACATTCATATAATCACGGGATACCATGCAGATAAAAATATAAGCAACGGCACCGCCAATCACGATAGCAAGTCCATGTGACAGACACAAATCGAGTACACGCATATAACTCAGCTTGTAGCCGTTAAAACTTTTTGTAATCAAAAAGATAAACACCGCATACAAACCAATCACGACATAATTCCCCCGAAAAAATAACGGTTTGTGGTACTCTCCAAACCAGATTACACCAAAAGATACTGCCTCGAACACCCATATGATCAAATTAGCGAGCAGGCTCAATGCTCTTCTACGTTGTTCTTCTATATACATAATTCCTCTTTACGCAAATGAAACCGATTCATCTGCCGCTTTCCAAAAACACGACAGACGCACCGGAAGCATATTTATGTTCCGATGCGACATCGTATTTCATGTTTTTTTAATTAATTGACAATTATTATATATAATTTCTCTGTTCTTGTCACGAACTTTCTAAATTATGCGATTGTCACACGGATTTCCGCAATCTTTCCTTCACGGATTGCAGTCGCAGTATCTCCCGTTACACAGGCAGTTTCGCAGGTTTCTACGTTACCATCTGTACCAACCAGATCATACTTTGTGACTGTATACTGTCCCGGAATCAAATCTTTTCTGCTTCCGCAATCATATACAACCTTAATATTTCCAAATAATGTTGTCTCTACCTTGCCATCTTCCTTTACAAGATATGCAGGGATTGCCGGTGTGAGTTTGAATGTAAGTCTGCCATCTTCTAATGTAAACAATTCGGCACCATTCATCATAAGCTCCCACATCTGAAGGAACTCTGCTGTCGAACCACTCAATCTTGCTACGAAGCCTTTTCCATGAATCTTCTCATTAAAGTTCGCAGAGCTTGCAAGGAAAGATGAGTTTTCCAACGGACTTCTTCCATACATCTCATAAGAAAGGAATGGAATGCCCATCTTCTTTAAATCTGCATAATACTGCTCATAAAGTCCGGACTTCAAAAGCTCCAGGAGATACTTGTATTCCATATGCAGCCAGATAGATTCATTCTCCAGCCATCCTGGTGAGAATGCACGTGCACGTCCAATCTCATACGAGCATTTCGTAAGCGGTGCATTGACCTTGTACATATCGAGTTTCTTATCGTACATGTCAGATGCCTTTACCTTATCGTAAAGTGTAACCTTATCTGCATGTGCCTGTGGCAGCTTCAGATAACGAACCGGTCCCTCTAAGAACAACGGAACATCAACTACCTGAAGATCTTCCGGTGTGATCACGCCATCTTTTTCTGTGTAATCCTTCATGCTGTATGCCATATAAGCAGGAGCAATACCATCCTTCATCTCACAGCCAAGCTTGATTCCTTCATCTACATATGCGATCATACGATCCAGCAGAGAAACCAGCTTTGCTGCTTCCAATGTCTCAAGCGTTCCTTCAATACCAAACACAGTCTTCGCACGATAGCTTTCCTTTGCAATATTTACAGCATTCCATACTGCCAGACGGTCTTTGTTTTCTTCGTAAGATACAAGTGCCTCTTCTGTCTTCTCGATCAGCGCTGCAAGTTCTGTCCATACTTCCACCGGACGATTGAACTTCTTTAACTCACCGCGGAGGAACAAAAGCATTCTCTGCAATTCATATGTCTCACAGACAGAAGAACCAAAGATTCCCGGCAGACCATTCAACGCATCATACCAGCCCGGTTTTCCACCTTCCATCTCAACACCGATACCCTTCATATCCAAAGTGTCGAATTTCAGGACACTCATCATGACAAGCTTCGTTACAAGGTTCGATGTATAAACATCTCCCTTACCATACTGCGTGCGCGCCTGGTTAAATGTAACGCCTTCCTTCTGTTCTTTTTCAATGGAATTGTACTGTCTTACACCCTTTGCAGTCTTTACATAACGCTTTGTACGTGGAAGAATGGTTGCCTTTGATTCATAATATGTATAATCCTTTTCATCGTAAAGCATTGTCTCTTCCTTCTCCGGATATACAGAAAGATATGCATCCACAAGATCCAGATTATAGGTCCAGTGATCACTCCAATATCCCTCACCGAAATCAGCATTCTGATTTTCTACGCTGCGTTCCATCACAATTGCAAAGAATTGGTCTTCATCAACGCTGAGTCCAACCTTCTTGTTGTAAATCTGTGCGTACAGATTACCCGGTGTAAATGGCTTTGCAAAAAGCTTCTCCAATACATCACGGTTATCTGTGACGTAAGCAAATACTTCGTCCTTCTTATCTTCCTGCAATGTATAAGTTATCTGCTTAACCAGCAACGGATTATATCCATCTAACTGAAGAAGATCATAGAACAATTTGACATTATAATCACCAACAAAGTTTGCAAAATAAATATCGCTTCTACGGTTCTGATTTACATCACGGAAATTTCCATTTCCCTGTGAATAATACTCCGGAAGCATAGAGAAGAAATTGTAATCACGCTCTACATCGCCATGCTTTCTGGAATATACATAGAAGATATGTCCACCCGGAAGCTTTACCGGATAACCGCCACGGAGCACATTGTCAATGTATGTCTGCTTGCAGTACTCATCAAATACAGGATCTGCTGTCACTGTTTTGATATTATCTGCAAGTTCATTGATAATCGTATCATTTTCCTCATGTTTCTTTGCAAAATAATCTGCATTCATACCGCAATCTGCGAATGTATGGAACAGCTCCTTCGTTCCAGCCTGTCCAATTACAGAATATAACGTATAGCTGTCAGCAATCTCCTCATGCGCACATGCAAAACCTGCCGGAACCATATTCGCTAAGAGCTGATGTCTGCCGGGAAGTGCAAGCACTTCTGTATTGAAGAAATTAACAGGCTTTGCACAGCTTGTATCATAAGCAAAGATCAGTTCCGGATCCGCAATGATCGGAAGTCTCTCGCCCTTTGCATTCACAGATACCATAAAGTTTCCGGCTTCTACTTCGGAAACCTCTGCCGCATCCACAAGCGCGATACGAACACGATAATAAGGAAGCTTCTGCTCCACATCTTCCACCTGCATCCACGCTTTTGTCGTCTGTGCAGTATCTTTCATATCCTTTAAATGGATACCATATGGCAAAAGTGCCGGCATACCATCCAGGATCTCGACATCTTTCTTGTCAGAAGTCAGATTTGTAATTGTAACTGTACGAACCAGGCCTCCAAGACGCTCATTCGGCATTGTATAATACAGCACATTGACTCTGATTCCAAGTGCTTCGTTTGTCTCTTCAATTTCAAGCTCGTTCATGCCGATATACATCTTATGTGGCATGTCATCATCTACAAATGGCTCATAGAATGTTCCATCTACTTTTAGGAATGTACGGAACCCCATCGTCTTTGTAAACTGGTAAGACTGATGTGCCGGATAAAATTCCATGATGGAATGATCTTTGTTTTCTGAACCGAAGCTGCAGATTGCCTGTCCGCGGTTTACATAGAAGTTCCAGAGGGGCGTTCCGTGGATACCGCTGATGCCCGGCAGAAAGCTTGCAAAGCAGGATTGCTTGTTGTAGTTTTCAATGATAAATCTTTTCTTATTGTCAAACATATCTTTTTCCCTTTCTTATTCGTATAGATTACATTGATTTATTTTGCAACGTTTGCCAATTCCACTAATTGTTCTGAGTCAAGTGGCAGAATCGGGGAGTTATCATCACAGGTGTCACGGTTTTCCACGATCACAACTTCACCATCCGTATCCATGATATGGTTATGCCAGGTGCCTTTCTTGATGTTGTAGATTTTGTGTGGCTCCATGTGTACGGCTGTGATCTTGCCCGGCTTGTCCCCCTCACCTGCCAGGAACAATGTACAATGTCCCTGTACCAGCACGAATACCTCATCTGTATACAAATGCTTCTGCATCGTCTTAACATTCTCGATCAGCAGATCATCACAGAACTTTAAGACTGCAACTCTCCAGCTTTCGTAATCGACAAGTGGTTTGTAGCCTTCTGGCTGAAAATCTATAATTTCAATTCCTTCCATGTTCTTTTCCTTTCTATCTGTTCCGGTGATGAAACCTCTACACTATCTGATAGTTCCATAGAATACGCAATTCAACGCAGACTCGCTCTCGCTCACTTCCACACGCAACAGACACTAAACTCCCTGTGTCTTCATTCTTCAGACACAGCTCGTTAAGTGCTGGCGTGTTCCAATGGTCTGCGTATAAATTGGTATTCTATGAAACTATAATCCACTTATATGTGGTTTCATCACCGCATCTACAAAGTATCAATAACAAATAACACGTGCGTCATTTTTACCTTCTATGCAAGTGTCACCTCGATCGTATGCTGTGCATCCTTGGAGAGTGCCTCGATATCGACGCGCTTAATGACTGGTGTGGCATCGAATGCATATGCAGTGCCATCGATTGTGATTGCACTTACCTTGTAATCGGCAGGTGCCTTCTTCTTAGCATTCTTCATAACGATCTTGACATTTCTGTCTGCAAAGATCATCGAAAGTCCGGCTTCACCATTTGCATCAAACTGCTCCGGAAGAAGCTGTGGTACGAATGCCAGATCTCCCATCTGTCCACGCACACCAAACATCTGTGTGATAACAGTCACTAGCAGCCAGCTTGCAGCACCGGTCAGATAGTGGTACACGCCACGTCCCTTGGCATCCACATACTCCGGCACACCCGGATAGATGCGGCTCTTCTCAACATCGTTGCAGTGCTCAAATAATGTATGAAATACTTTATACGCTTCCTTCGCGAAGCCTCTCGTATAAAGTGCATTTCCAAACATCGTTGCCATGTGACAGAACACGGCACCATTTTCCTTGTGGCCATACGCGAATCCAAACATACGTCCAAGATCCATCTTTACCTCATGGAAATCGGTGTTCAGACGGTAACCTCCAACAGAAGCATCGTACAGATACTTATCTGCGGACTTCACGATCTGGGCCACCTGATCTTCCGTTGCTGTCTTCGACATGATTGTGAATACCTGAGATGTAAGCATCATACGGACACCACCACATACATCGCCCTCAACTGCCTTACCGGAATTATCATAATAGCCATTGAAGAAGCCGTCGCCTTCGGCTGTCTGTACCCACTCCGTCTTGCGGATATGCTCACGCATCCAGTCCGCCTTCTCTTTTAGGTTTGCAGCAAGCTCTGCTACAGGAATCTCTACCTTCTCACCGGAAAGTGTATGTCTGCATGTCTCGCAGTAATTCATCAGAACTTCTCGTTTCTTCGCCACATTCTCATACAAATCTGCACCGGATACGAGAAGCTGCCGCATCTCCTTTGCGATCTTGACAGTCTTTTTACCGGATGCCTCAAACGCTACAAGCAGTCCTGCAATGTGGTCCATATTGTCTGCATACATCGTTGTAAAAGCCACACTCTCGCCACGCTGTGCAGCCATATCAAGAGCGTCGTTCCAGTCCGCACCACGCAGGCGGATCTCGTTATGCTCTCCGACATCATAGAACGAAGACAGATTCTGGATGAGCAGATGCTCTAACAATGTTCCGGAGTATACATTTCCTGCTACATCCTTCTGCTTTTCGCCCTGTGAGATATCCCAGTCTGTATCGCGATCCTCACCACGACAGATCAGAAGATCCTTGAAGTATGTATTTTCTTCTAACAGGATATCCAAATCTCCTGTCTGATTGATATAAAGCTCCGTTGTAAGATATGGCCATACGCCGTGATCCATCCATACACGCGCGATACCATTACGGTCAGCGATAAATTCGCCCTGCTTGCTTCCGATGATGGTTGCATTTGTACCATCGAGACGCACACCACCAAAGTTGTCGATCAACATCTGACGCACGCCATCCGGATTCATAATAAGAAGTGCCAGACAATCCTGCCACAGGTCACGCCATCCACGGCCGCCCTTACCATAATCATGATGTGGAAGGAACGAACATCCATAGATACGACGCAGCATTGGCTGGAAGCTTACCCACTTCATCCACTGGTCGAAATCCTTGTTGCCTGTATGGTAAGAGACATTGACCTTCTCCTGCCAGTATGCGATTGTCTCGTCCCATGCCTTGTCAAATGCCTTGACGCTCAGGAACTTGTTCGCAGCCGTTGTAAGCTCCTCTGCGCTGTCGCCATAGCCCATTGCGATCACATAGGAGATCGTCTCACCGGCAGCAACCTTCTTCTCTGCGAATACAACACCGCCCAATGCTTCGTAGCCGTCGATGCCTTCGCCCTTTGCATATGGGACAAGTGGATTCTTGTAAAGTGCACGTGGGTTCTCCAGATTTCCGCCCTCACCGATGAAATCTTCCACGATTGGGTAGTAACCGATCGGTGTCTCATTCTCATTTCCGCCAAACACACCATAGTTGATCTCGTTGCGCTTATGTCCACGCTCATCAAATGTCATCGTCGGCTTTACAAGGATACCTGTCTCATTCGTTGTGATACGATGAAGCAGAGCCGTTACATGACGATGGTCACGGATATTGTCTGCGGATCTTGCGTAAAGCGGAATCGCAGTTACGACCTGCATTGTCATTTCCTTGTCTGAAATATTCGTAAGTTCTACCTTCAGAAGTTCGAGCTTCTCACCGCTGATCGGGGATACGCTGGAAAGAGATGCCTTCACACCGTTTCTCTCGGACGTGCGTGTGATCTTGTGATGCATAAAGCCTGCCTCCAAATAGGTCGGCTCCTTGTCCTCTGTAAAAAGCTCTGCCTGCTGGGTTGCGGAACGTCCGGTCAATGACCAGAGTGTCTTTCCGTTAATCTTGCACCATACATTTCTGGATGACTTGTCATTGTGCAGATTCTCACAGCTCACCGGTGGCATCAGAAAAGAATTCTGGCTCATCTTTGAGTCACCTGCAAGATCAGGTGCAACCGAACTCATAACCCCTGATTCATTTGCGATTGGAAAATAAAGATAACTAAGCATCTCTGGATTCTCCATAGTAAAGTCGCCCTGATTTCCTACATAATTAATCTTCATTTCAACACTCCTTTTTATAAAAATTCTTATATATTTCTGTTTTTTATAGTTGTCCGACAACCTTTGTCTACAACTGTCTGCGCGCAATCACGCACACTATAATTATATCGTATTTTCCCACATAAGAAAAGAGACATCTATCATTTACGTCTCTTTTTTAGTAAAATTTTACTCACGATTTTATTTTTCATTTGCCTGTGTCAGTTTCCAGATATTCCTACCAAAGAAATCCGCTTCTGCAGCATCATGTGTCACCAGAAATGTCGTCCTACCTGTGGTCTTTTCCTTCACATACTGCATCACGTTCTGCTTTGTCGCGGCGTCTAATCCTTTGAATGGTTCATCTAAGATCACACAGTCCGCATCGTACAATAACGCGCGAAGCAAAGCGATTCGCCGCCGCATGCCACCACTTAATTCCATGACATTCTGTTTTAAGTCTTCCACCGTAATACCAACCTGCGCAGCTTCCTGTTGTATGATATGTTTCTGTGCCTCCTTTTGCGCACGTGTCGTCTTACGTTCCAGCACAAGTGCAATGTTCTCATAAGCAGAAACATCCACGCACAGCCGGTCCTCCTGAAATAATACGGCAGCCTTTTCCGGCATTCCGATGACTTCACCATTATCCGGCATTTCTAATCCGAGCAGAATCCGAAGCAAAGTCGTCTTGCCACAGCCGGACGCTCCCATAATCACGGTTGTTTCTCCCATGGGAAACTCTTTTGAGACACAATTAAGCACATGCTTATCACCATAGTTTTTCGATATGTTTTTTATACTAACGTTCTGCATCCGTATCCTCCATAAAACGCGAGCTCAGCTCAAGCACCCTTGACAGCCCTGCCAAAAACACCTTCTCTGCCACCACACTGATCACGACAATGATCACCGTCCACGCAAGCAGATCGTCGGTATCAAGGTATATTTTTGCTGTATAGAGCATCTTTCCGATTGAGCCATTCGGCACGCCGATGATTTCCGCCGCGATGCCTGCCTTCCATGCCATACCGGTTGTCACACGGCAGGCGGAGAGAAGAAACGGGCGAAGTTTCGGAAGCTCGATATAACGGAAACGTTTGAGCCAAGGTAGATGAAAGACCGTTGCTACCTCCTGCATCTTGCGGTTTTCTGCGCGCAGTCCTTCTAAGACATTCTGGTATATGATCGGAATTACGATCAAAAATGATATAAACACCGACAGATTCCGCGCGGACAGCCAGATCAGGCAGATCACGACGAACGATGCCACCGGTACACTTTTGATTGTCGCCATCCACGGCCACAGCAAGGTCTCTGCAACCGGGTACTTTGCCGCCAGATAAGCAAGCAGACAACCAAGAATCAAGCCAAGCAAAAAACCGCCTGCAATATGGTAGAACGAAAACCATATCGCACGCGCAAAGCCCTCCACCTGCCAGATCGTGCAAAGCCTTTTTGCAACTGCAACCGGGGTTACAAGCAGGATTCGCTGGTGGATGAGAAGTGCTGCAATTTCCCAAAAAGTGAGTGCAAGCAACGCTGCACCCACTTTCTTTAATCCTTCTTTATAGTTCATATTTACAGTCCATAATAAAAATCATCGGTCGGAAGTGTACCGCCAACAGCCTGCGGGTTCTCATCAAACAGAATCTGCAGATATCCGCTGACACTGTCCTTCATTTCCTGCCCTTTCAAAAAGGTGATATGGCATTTCGGAATCGCCTTTTCTGCGAGCGGTGCCTTCGCCACGATGCCATATCCGGCGATCAGCTCTGCCGCATCAGCTACATTGTCATTCGTGTAAGCAACAGAAGCCTCATATTCAGAAAGGAATGTCTCAACCGCCTGTGGATGCTCCTTCACGAAATCCGTCCGGGCAACAACCACACCCGTTACGATATCACAATCCTCAATCTCATCCCATGCATCATTTAAGTCGATTGCGACACGCAATCCGTCAACCTGTCCCATTGCGGCTGTCGCAAATGGCTGTGGCAGCATAGCGATTGCTTCGGAATCCTTTGCAATATAAGACAGTGCTTCGGTTGTATCCGCACACCACTGGATTGTAAGTCCGCTGTCCGGATCAATGCCATTTTCCTTCAGGATATGGCGCAGTGTGTACTCCGGTGTTGCACCCTGTCCGGTTGCATACAGCTTCTTTCCTGCCAGATCCTTGATGCTCTGTACGCTGTCTCCACGCTCCACGATGTTTAAAACACCCAGTGTGTTGACTGCAAGGATCTGTACGCCACCGTTCGTATTGTTATAGATCACAGAAGCCAGATTCGATGGAACCGCAGCAATGTCGATATCTCCCTTTGTGAGCGGTGCCACAAACGTAGATGGATCCGTCGACAAATCTGCAAATTCATATGTGCCCTTCGCAGTTTTCTCTTCAGAGTCCTTCATCAGCTTAACCATACCCATCGCGGTCGGACCGGACATCGCACCGACACGAACTGTCACATTGTCCGTCTCCTCTTTCCTGCCGCACCCTGCCAAAAGCGTGCAGAACATAGAAAGAGCCAGCAACAAAGCAAATACTTTCTTCACTGCCGGTCTCTTCTTTGCATTTCGTCTCATCTCGTTCATAGATTTGCTCTCCTTTAATTAAATATTAGGTAGCACACTGATGCATGCATAGGTCATCACGCTCCGCGTGGTGACATAATATATTAGATCTTAGCTGTATTGCATTTCGCAGTCACACCATCGATCATCCCTAATTTGCCGGAAAGCGCACTGGTACAAGACATCGGCGCATCCATAACGACGGATATGATAGAGACACCCTTCTTCTCATACGGAAGTCCCATACGGCCGATGATATAGTCTGCATATTCGTGCAGAACCGCATTCACCTTCGCCGCCTGTTCTCTCTCATATACGATAATGCTGATTACGGAAATTCGCTTCTCCATAGTACCCTCTTTGATTACTCGCCTTTCCACGCGGGACGAACCCTTGTGCGTCAGAACGAAATGAAACAACTTTAATCTTCTTCGATATGCTCGCACCCCTGTGCGATAATTGTGCGGACATGTTCATCCGCCAGAGAATAGAAAATGGATTTTCCTTCTCTTCGGTTCTTCACCAGTTTATTCTGTTTCAAGATACGAAGCTGATGTGAGATCGCGGACTGTGTCATGCCGAGTGCTTCAGCCAGATCACACACGCACACCTCCGCCTCAAATAATACGAACAAAATCCGTATTCTCGTTGAATCGCCAAACACCTTGAACAGCTCCGCCAAGTCATACAATTCTGTCTCGCTTGGCAGCTTCTCATTCACAATCTTCAGCAGATCCTTGTGTACCTCGTGACTCTCACAACATTCTATCATTTTCTGTGTATGTGCCATAGTATCCTCATTTCACACTAAAGTTTCTTTACAAACAATGTACGAATCGCATTTAACACTGCCAGTATCATAACTCCGACATCTGCAAAAATAGCAAACCACATATTTGCAATACCAAGTGCGCCGAGTACCAGACAGATTACTTTAATACCAATCGCAAAATAAATATTCTCATATACGATACGAAGACATTTTCTCGAGATCCGGATTGCCTTCGAGATCTTCAGCGGATCGTCATCCATCAATACGATGTCTGCAGCTTCAATCGCCGCGTCCGAACCAAGCGCGCCCATCGCAATACCGATATCGGCACGCGAAAGAACCGGTGCATCGTTGATGCCGTCACCCACAAATGCAAGTTTATCCTTTTCCGGCTTTTTCGTCAAGAGTTCTTCAACCTTTTCCACCTTATCGCCCGGAAGCAGTTCACTGCATACTTCGTCGATGCCTAGCTGTGCGGCTACATGCTCTGCCACATTCTTCGCATCGCCGGTCAGCATAACGGTTTTCTCTATACCGGACTTCTTCAGTGCCGCAATTGCTTCTGCCGCATGCTCCTTAATGACATCCGAGATCAGGATATGTCCGGCGTATTGTCCATCAATCGCCACATGTACGATTGTTCCGACATGGCTGCACTCATGATACTCGATACCAAGCTTCTGCATGAGCTTTGCATTTCCGGCTGCAACAACCTTTCCATCCACCTTTGCTGTCAGTCCATGACCACCGATTTCCTCCACATCACTGACACGGTTCTTATCGATCGGCTTGCCATACGCACGCTGTAAGCTTTTGCTGATCGGATGGGTGGAATAACTCTCTGCAAGGGCTGCATATTCAAGCAGCTCTTCATCCTTATATGGACTGTGGTGGATACCATTTACTTCAAATACGCCCTTCGTCATCGTACCGGTCTTATCGAATACGACGATCTTCGTCTGCGACAATGTCTCTAAGAAGCTTGAGCCTTTGACAAGGACACCTTCCCGGCTCGCGCCACCGATACCTGCAAAGAAGCTGAGCGGGATACTGATTACCAGCGCACACGGACAGCTGATTACAAGGAATGTCAGGGCACGGTATACCCAGTCGCCCCATTCCGGCGCAAGCCCCATAAATGCCATCCGCACGATCGGCGGCAGGATAGCAAGCGCCAAAGCACCATAGCAGACTGCAGGTGTATAAACCTTCGCAAATTTCGAGATAAAGTTCTCGGAACGGGATTTTCTTGAACTTGCATTCTCTACTAGTTCCAAAATCTTCGATACCGTCGACTCGCCGAATTCTTTCGTCGTACGGATCTTTAAAAGGCCGGTCATGTTGATGCATCCACTGGTGATCTCATCATCCACGCTGACTTCGCGCGGTACACTCTCACCGGTCAGTGCACTTGTATTTAAGGATGATGTTCCTTCGACAACGACACCATCGATTGGCACCTTCTCACCCGGCTGTACGATGATAACCGTACCGATCTCGATCTCATCCGGATCGACCTGCTCGAGCTCTCCGTCCTTCTCTACATTCGCATAATCCGGGCGGATATCCATCAGTTCACTGATATTCCGGCGGCTCTTGCCAACGGCATAGCTCTGAAACAGCTCTCCGATCTGATAGAAGAGCATAACCGCAGTGCCTTCCTTGTAATCACCAAGCGCAATCGCGCCGATGGTGGCAACTGCCATCAGGAAATTCTCATCAAAAATCTGCCGGTTTAAAATTCCCTTCCCCGCCTTCTTCAGGATATCATATCCGATCACCAGATATGGAATCATATACAGTCCGAACCGCACATATCCTTCTACCGGGACAAACTGCAATGCGATTACCAATACCGCTGCAATAATGATTCGAACCAATACCTTCTTCTGCTTCTTCGTCATAGCCGTCACTTCCTATCTCTGCCTGCCTCTTCTACTTACTTATGCACACATACCGCATCTGTCCGGATCTCTTATAAGAAGATCTCGCAGTCATCCTCAACCTTCTTGCAGTTCTTCAGAACGTCCTTCATAACTGCCTTTGCATCTGCGCCTTCTTCAAACTCTACAATCATCTTGAGTGCCATAAAGTTTACAGTTGCGTCCTTGACACCGGCTGTATTCTTCGCAGCGTCCTCCATCTTATTTGCACAGTTTGCACAATCAACATCAATCTTGTAAGTCTTCTTCATCTTCGTATCTCCTTTTTAATAACTCTTGCTTCATATGAACAATTATTCATATGTTTGCATTTATTATAGCATTCCCTTTTCAGATGTCAACTGTCAATTTACATTTTTTCCTGTTTTTTTATTTCACAAATCATTACAACAAGCAGAATTAAAAATGCCGCCAGACTCCCGGCTGATCCCAGGCTGACTCCATACACGGATAAATCAAACTTCGTACTTATGCCAAGCACGGTCGTTACCGCAAGCAAGATTCCAATTAATCCCTCTCCTGCAATTAATCCGGAAGAAAACAAGATTCCATCCTGCACATATGTCTCATTTTTCTTCCGCTCATAGAACAGACGCAGCAGACCACCAACCATGATGGCTGTCGACAAGTGGATTGGCAGATACAATCCAATAGAAAATGGCAATACCGGGATCCCGACGATTTCCACCGCAACTGCGATAAACACACCAATCAAAATCAGGCTCCATGGAAGATAATCACCCATTACACCTTCTACAACAAGCTTCATCAACGTCGCTTGCGGTGCCGGAAGCTCCGAATCACCGAAACTCCATGCTGCCTGCAAGAGATACAATACACCGCCGATTGCAAGCCCGGATACAGCCGCTCCAATCAGTTCCCCAACCTGCTGTTTCCACGGTGTCGCTCCAACGATAAATCCGGTTTTTAAATCCTGTGACGTATCACCTGCCATCGCCGCAACAATACAGATGACCGTTCCCATCGAAATCGCAACGGTCATCCCCTTTAACCCGTTCTGACCGGTTAGTTTCAGCACGAAGGATGAAAGCAGCAATGTTGCGATTGCCATGCCGGATACCGGATTGTTCGAAGAGCCGACAAGACCGACCATCCGCGCACTGACGGTTGCAAAGAAGAATCCAAACACTGCAATAAAAAGTGCCATCGGTACAGACAGCCGGATCTGCGGCATCACGCACAGGATCAATAAGATTGCCACGATTCCAATAATCACATACCGCATTGGAATATCTCGCTCCGTCCGTTCCTTTCCCGCACTTCCGTAACCACGCACCGCCTTGCGGAAAGTCGTCACGATCAGCGGCAGCGTCTTTACAAGACTGATGATTCCTCCTGCCGCAACTGCTCCGGCTCCAATATAGCGGATATAGTTTCCCCACAACTCCCATGTGGATAATGTCTCTATCGCCTTTGTTGCCGGAAACAGGATATTAGCACCTCCAACCAGTACAAATGCAGGCATCAGCACAAGCCAGCCAAGCACAGCCCCGCTCAAGAGATACGAAGAAACTCGTGCACCGCAGATATATCCTACACCGACCAATGCCGGGAGTACATCAATACCAAAGCCTGCTCCGCGCAGCTTCCGGCTTTTAAAATCCACTTCACTCGGAAACAGCTTCAATCCATCTGCTAAGAATTTATAGATGGTTGCTGCGAGCAATCCTTTTAATACCTTCTTCGCTTTTTCGCCGCCCTCTTCTCCCGCAAGCAATACCTTCGAACAGGCAGTTCCTTCAGGGTATGGCAGACGTCCGTGTTCTTCCACGATTAATGCATGGCGAAGAGGTACCATGAAAAGCACGCCAAGCAAACCGCCACTTATGGCAAGCATCGCAATCGTAAAAAAAGACGGCATTGCCGTGCCATGCTCCTTCGCCCACATAAACAGTGCCGGAAGTGTAAAGATCGCGCCTGCCGCCAGTGATTCTCCTGCGGAACCAATCGTCTGTACCATGTTATTTTCCAGAATCGAATCCCGTTTTAACAGCAAACGCACGATTCCCATCGAGATCACGGCTGCCGGGATGGATGCCGATACTGTCATACCGACACGTAATCCCAGATAAGCATTCGCCCCTCCAAATATAACAGCAAGCAGCACCCCTAAAATAAAGGATGTCGGTGTAAATTCCATTGTTTTCTTCATTGTCTGTTTCTCCCTATTTTTTCTTCTTCACAAATACAGTTTTTCCTATTTTTTCTGCATACATACATTGACTTTTTCCATCCTTCTTATGTATAATTATGGATAGAAAACGCAAAAGACAGACTCATTTCGCGACAGAAGGGAGCGTATATTTATGAACAAACAGGTCATTATTTCAATCGGACGAGAATATGGAAGTGGCGGACATGTGATTGCTGAAATGATTGCCAAGCATTACAACATCCCACTTTATGACAGAAACATTTTAGACGAGCTTTCTAAGGAAACCGGAAATTCTTACGATGTCTATAAAAAGTACGATGAAAAGCCAGCCAATCCATTTATAACAAGAACGGTTCTGGGACAATCGAATTCCGTAGAAAAAATCATAGCAGAAATGCAGTTTAATTTTCTAAAGGAAAAGGCAAAAAGTGGTGAGTCCTATGTTGTGCTCGGTCGTTGTGCAGAAGATATCCTGCAAGACAACAAGGGACTGATTTCCATCTTCCTGGTTGGTGATACCGATGTGAAGCAACAACGAATCATGGAAGTCAATCATGTATCTGCAGAAGAGGCACTCACAAAGATGAAACGCCACGATAAAAGCCGGAAACAGTACCACAATTCCTTCTCTTCCGGCAAATGGGGAGATTCCCGCTACTATGATGTCTGCATCAACACAAGCCGTCTGGGACTGAAAGCTTCTGCGGAAGAACTGATTCGCTATATTGATGCCAGAGTGGCAGCCATGTAATATATCTTACGGCATTCAATCATTTCTATCAACAGAATATAAAAATAAAGAGAAATCCGGACCATGGGCACTCCCCATTGTCCGGATTTTTCTTTTTATCATTCGTTAATTATCTGCGAAGTCTGCGTTTTTGTTTGTATCCTGTGTACCGGCGTTTTCTCTCATAATATGCCCGTAACTTTTCTGCAACCAGAGTAAGATACCGGAATAAGGATTCCGCTGCAAATCCGAACACAACCATCAACAATATACACCGGTTTGACATATCACTTAGTGCAAACAGCTTCTTCAGGAATATCCCGGAGAATACAAGTCCGAATATATTCAGGAAGATCACGCCGTACTTCATCTTATTGAGCGGTTCGCTGATCTTAAATAAAATCATAAATCCAACAACCGACAAAACCAGTGTTGAGGCTGTCGCCACACTCGCATCCGGAAGTCCGAATACCGATCCAAGCATGACAAGGGCTCCGACTGCAATCACATCGGTCAGACCGCCCGGCAGTGCCTTAAGCAGCACATTCGTGATAAACCTGCCTTCAATCCGGTTCTTGTTCGGCTCTAATGCAAGCAGGAATCCCGGTGCGCCGATTGTGAACATACTGATCAAGGATACCTGCGCCGGTTCAAGCGGATATGTGATCATCAAAACCATCGAGAATACTGCCATCAACAGAGAAAATATATTCTTTACAAGGAACAAACTCGCTGACCGCTGTACGTTATTAACGACACGCCTTCCTTCATACACAACATCCGGCATATGTGCAAAATCCGAATCCAGCAATACAACCTGTGCTGCCTGCGCTGCTGCCTCACTTCCCGATGCCATCGCCACGCTACAGTCTGCATCCTTCATCGCTAAAATATCATTGACACCATCCCCGGTCATCGCAACTGTATGTCCTTTGATCTGCAATGCCTTCACAAGCTTCTGTTTCTGCTTCGGTGTCACACGTCCAAAGACCGTGTACTGCTCGACCGCATCCCTAAGCTTCGCCGCTGTATCAAGTGTAGTCGCATCCACGTAATTCTCTGCGCCCAGGATTCCTGCCTGCAGCGCAACCTCAGAAACTGTTCCCGGATTATCACCGGAGATAACCTTGATTGCCACGCCCTGATCGTTAAAATATTCGAATGTCTGCTTCGCATTTGCCCGGATCGGGTTCGCAAGCACGACAAATCCAAGTGGAATCACTTCTTCGGTAAGTCCATGCTTTAAATCGGTTCCTGCATATTTCGCAAAAATCAGGACACGGTCACCGGTTTTTGTGAAGGTTGAAATTTCTTTTTCCACGGTTGCATACGCATCACCCATGACAAATTCCGGCGCCCCTAATATATACGTTCCCTCGGTAAATACGATTGCACCGTATTTCGTCGTCGAAGAAAACGGATACCGTTCCACAACGGTCCGGCTTGGTGCCACACTCTCATTTCCGGCAAATGTCCGAAGCGCCTGCATCGTTGCATTGTTGTCGTTCGATGCAAGGGTATAATCCACAAGTAATTCCTGCAATTCCTCCGGTGTGTGCAGTAAATTTTTTCCATTCTTGCTACATATGATCTGCTTGACATTCATCGTCGGCTCGGTGATCGTACCGGTCTTATCCACGCACAGCACATCGACACGCGCAAGTGCTTCGATGCTCTTCATATCATGCAGCAGCACCTTCCGGCTGGCAAGCTTCATGGTGCTGAGAGCCAGTGCGATTGTCGTAAGTAAATATAATCCCTCCGGGATCATACCGATGATCGCCGCAACCGTTGCTGTCACACTCCGCCGGATCGTCTCGTGGTTGATAAAATGGCTCTGATAAAACAGTAGAAGTCCAATTGGGATGATAACGATACCAACCCATTTGACGATCTGGTTGATTGAGCGGATCATCTCGGACTGCTCGCCGCTTCCCATCGTCTTTGCTTCCTGTGAGAGCTTCGCGATGTAGGATTCATTTCCGACGTGCGTGAGTTCGGCATGGCATTGTCCCGATACGACAAAGCTTCCTGAGAACAGTTCGTCGCCGGGATTTTTCTCTACCTCGTCCGCTTCTCCGGTAAGCAGCGATTCATTGACCTGCACGTTTCCTTCCACAACGACTGCATCTGCGCAGATCTGGTTGCCCGCCTCCAAGATGATCTCATCATCCTGTACGAGCTGTTCGGTTTCAATCTTCTGCTTCACGCCGTCCCGCACGACGATGGCGTGCGGTGCATTCAGCAGGTTCATCTTGTCCAGTGTCCGCTTCGCGCGGATCTCCTGTATAATTCCAATCAATGTATTGCCGATGACGATCGGCAGGAAGGTCAGGTTCCGGAAGGAACCGACCAGACAGAGTAAGACCGTAATGATCAAAAAGATCAGGTTAAAATATGTGAATGTATTGGAGACGATAATCTCCTTCGTTGTTTTATCGGTAGACAGGTCGCTCTCGTTCGTTAGTCCCTGATCGATCCGCTCCTGTACTTGTTGCTGCGTAAGTCCCATAATCTTCTCCTTTTTGAAAATACCCTTGCTGCATCCTGCAATCTGATTCTGTATAGTATATTCCTGCAACTATGTTTGCATATGCATATCCCAAACATAGTTGCAGGAATTACACATACAGAACCAGATTGCAATATACTTTTCGTATTTTCAACTCTTCTTATGCCTTAATTCTATATACTTTCCAAATTATTACATATGATAGCACAGGAGATTTGCTGAAACAACGCAAATTCTATGAACTTTTGGTGAATCTTAGGAAACGGCGGTACAACAAAAATCCGGCAATCGATGTAATAATATCCGTAACCGGAAATGTCAGCCAGAAGAAGTTTAGCCCGATTCTTGAAAATGCATACCCAAGCGGCACAAATAAAAATACCGTTCTTACCACCGTAAGCATACTGCTTGTAAACGCCTTTCCAACCGCCTGAAAGAACACCGGAAATGTCAGCGATGTCACAAGCGGAATAAAGCTCACCGCAATGATACGGAATGCCACCTTCCCGATACGGATCACTTCTGCGTCATGCGAGAATACATGCAGCATCTGTCCCGGTATCAGTTCAAAGCAAAGCACGCCAAGCATCATCAGTGACATTCCATACACAAGTGCCAGCGATAATGTTTTCTTGCAACGGTCGATCTTCATCGTCGCATAGTTGTAACTTAAAATTGGAACGATGCAGGTCTGCATCGCCCCAAGCGGGATGAAGAAAAACGCCTGCCATTTGTAATAAAGTCCAAGTACTGTCACCGCCTGATCAGAGAAGGTTGCAAGTACCATATTGAGACCAAATATATAGAACGTGTACGCAGACTGCATCAGGATATTCGGGATTCCCATCTTATAAATCTTGCGGATATCCGGCAGATATACAGATAACGCCGGCGACCTCCGGAATCCTCTGCGCATGACGATCAGCGCCGCTACGATCTGACCAACGACGGTTGCTGCCGCAGCACCTGCGATTCCCATCTTCGGCAATCCAAACATACCAAAGATCAGAAGCGGATCTAGTACGATGTTTGTAACCGCACCAGCAATCTGCGCGATCATGGGCGTCTTCATATCGCCGTTTGCCTGCAGAATCTTCGTCCAGATACTCTCCAGAAAAAGTCCAAAAGAAAAGACGCATACAATCCGTCCATACATCACAACTTCTTTGATTACTTCTGCGGACTCCGTCGACATCTTCGCGTACGCTGGCATAAAGAAGTAACAGAACACAGCGAATACTGTCCACATAAGCAGAGAAAGCGGCGTTCCGATCCCACCGATCTCGTCCGCCTTTTCATCCTCAGACAAGCCTAAGTAATGCGCCATACACGTATTGATACCAACGCCGGTTCCCACCGCAAATGCGATCATCAGAAGCTGGATTGGATAGATGATGGATAGCGCAGTCAGTCCGCTCTCGGAATACCGCCCGACAAAGAAGCTGTCCACAATGTTATAAAGTGCCTGTATCAGCTGCGCCAGCATCACAGGCGGTGCCATCTTCCATAGTATTTTACTGATTTTCTCTGTACCAAACATCTGGCTGTCTTGTTTCATGTTTTACCATTCCTCGCTGTCCCACAAGATTGTGAATGGTCCATCGTTCTCCAGCTCTACCTTCATGTCGGCGCCAAAGCTTCCACATTCTACTTTTCCAAATGTCTCCACGCACTTCGCCTTGAAATACTCATACATCTCCTCAGCAAAGTCCGGTGCCCCCGCCTTGACAAAGCTTGGTCGGTTTCCTTTCTTGCAGTCCGCATATAATGTGAACTGGGATACGACCAGCACTTCTCCACCTACATCGATAATTGACAGGTTCGTCTTGCCCTCTTCGTCTGCAAAGATCCGGAGGGTTGAAAGCTTCTTCACATAGCGGTCCGCCATCTCCTTTGTATCTCCCTCTGCCACACCGAGCAGAAGCAGATAGCCCTTGCCGATGCTTCCGATTGTCTCTCCATCTACTTTTACGGATGCGTGATTGACACGCTGTATTACAATTCGCATGATTTTTCTCCTGTTGTTCTTGTTTAATTTTTCGACAGAAATCAGATATTCTATTTTGTTGTTATCTGTCTCTGTTTCCGTCAAGTAACCCTATTATACATATGCTTTTTCCTTGTTTCAACCATGTTTTTCTTTCTCTTTTTTTCCCTTGGAGCAATCTTCCGGTTTTGCACACTTCTGCTCCTACCCGCTTGCTTTCCTTTTCCTTCCACTTGGAGTAATCTTCCGGTTTAACCCACTTCTGCTCCTACCCGCTTGCTTTCCTTTTCCTTCCACTTGGAGTAATCTTCCGGTTTAACCCACTTCTGCTCCAACCCGCTTGCTTTCCTATTCTTCCCTCTTGGAGCAATCTTCCGGTTTTGCACACTTTTGCTCCAACCCGCTTGCTTTCCTATTCTTCCCTCTTGGAGCAATCTTCCGATTTTGTACACTTTTGCCCCAATTTACCAGCTCCCGCAACTTCACCCATTGGAGCAAATTTTCTATTTTAGGAAAATTCCCCCAATCCACGCATATACTTTCTCAGGACATAGTATAAATTTCCAAAAAATCCATAAACTATATACATATCTGCATAATCTGATTAAATCAAGAAAGGACAAACCAACATGAAATTCAAAACCAACGCCATCCGCTTTCTCTTTATCTCCATCCTCGGAGTGCTGCTGCATTTCACCTATGAATGGTCGGATCAAAACCGCATCGTCGGGCTGTTCTCTGCCGTCAACGAATCCACATGGGAGCACTTAAAGCTGCTCTTCTTCCCGATGCTTCTGCTCACGCTGGTCGAGCTGTTCTCCTTCCACGAAAAAATGCCGGCAAATTACCTCTGGGCACGCACCATCGGCATCTTGTCCGGCATGATTTTCATCGTCGCAGTCTTCTATACACTGAACGGCATCCTTGGAAAAAACTACGACTGGATCAATATTGCACTATATTTTGCAGGCGTTATCTTCGCCCTCTTTGTCGAAAATGATGTCTACCGAAATGGGAAGGCAGAAAAGCTCATCCTTTCTTCCGCGATTTTGCTCCTCTTAACCGCGGCATTTTTCACCTTTACGGAATATCCGCCACAGCTCGGCATCTTTCAGGAAATGAGCAACTAAAAAGTACCCGGATCACCGAATGGATCACGGGTACGGTCTTGCGAATAAATTCTTAACAGAAAACGATATTTTTAACGTTCCTCCTTAATCATAAGCAGGCATCCGGCAAGCAACAGAACACAGGATATCCAGATTGCATGCACGCCGATCTGCATCGAGCAAATTCCCCCGGCACCGGCACCGACTGCAAAGATCAATATGATTCCATAGTAATGCAGTGCCTTGCGAAGTGCCCCCTTCTGATGCTCCCGGATATAGACGGACAGGCTCTCGGTTCCACTTCTTAGGTTACCGATGCACATGGTGCTCGCATACCCATAGCCATTGACCTTGCGGAACGTCTGTACCTGCATCGCACAGGCAAATGATACGAGCATCGTCGCCGCCATATTGAACTTCTGCGGCATAAACCCAACCGCTAATAAAATCAATATCTCAATCAAAACAACGATCTGCCGCCAGTGGATTTTTCTAGCATTCTTATAGGTATGTCCAATCCGTTCTGCCACAAGTACGCCAAATGCAAACGCAAGCACCGGGAACAAGTAGTGCAGTGCGCGCATCCATTCTCCCTGCATCAGATGCTGGCTCATCAGCACAACATTTCCGGTCTGTGCATTCGAGAATACACCGTTTCGCACATTGTATGTGTACGCATCCTGAAATCCACCCGACAACGCCAAAATCGCACTTAATAAAAATGTCTCTGATGTCTGAATCTTTGCATGTCTTGATAATGTTTCCATCATAGTCACCTCTATATATTTCTCTATTAAAATATGCATGTTGTAAACAAATCTTTTGCAACTTTGTTACATTTACGATACAACTTCGATGCAATTCTACTCTATACTGCAATCAGATTCAAGAGCAGATATCATTTAACATGTATCTTTTACCAAAGGAGCAATTACTATGACAACCTTAAATGTGCGGATTCACGCACTAGAACATAATATCGAAATCATCAAAAAACTGGCTTCAGACTCCCTGATTATCGCTGTATTAAAAGGGAATGCTTACGGACTCGGTCTAAGCAAATTTGCTACCTTTCTGCAAGCTCGGGGAATCAAAAACTTTGCAGTCACAGAATTATCTGATGCTGTAGAACTCCGCAAAAAAGGAATTTGGGGTGAAATTCTGCTTTTGACACCGCTCTATAATTCAGAAGATATCACAAATGCGATCAAATATGATATTACACTCAGTATCACGAGTGTGGAATGTGGAATGATGCTGGAAGAAACTGCTTCTTATATAAATCATTTCTGCGCACATGCACATCTGTGCATCGATACCGGTTTTGGCCGCTACGGCTTCTTATGTGAAAAAACCTCGCAGATTAGCACTATCATTAACACGGTACATGCCATGACACATGTGCAGGTCACAGGAATTTATTCGCATTTTTACGCAGCATGTTGTAAGAATGAACGCTTTGTCAAAAAACAATTTGAAGATTTTAACAACCTTTGTACAACCCTCACGGACGCAGGGATTCCACTTGGGATACGTCATATCTCTTCCTCTTCCTCCCTCGTCCGTTTTCCGTATATGAATCTGGATGCTGTCCGCGTTGGCTCTGCATTTCTCGGTCGCCTCGCTGTTTCAAATCCATATGGCTTTGAAAATGTATGCGACCTGACTGCGCGTGTAGACGACGTGTACCAGTTGCCTGCCGGTCACAACATCGGCTACGGCAAATCCTGCCGTCTGTCGAAAGCGTCTACAACCGCCGTTGTGTCAGCCGGATATTTCCATGGGCTTGGCATGACACGCGAAGTAACCGCAAAACGGCCCTCCCCGCTCCAGTTACTTCACCTCTGCAAACGTGCCTGCTTACAGAAAAAGCAAACGGCAGAGTTTGAAGGCCAAACTCTGCCAGTCCTTGGTCAGATCAGTATGAATTCGTGCATCCTTGATGTATCCAAAACGCCCATTTCCATCGGCGATTTCGTGACCTTTCGAATCAATCCGCTCTTCGTAAATTCCGCGGTTCCACGGGTATACTGTTAGATTATAAAGAGAGATCGATCGGGCCATCAAATTTATTGATCTTCACGCCATTCACAAGTAAATCGTCACTGATTTCAATCACAATACAGTTTTTACCATCGATTTTCCGTACCTCGATAGCATCTGTCTGTTCAACCGGAAGTGAAACCTCCGTCTTACCGGACTTGATCTTCAGCTTATTGCTTCCTTCGAACACATTACTCAAAAGCACCTTTCCATTCTCTTCGGTTGCCTCATCGAACGTCTTCGTAAACGCCTGAATCTCCTCTTCTTCAAACCCGCTTTCCTCTAGGATACGCGCCGTCTCTTTCTTGTCAACGACCACTTCCTCCGGGCTGTCCTTTAACTCCATCTCATGCTCCCGCATGTTGGAGTAGATTGCCTTCGCCTTGTCAAATGTCATCTCTTCTACCGCTTCAATTGCATTGATAAACATCTCATTCTGCTTGCCTGCAGTTGCAGGAATCTCACAGCCAAACACATCCATGAGCAGACTGTCATTTAACTCGGACGGTTTCTTCGTATAGTAAAGTGCTGCGTGCACATCACTCATCCGCTCATTGAATGCCGGGAATAAGAATCCATTCATCGGCATCTCGACCATCATATTCCGCATCGCATTCTCCAGACTATTATCGACCGGATTGTATATCAACCCTGCTTTCGATGGCTTGAGCGGACAAAGCAGAGTCAAATTGAACTTGTACACGACGTCGGATGCATCCTCCATCTCGATTCCGTCCGCGGTCTTTCCCGGTACATCGTAGACTCCATACACCAGCATAATATAATAATTATCCACATATGCATAAGAATCGCGGATCTTCTCAAAATACGCCTGCAACACCTGCGGATCTTTCAGCTCGCTGTTTAACACCTGCATCAGCGTATCCCGGTTTTGCACAGTGATTCCATTCTCTGTGCGAAATGCCAGATTCAACAGATTCTTGCCTATCCGCCCGGACAAGCCCTTCTTAATCAGGTCAAAATACTTGTGCTGTTCTTCCTCCGGCAGGACAAGGAACTTCCCCTGCTCTAAGACATGCATTTCCTTATTCGCATCGACATAACATCCGGCAAGTCCATGAATGCAACAGTCGTTGTTCGTCATTATCTTTTTTATCTCAGTTACTTCGCTCTGTATCATAATTTCTATTTTCTCCTTATAGTTTTCTTACCGATTCTTTCACAATATCTGCATAGCTTACCAATGTAACATTTCCCATTTTCTCCGCCTTTTCCATACATCCTTTTGTAAAACCGGTTTTAGAAAAAAGGAAATAATGTACTTTAGTGTAATGGAACAATTCACTTCGATCAACCAAAGTCTCTAACACTTCCAGGTCAACATTTTCATTTCGCCATTTACATTCTGCAAAAATAGCTGAATTTCTGTCCTGTTCTCCCACTATGTCGATTTCTGTTTGAGTTTTCTTTCTGGGATCATTACCCCACCAACGTCCTAACGACGTAAATTCAATCGGTACTTTCCCTGCAAGAAGCAATTTCCACAAATATTGTTTACTAATTTCTTCAAACACGTTACCCATATAGTCATCAAGCTGTGCTTCAATTTTTCTATAAACCAAATCTGCTGCACCTCTTGCAATAACAGAAACGTTATCTAAGACAAACCGATACCAGAAATAGAACATATTATCCTCAATCGAATAAATTGATTTTCTGGAGACCTTTTCTCCATATGGAGTTTCTTTCTTAATAATCCCAAGTTCAATCAAATTCTTGAGATATCCAGAACATACTGTAGTACTTTCCCCCACCTTTGTTGATATTTCTGACATTCTGGAATGCCCCGTTGCAACAGCCGTAATAATTGCATTATAAATTGCCGGTTCTCTTACCTCTTGTTTCAGAAGGTTCATTGGCTCCTCATAAAGAAATGAGATTGGATTCAAATACGTATTTTTAATATTTTCCTCTACACTTAGCTTATCACTCATCTGAAGAAGATATTGCGGTGTTCCTCCAACAACTCCATAAATATATGCCTTGTCCTGATCTGTTAAGCCACTTAAATACGCACAACACTCATCAAAATCAAACGGCACAATTTTCATCTGCGCTGTCCTTCTTCCATAAAGAGGTGCTTTATATGCAAGAACATGGTCCTCCATATAGGACATAGAAGATCCACACAATATAAGCATTAATTTTGTACTATCTTTATATTTGTCAATCAACATCTGCAATGTTGACGCAAGGCTTTGTGATGTTCTTGCCACATAAGGATATTCATCTATAGCAAGAATAATACGTTCATTTTCCGCCAACTTAAAACCATACTCCAAAGCGGCCTGAAAAGATAAAAAGGACGTCTCGGTTTGAATACCACTACTAGATTCAATAATGCTCTTACTGAAATTCTCCAGATTCTGTTTCTCATTGCTCTCTACGCCCATAAAATAGATTGATTTTTTTCCATCCATAAAATGATTGATTAAGGCAGTCTTTCCTACACGCCGTCGCCCATATATTACTACGAATTCAAACTTATCCGATTTATATAGTTGATCTAAAGCTTCTAACTCTTTTTCTCTTCCAATAAACATCCTTACACCCCCTTTTCATATTTTTATCATAACTCTTATTTTTATTTTAGTCAATCATACTTTACTAAATTATAAATTACTAAAAGTACATTATACAAATTTCTGCATTTTTTTCTGCAAATAAAGTTAAAAAGCAGTTATAGGGAATTAATCTGCTAATATAGATATGCCAAGTAGGTATAATAGGTATGCTAAGGTTTTCAAAACCACATAAAAGAAAAAAGCCCCAAAACCCAGTAAATACAAGGTTTTCAAGGCTTTTTCACAAGCAGGGGATGAGAGAATCGAACTCCCGCCAAAGGTTTTGGAGACAACCTAGACATCCCTCAGAAGCCTTGATTTTACTGGGTCTTTTCACTTTCAAGTTTCAAATTATTCAAAAAATTATTCAGATACAGTGATATCTATAATTATTGAATTTATTTATACCAATTTAATGTAACGTGCATATCTACATTTGTCAAATACTTTGAATAATCTTCTAATGATGAAAGCTCATAAAAAGGGAAATCCACTTTCTGATTTTATAAATATTTATTCACCTATTGCAGAACTATTGTTCTTGCTTTATTATACATATGTACCTATTCTATTTTACACGAGGGGAGAAAACCAATGAGAAAGTTTAAGACAGCAATTTTATGTACATTTATTTCTATCGCTATGTTATCTACATGTGGATGTAGCAATCAGGATTCATCAAATTCTAATGTTGCTTCTTCTACCAATGCAACTGTAACTGATGCCGGAAAAGAATCTGATATCGAAAATGTATCTACAACAGAGTTAGCAGATCTTTCAGATAATCAGGAAGTTTCTGAAGAAACTACGGAAGCTATCACAGAAGAAAACACTACTACCGAATCTGCATCTGACAAAAAACAGGAAACAACTACTTCAAATAAAAAAGATGAAGCTAAGACCGACAACAAGAAAGCAGAGACAACTCAGCAGACAACAACTCAGACTGCAACTACACAAGCACAGTCAACAACTCAGCAAAATACAGAGCATCAGCATGTATGGGTTGATCATAAGAAAACTGTACACCATGACGCTGAGTATGAAGATAGGGTTGTGACTAAGTATAAGGATGAAGTATATAGTGTACTGATTTGCAACCAATGCGGAGCAGATATTACATCTATAGGTTCAACAGCACATTATGCAGCTTCAGGGACCATGATGATAAATTGTGGTACTGATGAAAATCCATGGTGGGTGGAAGTGGAAAAATGTAGTAGTTGTCATTCTGAGTGGAGACATAAAGATGTTCCATATAATGACACTGAAAGAGTCAAAGTTAAGGATGCTTATGATGAAGAAGTGACTGATTATCAGTATTGTAGTGGCTGTGGGCAAAAAAGATAATGCTGTGGAAATTGGAAGTTATAAAAGGCAGAATAGGAGTATTTTTACTCTGACAAGGACTCAGTTGAGAAACTGAGTCCTTTCTGCTTTCAAATGGAACAGAGTTCAATAAAGATCTCTGGGGCTTTGTACCACAGAGCTACATAGAAAATGAGACAGTTAGATGAATCCAACTGTCTCATTTTTACTTGTTGTTAAACCTTCCACTTAAACGGCAGGAACTCTCCGGTTGTTACTTATATAATATACAAATTCTGAAAAAATACAACTGATTTTTGTTTCTATCAGCAACGACTAAGCAACCAATGTGTAATCTCCGCTCAAAATCAAATCATACATCTTTTCAGTGAACTGCACAGAAAGAAGCTCCTGAATATCTCTGCCAAAGGTATAAAAGGAAGCATCCAATGTCTTAATTGGTAAATCTGTTCTTTTCTTTGCATCCTCAAATGAGATTGGAGAATGGAAGCTATGATTTTCAAGCTCGTAAAAAAGCATATACCGCTTCTCTCCATTTTCCAGTTCATGAACATGGATTGCACATGGTTCAAGCAGTCTAAGGAAGCAAGATTTCATATTATAATAATGTTCCTTTTTCTCCCTATACTTACCTTCATTATCATACTTATCATTGTAATATGTTCTCTCATATCGACAGCTTAAACGCCATCTGCGATATTCTTCCTGCTTATCTCTACAGTTTTTTGCCCTCTTATTACAGCTATAAAGAGCATCTTCCAACATTTTTGATGTAATGATTTTTTGTTTTAGATTCTTAATGTACTGTGTCGATGTTGTCATAAATTTTTCCTCCTGTTCTTATCTGTGAATACTATACCTATTATGTATCTGTCCTAACTATCTCATAGACCACTCCCTTTCTGCTTCTATTTTATAGATTGTCGTCGCTGCAACGTTTTTGCAAAAATTTCTCTATTTTCTTCCAATTTTTCGCCTTTTGACTGTCTTTTCTTCCAATGGCAGATAACTTTTTATAATCCACGTCATGCATTGTGCATATTCTTCCATGATTTTTTTGATTGCCTCTGCACAACGGAATGCCTGATCGGTCATTTGCTGATATTCTGCATCTGCCTCCGAACATTGGTTTATAAGCTGTTGCAGATCTTTGATATCTGTCAACCCATGTTGCCGGATTATCCCCTGCATATAGAGGTTTCTGTCTTGGATATTTTTTTCTTCCATTTGAATCTGTTTCTTTGCTGAGATTTTTTCTTGCACATTAAATATGGTATATTTTTTGATTTTCGACTCCAATTTTTCAATTTTTTCTGAAGATTTTTTATTTGCCTCTAAAGTCCGTTCTTTTTGTCTCTCAATCTTCTGTATTGTTTCTTGAAGCATCTGCAGTTTCCCCTGTAATGGTCTCAGCTTTTGATTGATAAGCTCTTGTTCTGCATATTTATGATTTAACTCTCTCTGAAGCTCTTCCAATTTTGCCTCTGCCTGTGCAGATAACTCACGCATACGCTCTGAGATACGGTCAATCTCTTTCTGGAGCATCAAAGCCATATGGTTATATTTTTTAATGTCCTCGTTGATCTGTTTTCTGTCTGACAACATTTTTATATATCTGCTGGATGCTCCCATATGGATGGAAGGTATCTCATTTTGTCTGCCTTGATTTTTATAAGAACGGCTGTCTACTCTTGCCTGATAACCTAGTTGTTCCAAGTGCTGGTTCACTGTTATCTCCCAGTTTTTTCTTCATGTAAGCTCTGCTTCCTGACTGTTCCAGATTTCCACAATGGGGTTTCTCCGTCCATATTTGCTTGTCTTGGGGGTACGTCCCTGTCGTTCCAGTTTTTTCAGAGTTCCTTCTGTGGCTGTCATTCATACAAATTTTCCATTCAGTTTATACTTGTACTGTTTTTCCCAGCCTTCTGTCTTTTTTATCTTGTATTCTTCTGCTGTGAATGCTTTCTGTGTTCCATCTTTGACACACAGATATTCAATTTTTGACTTTGCCTGCCATTTTCCCTTTTCATCCAGAGGGCGCATTGTAAGCATGATATGCGCATGTGGATTTTGAAACTGCATTTGATTTATGTCATGTACTACATTTCCTGCTTCATCCACAGGTTGTCCATATTGATTTCTGACTGGTGGTACATGGATGGAGAAATCTGCACACATTCCCTGATTTACAAAATTCTCCTGTACATAGTCCTGTACAAGTTTAATCTGTTCTGCTTCTGTCATTTCTATGGGAAGTGCAACTTCTATCTCTCTCGAAAGCTGTGCATCTGAGGATTTCTCTGCAAGTTCCACTGCATTTCATAATTTCTCTCTGTCCTTAAAACTTTCTGGAGCCTGTACCGGCAACATTATTTCTGAATAAGCAATCCATTTTTTATTTGTATAATCATGCTCTATCCCATCATATTCATTGACAAGTTTTGTACCGCTTCGATAGGCTGCGGAAGCTACTGCTGATCTGCCAGCTTTTCTTCCTATGATTTTCACACTTAAATGATATATAGCCATAACGTTGATTCCTCCCTTCACTTCCTTGGAAGTGCGCACTTATACATCACGCCATACTGGCATGATGGTGCGCTCTGCCGAGGGCTTTGTGGCATATTTACCTATGCCCTCTCACATGGTGTTTCTCCATGATCTTCTGTTTCTTCTGCTCTTTTTCCGGGTATAATATTGCGTCCATTCTCCTGATGATCTCGGAAGCTGTCTGTTGGATTGTTTTGAGGCTGTCCTTGAACTCTCCCATTTTCTGGCTACTGCTCCACCCTGCAATATATCCAAAAGAGTAATCCGATGTATCTATGCCATAATGCTGGCAGACTGTATATGCAACACTTTCTGCCTGCACCTCTTTTGTCTTTGTATCCAGTTTTCCCTCTGTTCCTGTTTCTTCATCATGTAAAATGGCATGGCTTAGTTCATGAATTGCAGTTTTTATTGTCTGCATTTCTTCCATTCCTTCCTGTACAACAATCTTCTTTAATGTCTGACTGTAATATCCGTTGACACTTTCCTTTGCTATGTTTCTTATCTCGATTGGCACCGGGGAACTGGCTTTGATTGCCTCCATGAAATTTTGATATGCTTCTATATCTCCCTCCAATGGAGTTACTATCTGTGGCAGTTCTTTTCCTGTTGTCTGGGAAATATCAAAGACCGTTGCCACTTTATATGCAGGCACAATTACCTCTTGTCTCTCTATGATCTCTTTCCCTGTTTTTTCATCTATCTTCTTAACATCCTTTTCCACCTTATAAGGAGCAGGAGCAAGGATTCTGATTCCCTGCTCCCCTTTGTTTACCTGTCTTTGAAATTTTGTTTTTCATGCCGCGTATCCTGCCACCATTGTTGCATCTGGATTCTGCATGGCAATCAAAAGTATATTATTGAAACTGTATGGATGAAATCTGGACATGATCTTTAGATAATGCTTATACTTATCACTGTCAAACAGTTCCTTGATTCCTTCTTCCAGTTTTGTTGTGATTTCTTCAATGTTATTATTCTGTACCTGCTTCATGCTCTGCATTCTCCTTTTTTTCAGTTTCTGAAATCTCCAGATATTCCGTTTTCTCAGGAATATCACGGATTCTCATATAGATTCTGTATAACTCAAAATTATCTTCCATATTCTCTTCCCCCTATCTGCCTTTTCCTTTTGTTTTTTTCTCTGTTTTTCCAAGTGTGTTTACCATTTTATCTGCTATACTGATTTTTCGGGTAAGCGAATCATATCTATACACTTCGTTTGACAGCACATCCAGTTTTGAGGACACTTCTTTATTCACACCGTCTACCACTGATTTCAGATATCCTATGTCTGGTGCCTCACTGATTGGGAGTGCAAGTACCTCATGTCTGCTGCTTGGAATAATATAAAAATCTTCCCCTATCCGCTCTCTTACCTGGTCCATTGCTTCTGGGGATGTGAGGATTGCCGCCCCATCATATGCTGCTTCATTTGTAAGCATATATATCGGAGATGATGTCTGCCCCATATACCGTGTTTCATCTATATAGCTCTGTGGCATGTGACGACTTTTCATAATTCCACATACAACCTCTGTCAAATCTCTGCATACGAATTTTTCTTTTGCTGTATTGGCTTTAGCTGTCTGTAAGATTTCCTTCTCTGTCATTCCAACCATTCCACATATTTCTGTTGTTACCAGATAACTTCCGATATTCCCCACCTTCATTCTTGGTATGATGGCAAGATCTTCTATTCTTTCATGTGGAACCGTCTTTAATAATTCCTTATTCATCTCTCCATTTATAACTGCACAATATAAATTTTTCTGTGCATCTTGATAGGTTGGCTCTGGCACAAATGTATCATCTATCTTTTCTTCACGCATACACTCTGTATAGTTGTCTGCAACCTGTCGAGCCAGATCTTCCACGGAATCCCCCTGCATATACTTTTCATATTGATTATCCATATATATGATTGGAACTGTGTTGCAATCTCCTTCCCTGATTGCAAGCGCATCTCTTTTCCCATTTATTTTCTGCAACTGCAGTTTCTCAATGTCTGCATGTTCCAATTCCTGACTTAAATGCTTCTGAAATTCATCCATAAATTCTTCATATGTCATAATCTGTTACCTCCTTTTTTCTATAAGCCGGTTAAATGCATCTTGAAACTCTTCATCGGTCATACTGCCTGCATTTTCTCCAATTGCATTTTCTGCCATGATTCCGCGGATGATCAGACGGTGCGCCCGATTTTTTCTTTCCTGCACCTTGGCTCTGTTCTTCTGCATCTGTTCCCTATGCTTCTTCTGTAACGCTTCTAATTCTTCCTTCGTTTCCATTGTTTCTCCTTGTCGATTACATATTTTCTATGTTCTGATTGAATGTTTCTATGTCTGCTGATCGGTCTCTCAATTGTGGAATTTTATAATAGGGTGCTTTCTTGATTCTGTTATACCCTTTTGGTGTAATCAGTATCAGTTCTCCTGTATCTGGCAGTGTAACCAGATCTTCCGATTCCACAATATTTCTCTTCTCATAGGATATACTTCTATGATTGGATGCTCCCTTTCCCTGATTGTAACTGTTTTTTCTCTCTGTATATTTTCCACTCCAGCTTATGATCTTGTCCTGTGTTTTCTTGGATGTTGCAGAAAGCACAGCTACATATGCACAATTGCTGATTAAATCATCTACCTCACTTTCCCTGTATGCAGAAAGCAGTGCATCTACACTCTGCGTAACCAGTATCAGGCTTACCTTTCTTGACCGTAATGTTCTTGCTCCATCCAGCAGCCTATCCAGTTTTCCCTGTGACAGGATTCTTGGAAGCTCATCTATGATAAACAGAATTGGTTCTTCCTCTTCTTTTCTTCCTTCCAATTCTGATAATGTTTGGTTCAGTATCAACTGCAATACATCATAGTAAGCAGTCAGTTTATTCTCCTGTATGGATAGATAAATGTGCTTGCCATGATTCAGCATATCCGGGTTCATTTTTAATGGATTTTCCTTGAATGCATAATGAATGTTCTGATCTGTTGCAAAGATTGTCAGATGCATGGTTACTTCCGATGCAATACCTGATAATGTTTCTTCCGCAATTTCCAGATAAGAACCAAGAAATAATATTTCTATCTCTTCCTTTCCAAGGTTCTTTTGAATTTCCTCCAATGTTTTCTGCATTGGTTGTTTCAGGATTTCAACACATATGTCTGGAAGATTGTGATATTCTTTCTTATAGTAATAGATAAGGAGACCTGTCAAAAGCTGTCTGGCTGACTGCTTCCAGAAAGTATCACGCAATTCTGCCGGCATTGGTATCAAAGAAACTGCCGTGATCTGCATACATTCCATAATCTCCTGCTCTGTTGAATTTTCATTTAATTTGTAAAATGGATTATACCCATATGTTCTTCTGTCATTGGGATTGAAGATTATGTTCTCTTCTGTTCCAAGCTTTGCTGTCTTTCTGGATAACTCCCCCTTGATATCAATGGCTAGTAAACCAATATTGGGATTGGATAACAAAGTCGGAATGATGAGACAGGAACTTTTTCCAGAACCGGAACCACCGATAATCATGATATGTCCATCTGTCTGTAAATCTTTTCTTACATATTTCCCTTGGTATTTTCCCAATATGATTCCTGTGGGTTCTCCAGACAGGTATCCCTTATCCACAGGTGGATATTTCGCTCTGTCTCTAAGGCTTGTCTGATATGCTGGATCTAATTGATGATTCATGGAATCAAGCATTCCAAACTGCCGTTTTCCGTTTTTCTTTGCCGTTTTATTTTGATTCCATATATAGATTGTAGGCAGAAATGAAAAGAATAAAAACAGCAGTCCTGTCTTTGTATCTTTCTGCAGTTCTGAAAGTGTTTTATTCATGATCTGCATCAATCCATACATGCTAAAAGGCTGCGTCCACAAGCCTGTGTAAAACAGCCAGTTCAGAATCTTCATATCTAAGCCTCCTGCATCTCGTAAAGCTCTTCCATATGCTCTATATACTGACTAAGCTCCAGTGATATTTCTCCTTCTTCCAGAATCTCAGGCGGAAGCATCTGCATATAATCTGTATCTTGTTCTCTTTCCGCAAGTCTCTTGCAAAAAGCAACTGCATATCCGATTGCCATCATTTCAATGCCTCGTTCTGACATAATTCTTATTTCTCTGGTTCTGTGCAGCTGTATATATCCAAGTGCTTCCGCCAGATTGAAGATATAATATTTGTTATTCATCACCTGTACTTCACGCAATGATTTCACATTACATCGGAATCCTTCTATATGTCCATTTGATCTGCCTGTATAGACAACACGAGGAAGCTTATCCATGTCAAAATCTCTTGCAATCTGATTCATCATTTCCTGTGTCTTTTGATATTGCTTGATATCAAAGTTTGATCTTGGAATAAAACCAACCTTTACTCGAATATCTTTCTTGTCTCTTACCTTCATCATTTATATCTCCTTCCTTTTCTTCCTTATTCTTCTTAACAGTTCCGTGCAGGGTTTATACCCGGCATCAAGAAGCCATCCATAATATTTCTCTATCGGAATGTTCAACTGAATCACTGTTTTTCCTGCCATTTTTCGGTCTGCATTTGCGGTTCTGTATGCCTGTGCTTTTGTCATTCCACCATGCCTCAGCTCCCTGCATTCTGCCAGATAAACTTCTTTGTCATACTTATGGATTTCTGTGATTGTCTCTCGAAACCACTTGTCTACATCTGCCAGCTTTGCTTCTATTCCTGCCATGTAGTAATAATTTATCCACCCCCTTGTAAGCTCCATCAGCTTCTGCACAAAGTCCTTATTTGAAACCATCTCATAATATTCCTCAATGATTTTCAACATTCTGTCCTGCAGATCTGTGATTCTTTCATCTGTTACATCAAACACATACCCAAATTCTATTTTTTTGAATGTATATCCTAGAAATTCTATCTTGGATGCATCACATACATTGGACTTCTTATAGTTGATTTCAAGATTCAGATCTTGTTCAATGAATGTGAGTACCTTCTCATACCGACAGCAAGCCTCCCATTCACTTCCACACAGGATGATACAATCATCTGCATATCTGCTGAATGTGATATTCTGGTCCTGCAGAAACTGGTCTAATTCATTCAGAAAGATATTGGATAGCAACGGTGACAAAGGACCACCTTGTGGCACGCCCTTTGTCACTGCTACTGTTCCTTTTTTAGGTATGAGAGCTTTTGTAATCAGATATTTGTATATCAGTTTCAAAAGCTCCTCATCCTGTATTTTCTTCCTCAAAATCTGCATCAATGTATCATGTGGTACATTGTCAAAGAATTTTTTCAGGTCAATTTTGATGATATGAGTTTTCCCTTTGTTTATCTCATTCAAGGCATGCAGAAGTGCTGGATAACAGCCTCTGTCCTTGATAAATCCATAACTGAATTCTGAGAAATCCATCTGGTAGATTGGAGAAAGGACTTGTACAATGGATGCCTGTATCAGCCTGTCTACGGCAGCAGGGATACTGAGCATCCTATACTGTGCATTTCCCTTGGGAATGTAAGTGCGTAGCAATTTGATTGGCTTGTACTTCCCATCCAATATCTGACATTTTAATGTCTCATACATGTCTGGGAACTGTCCTTTCAACCGTTTTACCTTCACCCCATCGATTCCTGCACAGGCATTTTGATTCAATGTCCTTAATGCATGTTCCATATTCTCTTTTTCCACTACCTGATCTAAGAGATTACCCATCTGCTATCCTTCCTCTTCCAAAGGTCTAAATACATTATCTTCTGTTGACTCTTCTGTTTCTTCTGACTCATCCACAATTACATCGAAATCATCTTCTGCACGTGTACGGCCGCCCATTGCTGGTGTCTGTTTTACAAGCTGAATATTTCCAAGCATACATGTAATACCATTGTTTGGTCCTGCCTTATATGGAAGAAATGTCAATGCAATGTTGCATACACAGCCTGAGTAAATCTTCTTTTTGTCAAAGATTGGATGCACCTTCTGGTCTACGACATCTGGAGCAATCTTTGATTTTGAAACAATATACAGGCTGTCCTTAAATGCACTGTCTTTCCCATCTCTTTCATCTCCATCTTTAACTGGGATATAAAGATTTGGTGGCACTTTTCCTTTCCAAAGTTCCCTTTTTCCTTTTTCAATGGCTGCCTGTACTGCCTTCTCCACCTTTGCCTTGGTTTTCTTATCATATTTAGAGTAAATGCAGGTACACATGTACCTTCCATTGCTCCCATCCTTGGCAAAAGAATATGGTTCAAAGCAGTGCAGATACGCAGCAATGGCTTGGATGATAACCTTATTCTCCATAGCTCTGCCTCCTTTCTTACGATATAGTTCTATTAAACTATACCGCCCACATGCATATCTGCCCAACCATGGATCTCGCAATTTTTTTACATATTTACAAATGCAATAATTTGTCAAAGAATCTATCTGGACTGAGTTGATACATAGTACAAAGAACCAATAGATCATCCATGTTGATGTTTCTCTTCACTCCTTTTAATGCTTTTGCATCTAACCCATCCACTGGCTTGGCTGCCTTTTCTCACCTTCTGATTGCAGCATCCATCTCCTTATGCTCCAGATTATTTCTTGACAGTGCTTTTTGTTCTTCTGCTGTGAATTCTTTCATTCTCTCATGCCGAATCTCTGTGATGGCTTGTGCAACCTTCTGATTCGTCATTGGCTGTGCTTCATACTGCCATGTTTTTTCCATACTTCCTTTAATTAAATCCTGTGGCAGGATTTCCAGAGCATGGCATACATTGACAAACCTACAGATTTCCAACTTTCTGCCTCCATTAAACAGCCTATTCAGACTGGTTGGACTTAAATCGAAATGGGATGCCATTGCCCTCTGTGTTCCCCATTCCTTTTCCGCAGCCTTGTACAACATTAAATTGATATCTTGCATATCTACCTCTCCCTTCTCATCAACTCATACACATCTCTAAATGGAAGATGATTCACTCGTTCCATTACAGAAATCTCGTCTTCATCCATATCTGCCACCTTCTCAAGCAGAAAGTTTTTTTGTTCTTTTGTCAGGTTTTTTACCATATAAACTCTCTCCTCCAACCAGTGGTGATATGCTGTCACTGTCTGCTTGTTCTTCTTTGCAAGTGCTTCGATAAATGCTGGATTCAACGCATCAAAGAAACGAAGCAGTACATAGCATTCTGCATATGTCATGTTTTTCCTCCTCCTTATTTTTTTTATTTCTATAAACATGAGAAAAAAAAGAAAGTTCAGATGTGAAAAGATGTGAAATCTTCGTGAAAATTTTCGATTTTCGCAATTTTTTTTGGTTTTTTATCATATTGATTATAAAAATATTACCAAAGGAGGGATGCCATATGGCATATATCACCAAGGACAAGATTGAGGTTGAAGCAGTAAAGATTCCCATTGATTTTCTAAAAGAGGGAAAGTTGAATCTGAAAGAAAAGGGGTTATATATTCATATCTGCTCTCTGCCAGAAAACTGGAATTACTCCATGCTCGGCATGAGCAGAATCTGTGCAGATGGTGTAGATGCTATCAGATCTGCACAGAAGAAACTGATTAAAGAGGGATTCATCAAGATTACACCGCAGGAAATCATAAATGGATATAAACAGTATAAGCATGTAGATGTACTGGCTAATACATATGAGACAGAGAAGAACTATGTGCTGATTCCGTTGTATCTCTGCAAAGGTTTGCCATCTGAAGATATTGGAAAGATAAAGAAGGATAAAAGCAGTCTCACCCTGTCTGAGCTGGCATTATGGGCGATTCTCTGCTGTCTTGCTCCAGGCTGGAAGTACACAGATACAGATGTGGCTAAGATTTTTGGTGGCAATTCAGGACAAATCAGAAATGCAAGAGCTGGTCTCATCAGAAAAGGTTATATCACTGTCACTAAACATTCTCATCTGTCAAATGGTCAATATGTAGCAGATGATTATCATTTGAATGTCACTTCAAGTGTATAAATGAGAGATTTCTTTTTTTAGGGGAATTTGTCACCTATAATATTGTGATATTTTCCCCTAAAAAAAACTACCCCAGGCAGTTTTCCCACGGCAGTTTTCCTATGGCGGTTTTCCCTTTACGGTTTCCCGCAGACAGTTTTCCTTTTCAATCTGTCTATAATCATTCAAATAATCATCCCTTATAAAGTCTATCATTTATGTCTTTCCTACAATCAACTTCTTTCTTCAGTCTACTTCTTTCTGTCAATGTCTGTCCTTCAGTCAAAGTCTGTCTGTAGTCTATACCTTTCTTCAGTTACTGTTTATATTTGTAATATAGTTTATTATTGTATTTTATTTATATAAAATAGAAAATACATTTTATTACATTTTCATCCTTGAGATATGATGATTGGTTTTAATCCTTGTCATATATTTTAACTAAAAATTAAATATGAGATATTTTTAGGAAAAAATAAATGCTATAAATTTGTACAACTTGAGATTCAAAAATAATATTTTTTACTAAAAAAGTGCTACACACTATATACATTTAATGTGTAACACCTCTTTTTCTCCATAATTCATCATTTACAAAACATACCTCTAATAATATATAGACCATTTTGTGTATCTTTTATCGTAATGTAAAATAACATTTTTCTCACATCCAAATACATTGATGGTGCATGCAAATCGCAATATACTCTCCGTAACAACAACTTCATTCGGAAGCATTATTGTGCCTTTACTGATTATCCGAGATGATAATATCGTATATATTTGATACTCTCCATTCTCATCCTGAATTCTGATTTTAATTGGAATAATTGTTCCATCCTTATTATATTGACAAATTGCATCTATATCATTATTGTACACAGCATTACCCTCTTACTTTTTCTCAAGGAAATTATAGAACATACGTTCTTTCTTGTAAAGAGTTATAAGGCAAATCCCTATTAACATATTTTTGTTTTGTATTTTTTGTTATCATATTAAGTTGATGCTTATGTCAATAATTATAGCAAACAAAGGAATTAAATTCCTCTATACAGAGATGATTTTATTATATTTTTATCTACTGCAAATAAAATAGTATATAATAATTCTGATATATGCATATTGCAAAGACAGATAAGGGGGTACAAATGAATACACAAACATATCAAAATCAACTAAATACCATTGCTTCCACACTGAATATAAATATGAGAAATCTCAGCAATCTCAGAGATATTGATAAAGCCATGATTGTATCTGCATGTTTACTTTCTATAAAATTCAAAGAAGATGGTTTATTTGATTTTAGCTGCCTTTCTTCTGATGAAGAAATAACAGATGGTGCAAAGCTTTATTCTTTGCTTGCTGATGAGTTGGCAAACATCATTTCTGACGAAGCCACTCTTACTGTTATTATGAATTGTTTTCTCTGTGTAAAGCAGATTGAAAGTATCAATCATATTCATTCAAAATTAGGAACCACACCTATCAAATATTTTTTGCAATATTTAGATGAGAATCTTGTCAGTTTCTGCAAGGAACATAATTTGAATGATGATTATCTCGGTTTGTTTTACACCCTATTTATGAAATATTCTTCAGATTCAAAGCATTTGGGTGTTGTTGTGACTCCTACATATATCATGGATTTATGTGCTGATCTGATTAACCTTAATGCTTTTGACATTATCATTGATCCGTGCTGTGGTACAGGCAGTTTTCTCATTTCATCTTTTATAAATAAAGAAGTTGGAAAGAGTAACCTGTATGGATATGATATTGAACCACATATGTTTACTATCACCATTACAAATTTGATTTTAAGAGGTTGCAGACCAGATCATATAACATGTAGAGATTTTCTTGAAACTCCAAGTTCTCTGATAAAAGACACAGTGAAGGCAACTGTTGGATTTATGAATCCTCCATATGCCCAAGGGAAAACAGATGCTTCACTCAGTGAGATATTTTTTGTGAAGCATTTTCTTGATTCGCTGTCAGATGGAGCAAGATGTGCAGTCATTGTTCCTGCAGCCACCTTTGTAGATTCCAAACAGACAAACTGCTATAAATTTGACATCCACAAGCACCATACATTAGAAGGAATTATCACATTAAATCCAAATACTTTCTATGGTGTTGCTACCAATTCTGTCATTGCCATCTTTACAGCACACCAACCACACCCTACAGACAAGCTCTGTAAATTTATAGATTTTAAGGATGATGGCTATATCAATCATCCACATACCCAAAGGATTTACACACCAGAGGCAGATATAAAAAAAGAATATCTATTAAAAGTTTGGAACAATGAGATAAAATCAGATGCCAACTTCTGCATACAAACTACTGTACAAAAAGATGATGAATGGCTATTTAATTTTTATCATGCCAACTTAAATATACCAAGTGAAAAAGTGTTTGAGGAAAAAGTGAATAACTATCTCACATTCCACTTCAACATGATATTAAATGGCAGATCTGAGTTATTCCAAAATGGACCTGAAAAAGGTACTTATATTCCACTTGAAGAACTTCAAAATAAAAAGTGGGGTGTATTTCAGCTTGGAGAGGATTTCATTATCTCCGGTGCTAAAATTACAAATGAAAAAAAATTGATGGAAGGAAATGATATTCCAAGAATAACCACTTCCAAATTTGACAATGGTTATGAAGATTTTTATTCCAAGATTTTATCCAATGGAAAAATGGCAAAGCTTAATGCAAGGCAAGTAGTTACCATAGAAACAGCATCCAAAGGAACAACCTTTTATCAACCGAGTGATTTTATCTCCAATCCTCATTTAATTACTATCAAATTCAAGGAAAGAGAAATGAACCAATATACAGGACTTTTCCTATGTGCCTGCATCTCAAATGCCATTGATGGAAAATATTTTTACGGCTATAAATTCAGTTTGTTTCGAATTCTAAAAGAAAAAATCATTCTTCCTGTCACCAAGAATGGTGAGATTGACTATGATTATATGGAGCAGTATTGCAAAAATCTTTTCATTAAAAAAAATAATATAGTTCATGAATATGGATTTTAATTTATTCTCTCCCTCTCAATTCTTAGGAATTAAATTCCTCAGTTTCGAGAGGGATTTTTATAGAAAATAATTTTTCTAAATTTTCTTTTTGATTATTTTTTTTCAGAAAATATCTCATATTTAATTCAAATAAATAAAAAAGGAAGGATTGAGTAAATATGAGACACATCGATGCAATGTATCTTGATTCAATATGTATTCGTGGACCGTGAAATCCAAATCGGCATTACTATGTAACCAATGTCTGACATATATAAGGAGGACTTTATATGGCAAAAAGGATGAAAGAAGTTCATTTAGATGAGCACAAAAAAGAAGCCTATCTAAAGAAACTTGATAACAATATAAATCAGGACGAGATTCGAATCACAAGGCTTGATGATTTGGAGATGACTCAGGAAGCAATCGAGATTGCCCAGGATGTGGTGATACATCCGAGGGGGAAATATAGAATCAATGGTGCAACATATACCATTGATGAGGTGATGGAAAGATTAAGTAAGCTCACAACAGATCACATTAAATGTGTGGCATTTAAGCTGAACCATTATAAAGGTATCATCCAAAATCGATATGGATATGTCTTGTCTACTTTGTTCAACATCACTAGACAGACACAAAAGCAGGCAAAAGAGCTGCTTGAATATCTGATTGAAGAAGACAAAGAAAAAGATGAATACGAAGACGATTGATTTTATCATCCCATGCTGGGCAGAAGATTATGCTCAGCATGGATATAATCAGAACAGGAGATGATTATCTATGCAGGAAGAATATTACACAGTTGCAGAAATCCAAAAGATTCTCCGAATTGGAAGAACAAATGTGTATGATCTGATTCGACAGCCAGATTTTCCCAAAACACAACTTGGGAATAAATACCTTATTCCCAAGTCTCAATTTGAAAATTTCATGAAGCACATTATGTATAAGCAGTATAAATATTGATGTGTTCATTGTAGAAAAGCAGGATTCAAAATCCTGCTTTTTTTTTATTCCATTATCCAAAACCTTATAAGCAATATTTTTTATCTATCTCATCTAATGCAATATCAAAATCAATAACATCTCCATGCTCATAGTTGCTTCAATAGAAAAAGCAGTCTGAAATCAGACTGCCTTTCTATGTAGCTCTGTGGTACAAAGCCCCAGAGATCTTTATTGAACTCTGTAACTGTATTATATAAAAATATATCTATTTCTCCAACCATGGATCCTGCAATTTGAATATAAATTTCAGGGAGAATTTCACTCAATATTCAAATGAAGATCAAGACCGGGAAGATTGATTTTTGCTGCCGCCTCTCTTTTATTTTTTTCAATAATATGTACATATGTTTTTTCACATACCTCACGGCTGTTCCCAAGAATTGCACATATAACCTCAATTGGAATATCATTGGCAAAATAAAAGGATGCACATGTATGTCTTAATTCATGCGTTCCTGTAATTTTGTTTTCAATGCCTGCCCTTTTCTGTATATAGGCTAATGTCTTGGCTATCCCTGAGACATTTGTTGTATTTCCATTTCTGGTTTGCAATACATAATTCTCCGGACTGTATTCTTCCAAACTCTTTCTATAATATAAGATAAGTTCTCTGGCACTGCTATTGATTGCCACATATCTTGTCTTTTTATTTTTTGTAAAATGCTGTATTACTTCTATATTTTTATAGATTTTATTTCTTTTCATTTTTTCAGGTTGTGTAGAATCATATGCCGGATTATCCATGGTGATAAGTGTTTTATTGATTGTAATATAATTCTCCTCAAGATTAATGTCTTTCCATTGCAAAGCAAGTAACTCTGATATTCTAAGTCCAAGGAAAAGATTTGCAGCAATCATAGGTCCATATTTATAAATTAAATCACCATCACTATAGGTACTCAGAGCTGCCATTATAAATTTCTTTGTATCTTCTTCTGACAGATAATGAATCTCTTTTGTTGGTTTGATAATATTGGTTTCAGATGGTTTAACAACTAATTCCATTGGATTGTCAAATTTGTGTACCGTTGATGTATAACGGTAGAAAGCATTCAAAGCATCATATGTTTTCTTGATGGTGGATTTAGAATAATGATCTACCAGATTCAGTTTGTTTATCAAACTCTGTAATTCTTCTGTGGTGACAGACTGATAGCGCATATGTCCAATGTCAGATGGCTCAATCTGATTTTTAATGGTTTTATTCAGACTCTTAATAGATTGCGGTACAAGGGTAGGAGCTTTTACATTTTGTACCCACATATACATAGCATCTGCTAATGGAGTATTTACTTTATAATCCTTTTTCTGATCTATCTTTTTCTCTTTAATTGACATCTTCTTTATACATTCAGGAATAGATGAACAGGTAACACATATACAGGTTCTTTTTCCTCTATCTGTAATAATCATTTTTGAATATCGATACTTTCCATTTTCAAGCTGAGTAATGGCACCTTTATTCTTACCTAAATTCAATGTTTTGTTTTCTGTTTTCTCCATAGTGATTCCTCCTCTAAAATTTTTAGTTAAGATATCACTGTAAATATGATAAAAATGAACAACATTTTGATTGCAGAACAGATTTTTATGCAAATTCATTACTCAGGATTCAAGGAACTCAGCATTTATCAGGTTTTCCGAGAAAAAAATTATTCAAAAAATTATTCAAACGACCTTGAAAAAGCATAATTTAGGGGTTTTTTATGAAAAAAAATGATATAGAATAACACAAAATAACACGAAATAAAGAAAAAGAAAAAAGCCCCTAAACCCAGTAAATACAAGGTTTTCAAGGCTTTTTCACAAGCAGGGGATGAGAGAATCGAACTCCCGCCAAAGGTTTTGGAGACCCCTATCATACCATTTGACCAATCCCCTATAATTGGTTGTGTCCGCAAGACACATGTTCCATTATACAGATTAATCGATATTTGTCAAGATAAATTTTAACCTTTCAGATTCTTCTTCCCTCATCCATCTGACGCACATGGATTTTCCCATATATCCTGCATGCTACTGCATATCATAAAACTTCATCGTCTCCCGGTCACGGTATTCATGCTTCTCATAATACCCAATGAGTTTTTGATTACTGTCCCGCAAAGCTACCATATATATATCCTTGTTCTGCTTTGCATTGTAACCGGTATATACAAGATTGTGGCTTACATCCGCTGCAAACCAGTCAATCACCTGCCGGATCTTCTTGTTTGATTCCGGATTGTGACAGTTAAGCAGACTTTTTCCGATCAGTGCTTCGCCACCACGCTTCGCATAGTTTTTTATTGCTGCCGGGTTCATGTAAATAATTTCATGTTGCAGATTACAAATCACAACCGATGCCCGCTCCTGATCTACAATACTTCTGAAATATTCATTCATACGTTGTATGCCTCCATCTCTGCCTGAATCTCATCCTCGGTTGCCGCCATCGCCTGTAACGTCATCGTCAGAAGCTTTTCTAACTCCCAGCCAAGCTGCTCTGCCCCGCGCTCGATTACCTCACGCGAACATCCTGCTGCAAATCCCTTACTCTTATATTTCTTCTTCAGAGATTTCAATTCCATATCCTTTGTGCTCTTCGACGGACGCATCAGCGCGGCCGCCCAAATCAGTCCGGTCAACTCATCGGCTGCAAAAAGCACTTTTTCCATCTCATGTTCCGGCTTCACATCAATCGTCTCACCACATTCAACCGTAATTCCATAACCATGCGAACATACACCATGAATGATATCCTCGGACACACCACCTTCGCGCAGCAACTCCGGTGCCTTCAGGCAATGTTCTGCCGGATACAATTCAAAATCAATATCATGTAACAATCCAACGATGCTCCAATACTCGGCATCATCGCCATAGCCAAGCTCATTTGCATACCATTTCATAACCGCTTCCACTGTCAATGCATGCTGGATGTGAAATGGATCCTTGTTGTACTTCTTCAATAATTCAAATGCATCATCTCTTGCAATGTAATTCATGTCTGTTCCTCTTTTCTGTCGTTTATAATCTAATGAACCATGCCGAAATTACTTGTATAAGATCCGTTTAATCCAAAGATTCTCCTTTCAACACCAGCTTCTCGAATGATTCTGCAAATCTTATATCATCTTCCTCGGTTCTTTTTCTAGGACCTTTCAAATGATTCTTCCCCGAACTACGCCGTGCTTTCTTGTTCAAATGCCGTTCCATCAGCATCTGGTCAATGTTCGCATCTGTATACCATTTCCCGGACTGATGGATTGCATATGCGCCTTTCCCAAGTGCCATCGCCGCGACTCCATAATCCTGCGACACAACGATATCTCCCTTATGGCAGAGACTAATCAGCTTGTAATCCACTGCATCCGCTCCGGCACCAACCACGATCACTTCGCTGTAATCAGAGTTCAAGACATGATTCGTGTCGCAAAGCAGTGTCGTTTGGATATGATATTTTTCTGCGATTTCCTCCACGATACGCACGACCGGGCAGGCATCGGCATCTACAAATATTTGCATGATCTACTTCCTCTTACTATGCAACCGTTGCCCCAAATGGCATCAGCGATAATTTCGCGAGCTTGAAAAATTGCTTTCCGAACGGAATACCTATAATCGTAATGCACAGGATACATCCCCAGACTGCATCTGCAATCGCCATCGGAATCCCCGTCAAAAGCAGCCAGAATATATTCGCGATAAGACTCATCGCCCCGCCACCATATGTAACTTCCTTGCCAAACGGGAAGAATGCAAGCCCGGCGAACTTAAAGCACTGCAAGCCAATTGGAATTCCTATGATTGTAATGCACCATCCGATTCCCGCGATCACCCACGAAAGCCCGGCTGCAAAACCGCCAAATATAAACCATAAAATATTTCCAAGTATACCCATCTCTTTATTTTCTCCCCTAGTATTTTTATTCTTTGTTCTTGTTCTATTCGAATCGTTCGCGCACTATGTGAATTGTACTCACACTATTCGAATTGTTCGCACACCATGCAGATTATTCTCACACTATTCGAATTGTTCGCGCGGTTCGTTTCCAGACTATAGTGGCTTACCACGGCGCGTTCATACAATAAAACAGCACCACTATCTGTGTCACGACCATCATCGGAAGTCCAACCGCAAAATAATTCTTCTGTGTCTTGTGATGAAATAAGTACATCGCAATTATACCACCAATCGCACCGCCCGCAAATGAAAATCCTAACAATGTTGCCACCGGGATTCTCCATTTCCCCTTAATTGCCGCATATTTGTCAATGCCAAATAAAACGAACGTTACAAGATTAATGATGCCAAGATATAATAACAGGATTTTTCTCTGGCTCATGTATCTTACAATATTACATGTCAGCTTGTCTGCCACATAGCCTTTTACGAATAAGAATATCACAATGGCAATCACCAAGGCACAGGCGAGCGTGACATGCAGCATCGCATTTGATTTGGTTGTTTTTTCATGTAGTTTCATATTATGACCACGTCTTCCATATTTCCGGATGATATCCAAGTGTCGACTGCTTTCCATTCCGCACAACCGGTGTCTTGATCACCTGTGGATTCTCCAGTATCTTGTCCAGCTTATCCTCCGGGGCAATATACTGAATCAACGCCAGCAGTTCTTTATCCTTAAAATCCGGATTGATCATATTCTCCATGCCACCATTGACGGATGCCACAGCATGGAACTCGCCTTTGCTCATGCCCTTTTCTTTCATGTCGATAAACTGATATTTAATTCCGCGTTCCTTGAAGAACCGCTCTGCTTTCTTTGTATCGTTGCACTTTTTTGTGCCGAAGATTTGGATGTTCATTTTTATTTTTCCTCATTTTCTTTACTTTGGATTATCTCTTGTATGATACTTATGTAATCTTCATACATATCTTTATCCTCACTTTTGCAAATCATATTATTAAATATATTCATGGAAATACTGCAAAGTGGGAAAACAATAACCATTATAGTTACGATTGCAATTGTAACTACACTAATTATAGAAAAACCCATTTTTTCAAATTCCCCTCTTAATGCAACAATTACATTAATAAGACTGGATATCAATACACCAAAAACCGCTGCACATACCATATCACTAAACTTTTGTGTTGGGTTGATTGTGCGCAACTGCATTTTTAAATAATGCAGAAAATTATTTAACTGCTGACAATTATACGTTTCATATTTTGACCATACATAATTTTTCCATTCAGAATAAGAATTAAACTTAAAGCACTCAGGCAAATCCCCCTTTTTCCTCTTACTTTTACCACAAATTATTTTATATATTTTCTTTTCTTCAGCATATTGAAATCCATAAATATCACCCAATTTCAATTTTTTCATGAAGTACTCCTTCGTCCCTTTGATCGCTTAAATTAAAACATTACCCAATTCATTAAACTTCTCGCACATCTGAACTTCTTCTGTGTCTAAATATACAATGTTTTCCTTTTTTATATCAAATAATTGAATTGACTTTTCGTTTGACAGCACTTGATCTAGCAAAAACCAAAGTTTCCCCTTCAAATTCGCATGCATAAGACACATATCTTTTGTGCTATTTGGCACAGCGGAATATGATTTTTGTTTCAAAGTGCTAATATATTTCATTAAATCACTTCCAAACGCAATAACCAAATCTGTATATTCTGTATGATCAATTTGAGGTATCCATTCCAACGATTCATATCTTTTTAAGTTTGATCCGTTATCCATTTTTTCATTTATTTTATATTTCATCAATCCCCATATAAACTCAAACAACAATACCTCGCCTGGTTGTTTTTTATGTTTTCCATTGCACAGGCCATGTATCATATCTATTTTTTCAATCAATTTATCTATATTTCTAATGTCTATTCTCGATAATTCAATTAATTTTAACACAATTGGACAACATTCTGCTAAATTCTCAAAATCATAAAAATAGTATCCATAATTATTCAATATTTGATTCTGAACTTTACCACTGTCTAGCTTTATACGAAAGGCAATAAATTTTCTAAGATATCGTTCAGTATCAACTTTCTCACCATAAATTTCTTTCACTGAATGTTCCAACTGTATACTATCAATTGCCAACAGAACAATCACATTATTCAATCCCTCAAACATATGATGTAAACGTTCTAACACCTTAATTGCATATTCTGGCATACATCGATCCAATTCATCAACCACTAATAATACAGTCTTGTCTTTAGCTAATTCGCTAATTTTATTTCTCGTATAATCAAGGGTTGTCTTAAATCCAAACATCTCATCAAATTGAAATTGTTCTTTTTTCGATATGTTATCATGTGTTTCTACTAAATCTATACCTATTTTATTTTTAACTATCTGACCTGCAATCTCTTTAATAACTTTTTGAGCTTTCTCTTTCTCAGATTTTCCTCCACATTTGTCCAACATCGCTGACACAATTGCAACCGCTGGTTCCTCATAATAATCATACTGCCAGCAATTATAATGGAACACATAAAAACGATCATCATTTGTTCCTTCTTTTTGAAGTCCCACTAACTTCTTTTCTAACTGTTCCAGTATATATGTTTTACCATACCCCCACTTACCATCAAGCGCAAATACTCGCCCCTGTTTTTGTTCAGATAAGAGCACTAAAATTTGCTCTATATCGCTCATAATCTTTGCCCTGTCCAAAATATCAATTTTTTCTGTCTGTGACATATTCTCCTCCTTATAACTAACTTTTCTATTTCTAATATCATGGATTAAGTAACAGAAACTAAGACATATGCCAGAAAAACTATATAACACAAATCCCCATTTAGTTATATATCCCCATTAACCAAAATCCATATATTTATATTACAATATTCTACAAAAAATACAAGATTAAACTCCGATACGACACGATTTAATTTAATACATTCATACAGCGACGTGCACCACTATCAAAAAGGAGGTTTTACAAATGAACACACCAACATCCAGAAATCCAATGCTGTTTTGTGATTACTACAAGCAATGGATCAACGTATACAAAGAAGGAGCGATCCGTCCGGTCACCATGAGCAAATACAACATGGCGCATCAATGGCTGTTAAAGCTGGCTCCCGATCTGTCGATTTCCGAACTGGATCGGATTTCTTATCAGAAAATATTAAATGAATATGCAGAAGAACATGAGCATCAGACAACGATGGATTTTCACCACCATGTGAAATGTGCCATTTTAGATGCCGTAGATGAGGGGCTGATTCCGCGAGATCCAACCCGGAAAGCGATCATCAAAGGCAAAAAGCCACGTGAGAAAAAGCAGAAATTTCTCAATCAGTTTGAGCTTCACAAACTAATCGAAGACCTTGATCTAGGGCCGGAAGTATCATGGGATTGGTTCATCCTTCTGGTTGCCAAAACCGGAATGCGGTTTTCCGAAGCGCTTGCATTGACGCCGAGGGATTTTGATTTTTCACGGCAAATACTGACGATTTCCAAGACATGGGATTACAAAGGAAATGGCGGTTTCCTGCCAACCAAGAATCAATCGTCTGTCCGAAAGATACAGATTGACTGGTTAACCGTTATGCAATTTGCCGGACTGGTGAAAAAACTCCCGGAAGATGAACCGATCTTCGCAAAAGGGAAAATATATAATTCCACCTTGAACGGAATATTGGAACGACATTGCAAAAATGCCAGAATCCCCGTCATCTCTATCCACGGTTTACGTCATACCCATGCCTCGCTCATGCTTTTCGCCGGCGTTTCCATCGCCAGTGTGGCAAGGCGCCTCGGACATGCCAGCATGACGACCACTCAGAAAACCTATTTGCACATTATTCAGGAATTGGAAAGCAAGGACATTGACATCATCATGCGATCCCTTGCGAACCTGAATTAAACTACTTCGCATCCAAATACGCACGTCGATTTATAATAAAACTGGGAATACCATCCATAGATATTCCCAGTCTATTCCAGCCTATCAATTTCTCATTCGTCGTTTGCAGAAAGCGTCCTATATATCCGCATCCCGACATTTCATCAATCGCGCAGTGGCAATACATTCTCCATCAGATCATGCTTGAATTTCTCCACTATGATCTTACGGAACTTGAATTTCGGCATAGGTTCCTCGACGCATTCCTTATAGGATGCATACGCACGATCCTTGAAAGTGTTTTCATTTGCCATCTCGCCATCCCGGTAATTATACACTTCATAACGCACATCGTCCTCATTCAGATTCCACAGCTTCGCAAATGTCTTGATTTCCGTATCAATCGCATCATAGCGCATCTGGTTGACAACCACTGCGATATCCTGACCTTTGTACCGATCTTTGTCCTGTTCGATATTATCAATCACCTGCTCCAACAGTTCACCGAGCTTCTGATTATCCTCGGCAAATTCCTTCGAAATCTCGCGCAGCGCCAGGATGTTCTTCGCAAATATCGCATCCTGAAAATCGTTGTTCGACTGATCCAGATAATTCACCAATCCCTGCAACAGCTCGACAATATACTCAAAATCCACCCGCATCTTGCTGTACGCAATCAGATCATAGTCGTCCATAACCGGATCATCTGTTTCCGTTTCATCCTTCGGTTTCTTCAACTCTTCCATAACATTTTTATACATTGCCGCATAATTTTCATATTCCTCCTGCGAGAAATCATAGTCTGCAAGCAACTCTTCCCGATATCTGGAAAATGCTTTCAAATGCGCAAAATTCTTATCCAAACCACGGAATACGTAAATAAACGATTTCTGTTGCTCTGGCGATAACTGGTTAATCTCTTCCTGAGTTCGTCCCAGTGCATGAATCGTCTTTACAGCAATCGAAAACGCCTCGCGCACACTCTCCCAATCTTCGGAAATTGCAACACTTTCTCCACCTCTGGAATATAATTCCAACGCCCGATCGATTTCCTTCTTAAATTCCTTTGGTGATTGAAATGTTACAACCTGTCCATATGTCTTATTCGCATCAAACAAACGATTCGTTCTTGAAAAAGCCTGTATGATATCCTGTGGGCTCATCGGCGATCTATCCATATACAAGGTGGACAGACATGGAGCATCAAATCCCGTCAACAAACGATTGACAACGATAACCAGATCCAACTGCTGACTCCGCTCCATATAACGTTTTTCCTTTCGAGCCAGACGATCATTCAGATTACTATTATACGCGTTGATATTCTCCACGTCATAATGTGTGCCAAACATCTCATTGTAATCTTGCAGGGACTCGCGCATTTTATCCTGATTCACCGTTGATGCCTCATCATTTTCCGTCACGGAATATGTAATTGCAAATTTCGGAAAATCAGGAACTACCTTGCAAATCTCCTCATTTATCTTTAATGCATCTTTGCCCGCTTTGATCCGTTTCAACAACTCATAATAACGCTGTGCTTTCGCGATGGATCCAACTGTCAGGATACCTTCGTAGGTTCTTCCCTTGCCGTTCTGCATGCCTAATTTCGTATAAGACTGATTGAGCACCACATCCAGAACCTGTCGCATATGCTCTTCTGTCTCAAATACCGCATCATCCACATCTTCTTTTTTCGGTCCGAGATTCTCAACCATGAATCCGAGAACTGCTTCGTCATGAATGGCATTCTTGATTGTGTAGCTATGCAGGCATGCTCCGTAAAGCTCATCGGTTGTCTGCGGAAGATCACCCTTCTGCTCATACCGGTTCTCCTCAAAGATTGGCGTACCTGTGAATCCATACCACAGAGAATGTGCAAAAAATCGTTCAATCTTACGTTTTGTCTCCGGCGTGACTGCTCTGTGACATTCATCTACCACAAATGCAACCCGAAGGTTACGGATTTTGTCATATTCCTTTGTCCCCTCCTGCAGTCTCTTGGCAATCATCGTCTGTAGCTTCTGCCGCGTCGTGACAATCATCTGTCGGTTGCCATCTGTCAGACGCCGAATCAGGGCATCCACATTTTCTGTGTCATCCACATCAATCGTATCGTTATCTGCATAGGATTGGAACGCCATCTTCGTCTGCATATCCAGATCTTTCCGGTCAATCAGGAATATTGTCTTTTCTATGGACGGAATATCCATCAACAGATTCCGTGTCGCCTTATAAGATGTCATCGTCTTTCCAGAGCCCGTTGTATGCCAGATATAGCCTGATATACTCCGCTTGGACGCTGCGCGCATCGCTTCAATCGCATGAATCTGATATGGTCGCAAAATCAATAATTTCTTCTTCTCATTATCAAGCACCGTATACTTCGCAATCATCTCATGTGCCTGTGGAATCCGCAAAACAGCCTTCGCGAAATCCAGATAATCACAAACCGGATAGTTCTCGTTGTCCACCCATCCGGTTATAAATTTCTTACCTTCCGCTAATTCTGCTGCCCTTGCCGCTGCAAAATATTTCGTGTCAACAGCATTACTCACGACAAACATCTGTATATTCGAAAAAAGTCCGCGGAATTTTCCCTCAGAAATATACTTCTCTATCTGCCGATACCCATCCATATAGGAATGATCCTTGTTCTTCAACTCAATATGTATCATTGGGATTCCATTGATCAACAGCGTCACATCAAATCTTCGGTCCCGCTTGTCATCCACCTCATCTGTCTTGAATGCCTGATACTGATTGATTACCTCGTAGACGCTCGTTCCCCCGGCAATATGCTCGTTGTTCATCACAACCAAATGCAATGTCTCATTGCCTCTTTGTACATGCACATAGACTTTTCCGTTCTCACCGACCTGCCATTTGCCTGCATCATAAAAAGAAGCGTGCGATACATCATTTTTAATCTTTGCAAATTCACTCTCACTGAGTGGCATATCGTTCAGCTTTGCCTTGTTGTTCTGCTCCAATATGTATTTGAAGTTATCCCACAACTGCTCCTCCGTCCGAATATCCTTCCGATATGTCCACTGTGAATCCCCACCGCATAATTGGTCAATTAATCTCTGCTCAATTACTGATTCTAATTCTCCCATTTCTTTCGTCCTTTCTTGTAATTTTTTATGATTTGTTGCGATATTCCTATCGCATTTTGTACTTTGGTTGACAAACATGTGATTTGCCATATATTGTTTCAAGTTTTTCAGTTCGTTACACTTACGCTGATGAAGAGTGATAAGCTTGTCAAGGTTCCTAAAATACTCTCCTATTTCCTTTTGTTCTGCTAATGCTGGAACCAAGACAAATTCTTTTAAAAAATCATTAGCAACAAGATTAGTCATCATTGTAGATGATTTTGTACAACGAGCCATAATTCTACCCATAATTCCTTCGTTGTTGATGAAATACTTCCAATAACTCAAATCATAATCAACAATTGGTCTAAAGACGTCAAAAACATGGGAGACTATGCCATCTCCAATGGTATTCTCAACAAATCTTCCGTGAGCATAATTTTTACTTTTATTTCCTTCAAATGCAATATCACCCAATCGCATAACATTATAGGTTCTCATGTAGTCATCGCCGGATTCTTTTATATCTTGTTTGAAATACATATTTGCCACAGAAATAATTTTATCTGCTCCAAAACTCAAATCATTTTTTTCCGATACTTTAACATATAAATCTGAAAACTTACGCTGTTCCCAAGCGTAAGTAAATTTTTCATATCAGACGATATATTTGTCGCATCTTTCACAAAAGTCCCTTTTTTGATAACATTTTTTTATCAAAATAACATTTATAATGTTACTATTCATTGTTTATGTTATCTTAATTTCTCTCTTACCAGCATCAATGCATATCCCATCAGATTTTGTCCTTTCCATTCGCTTGGATCTACTCTTTTGGGATCACTCATAGACAATCCGATGCCCCAAATCTTATCATTTACTGCTGCCTCTGCAAGAACTGCATTGCCTGTATCAAGTAACACTCTTTTTAACTCTGAGTTCTGCGTGAATTTCGCCACTAACCCTTCATAGACGATAATCTGTCTCATACCATTCCAGACATGATTATCAAAGCCAGATACCTTACGTCCTAGCTCTTTGATATAAGCTACATCATCCGTTGCAAGTATCTGTGCCGCAATATTTTCATCGTGAAACCGTAAAGCTTTTTGATGCATCATATATTGTTCCAACGAAGTATATTTCACATCACCAATTGTAAAATCAGACAGATACCAATTACTGAAACATCCATTTTCTTCGTCTGGATTGTGAAATGTTATTACTCTCACCCTGGTTCACCCACCTTTTGTACCGCTAAATCCAGTTCTAAATCATGCAATCCCGGATATGCTTTCTTCAAGAAACTAAGCGGGATTTTCTTCACAACCTCCCGGCTTGGAATATTATAAAACCACTGATAATATGCATAAAATTCACCTACCCAATCCGGAAGGAATCCAGCAAGTGCTTTTCCATCTTTCAATGCATATTCTTCGGTTTTGCAGAAATACTCCCACAAAGTTTTTGCATCCATCGTGTTCACATATGCCTGTGATTCATCGATGCTTTTCCGTGTGTTACTCTGCATATAGAAATTGATAAAATCCTCTGTGTCCTTATCCGGGAATGTTTCCGCAACATAATCGAATAACTTTCCCTGATTCTCAACTACATCACTTAAATATGCTTCTGCGTATGCTCCCATACCCTATCACCTCTACAATAATGTACTAAATACCTTCGTTACCTTATTTGCTTCTGAATCAACCAGTTTTCTCATATTATCTCTGGCTTCTATATCCCGTTGATTGTATTGTTCATTAAATTCACTATATGGAACTGAGATCATATCTTCCTCGATTTCATGCAATTGTGCATATGCCCGTTCTGATTTGATACAATACTGGATTCCTAAACCGCCCAATGATAACAGTTCCTCCAATATATCCATATCTATGTTGTCGCGCACAAATTCTTTTGCAATATAAAAGTACGATGCGTCGGCTCTCCACCCCTTTATCACATCATAGTCACTTGTATCAATTCCGTATTTATCAATGAACTTCGCCGCTAACATTCTATATCTTTTTGAATCTGCCGCATCCCGATGCTTCATAAGCTCCGCTAACCAGTTCAATACATCTTTTTCTTGAAAATCGAGAATCTTCAATCCAGTACAATCTAATTCATATTTATGTACCCATCCATTTTCGCTATTCGGTACACAAACCGCCCACTCCTTGGCTAGATTCAATACTTCCGTCAGATAAAATCCACGACCATAATCATGTTTATCATTTCCACCACCAAAGACAGGCGTCACTATTTTATTTTGTGTTCCATGATATAAAATAATTTTACCCATTCCGAAATCCCTCCATGAACCGCTCAATCCTTTTACATTTCTGCTTTAATTATACTATCTAAAGAAAAAATGTATATACATTACAAATTTGCAAGGAATCGCTTCTAAAAACCAGCGTTTGCATATTAAACAAACATATTCTGCAACATGAATTTCTTCAGTTCTTTTAGTTTTTCACACTTACGTTGATGAAGAGTGATAAGCTTGTCAAGGTTCCTAAAATACTCTCCTATTTCCTTTTGTTCTGCTAATGCTGGAACCAAGACAAATTCTTTTAAAAAATCATTAGCAACAAGATTAGTCATCATTGTAGATGATTTTGTACAACGAGCCATAATTCTACCCATAATTCCTTCGTTGTTGATGAAATACTTCCAATAACTCAAATCATAATCAACAATTGGTCTAAAGACGTCAAAAACATGGGAGACTATGCCATCTCCAATGGTATTCTCAACAAATCTTCCGTGAGCATAATTTTTACTTTTATTTCCTTCAAATGCAATATCACCCAATCGCATAACATTATAGGTTCTCATGTAGTCATCGCCGGATTCTTTTATATCTTGTTTGAAATACATATTTGCCACAGAAATAATTTTATCTGCTCCAAAACTCAAATCATTTTTTTCCGATACTTTAACATATAAATCTGAAAACTTACGCTGTTCCCAATCGTCCGTAAATCCTTCAAATCGAATTTCTGGATTTTTCTCACCATTTTTCGGAAACATTTTTTGCAACATAAATTTTTTGAGTTGTTTTGTTTCGTCACACTTACGCTGATGAAGAGTGATAAGCTTGTCAAGGTTCCTAAAATACTCTCCTATTTCCTTTTGTTCTGCTAATGCTGGAACCAAGACAAATTCTTTTAAAAAATCATTAGCAACAAGATTAGTCATCATTGTAGATGATTTTGTACAACGAGCCATAATTCTACCCATAATTCCTTCGTTGTTGATGAAATACTTCCAATAACTCAAATCATAATCAACAATTGGTCTAAAGACGTCAAAAACATGGGAGACTATGCCATCTCCAATGGTATTCTCAACAAATCTTCCGTGAGCATAATTTTTACTTTTATTTCCTTCAAATGCAATATCACCCAATCGCATAACATTATAGGTTCTCATGTAGTCATCGCCGGATTCTTTTATATCTTGTTTGAAATACATATTTGCCACAGAAATAATTTTATCTGCTCCAAAACTCAAATCATTTTTTTCCGATACTTTAACATATAAATCTGAAAACTTACGCTGTTCCCAAGCGTCTGTGAATCCCTTAAATCGAATCTTCGGTGTATTCATATTTTACACCTCCTCAAGCACACGAATAAACGCCTCGACAGCCTCTTTCGTCGCATCATCCTGGAAGATCAGTTCTTTCATCATTTCGACTAACGCTGCATTTTCCTCTTTAATCTGCTTGTCTGTCTCACACATACTCTGTGTCAATGCCTTTAAGTCGATTTCTTCCTCTTCTTCCGTTGTATCCACATATCTTGGGATATTCAAATTGAAATCATTTGCCACGATGTCATCATAAGACGCAAGATATGCTTCTTTCTCTACCGTCTTACGATTATTATATAATTCCAGAACATAATCGATATGTTCCTCTTTCATCACATTTTGCTTTTTCTCTTTTTCGAACAATTTAGATGCATCGATAAATAACACATCACGTCCTTCCCTATGCTTCTTCAACACGATAATACAGGTAGGAATCGACGTGTTGTAGAACATATTCGATGGCAGACCAATCACGGCATAGATCGAACCATTTTCCAGCAAGGTCTTCCTTATGCTCCCCTCCGCTGCTCCACGGAACAACACACCATGCGGCAACACAATTGCCATAGTTCCTGTCTGTTTCAGATGATAGAAACCATGTAACAAAAATGCATAATCCGCCTTTGATTTCGGTGCCAGCTTTCCACCATAATCCATAAATCGCTCATCCTGTTTGAATCCCTCTGCCGCCGACCAATTTGCAGAATACGGCGGATTCATCGTAACTGCATCAAACTCGGTTTCTTCATCGGTTGGCCAGTCTGCATCCAAGGTATCTCCATTTCGCAGATGCTGATTCTCCGGCAGTACGCCATGCAGAAACATATTCATACGAGCAAGGTTGTAAGTGGATGGCATCAGTTCCTGTCCGTAATATTTGATAAAGTCTGGCTCTGTGGAATAATTTCTACAGCTAAGCATCAACGAACCGGAACCCATACACGGATCATATACCTGCAATCCTTTTTTATTTTCCTGTCCGTTCATCGCGATCCGACATAAGATCTGTGCCGGTCCATGTGGTGTATAGAATTCTCCTGCTTTCTTTCCCGTTTCCGAAGCAAACTGACCGATCAGATATTCATATGCATTTCCCAGTACATCGCCCTCGGTATGAATCAGATCTGCATCGTCCAACACCTTAATTACTTCTGCGATCGTTGCACTCTGCTTCTGATCTCCGGTTCCCAATCGATTTGAATACAAATCTACATCCGCAAAAAGTCCATGAAACAATTCATCAGACTCTTCAATCCGATTAAATGCTGCCTGCAATTTCTCTCGATTGAATGCGTTGTTTTTCGCATCCTTTAAGATGCTGACATAAGTCATGTCCGGATCTAATGTATAATGCAAAGATTCTTTCAATTCCTCCAGCAGCTCCTCTGCATCTTCACTCTCCATAATTTCTTCGTAAGCTGTCTGTGCCTCTTCCAGACTATCCGGCTTTGCATCATTCAGCAGATCATACACTTTTGATAGATACGAATCTGATAAGTATTTATAGAAAACCAATCCAAGCAAGTATGTCTTGTACTCATTGGCGTCCATCTTTCCACGCAGTACATCTGCCCCACTCCATAGTACCTGCAATAAATCTTTTCCTTCTGCCATTTTTATATCCTCCCTCATTCGTCTTTTCTGTTACAATTCACTTACGCTTAATTCTATCATAATTGTACGGATGATAAAAATAAAATTTTTGATTATAGCAACAAAAAGGTCAACCGACATCATATCAGTTGACCTTTTCCTCATATATTGATTTTAAGCCTTTTTATTTTTCTTTGTTTGCACGCACTTCCAGCACTTCTGCAGTAATTGCATCCACATCATATACGGGCGCATATTTCTTCACAATATTATAGATTGGCTGGATATCTTCGAGAGCTTCTTCAAGTTCCCCCTTGCATTTCCCTGCCTCCTGTGCTATAAAGTAAACAGTGTTTACCAAAAGGAGTACAATTATGCGAGAGAGCACAAAAGCGACCAGAGCGACAATTTTACAAAGTGCGAAAGAGATCTTCTTAGAATGCGGCTATCAGGAAGCATCCATGCGAAAGATTGCTGCGCGGGCAGGTATTACGCCCGGTGCGATATACAAGCATTTTTCAGGGAAAGAAGAAATGTTCGGTGAGATATTCGCAGAAAGCGGAAATAAGTTGATGGCACTGAGTGAGTCCATGCTGGATATTGACTTTTCGGCGATGTCCGATGAGCAGCTTATGCAGGTATTTTATTCCCGCATATCCATCCGGACTTTCGAGCTGTTAGAAGATGATATACAGCTCTTCCACATGCTGTTAAAGAACGATTCCGGCACCTATATCCGGAACTTCCGCAAAGTTTATATCGCGCGATGCAACGAATTTGCAACGCGCTTTTATCATGAATTATATGTGCGTGGACTTGCAAAGAATCAGCTATCCGAGAAAACATGTTACATGCTGTCGTTGGCTGAGTTCTCGATGATCTGTGAGATGATCGCCGATGATACCTGCAAGGATGGCTTCACCGTGGAGATGAAGCAGGCATTTTTAGAGGCGATGGATGTGCTGATGCACGGCATCGAAGCGACACTTGGATTACAAATCCAAGATGTGCCAAGTTATTGAGATAGATTTTGCCAAGAAAGGATGATTTAGTTGAAGTACGGATTCTCACAGAAATTATTTGGATATTTTTATCACAGTTCATGCATGAAGCAGGCAAAAAGACAGCATTTGCAGATTGACAGCAAGGCGATCAAACAGGAATACCGTGCCATCCTGACGCGCGCTAAGGATATCGGCAAATCCCGGCTGATGAGTTCCTACTGCATGGGCGCATATTTCATCGCATTAAACCGGAACACAACCTTATCTCCGGAGGAATGCTATGCCCTGTATAAGGACGGGCTCTCCGCCAATCAATTGTTCCACAAGGTCGTGGGAAATGCAGACAGCTATCTCGATGCGAAGAAGCTTCCAGCCCGGAAAAAATGGTCTGCCGATTCCCATAAACGGAAATACGAAAATGACTGGGTCGTTGACATCTTAGAGGGCGGTGCGAATGATGATTTTGAGCTTGGCTACGATTATCATACATGCGGTGTCTGCAGCCTGTGCCGGGATGAAGGCTGTTTCGAACTTGCCAAATATCTCTGCCGCATGGACTATGTGCTTGCCGACATGATGCACATGCGCTTAGTCCGGACACAGACGATTGCCGAAGGTGCAGCCTACTGCGACTTCCGTTACAGCCGGCCGGAGTCCGCTTCCGGAAAGAAATCTTAACAAAAGTCTTCCCGCTTCATGCTTGCCCGCCGCTTCCGGTCCACTTCGATCCATTCATCGAGCGTGAGCGGGACATAATCAGAAAACATGCAGAAACAGTTGATCATCTGACACGGAATTGTGAGTTCCTCTTCCTGCCCGTCCTTACTAAGCACCGAACGTCTGCAGGCTCGTGTCTGATTCTGGAACTCATTGAGCAGATATTCGTCATATGTATTATGCACATGCCCATACAACATATATGTCTTCGGCTCGCCCTTTGCATTCCGGCGGTACTGTCCGTTGTAACACATAACCGGGTAATGACACAAAATGATCTTACGGTTATTATCATTGAGTTCCCTGTAATGTGTAATCCATTCAAAATGGGATCCATCAAACCCAGGCTTTGAAATAAAATGATCGTGATTGCCAATGATCAAACACTTTTTCCCATGCAAACGCTCCAGAATGGCATTTGCTACATCGACTTTTTTTGACATGCAAAAATCACCCAATATCACAACCTCATCCTGTTTCCGCACGCGCGAATTCCACTGTGCAATCATATATTCATTCATAGCCTCACCGCTCTCAAAGCCACGGCAATCCATACGGTCATTCAATTTATCATGACAAAAATGTAAATCCGCAATGTAATAACGCATATATAACTCCTTTTCCCGGTTTCTGTCTTTTCATTTCCTATTTTTCTTTCCATCCACCATGACACTTCGGACATACTCGATTCCACTTATTACCTGCCATTCCATAATAATTGATGATATGTTTACCGATTGGTCTCCCATCATGAGTGCAGAAATTTCGCACCCATACCGTACCACAATCCGGACAACTCACCACATAATGCTCAGTGTTCTTATAAGCGATATTCCCTATTTTTACTCTATGTCCACAATCCCAGCACATAGCATCATAGACTCCAAAATAATGTTCCATGATCATAGTGATCCACACACGCAGATAAATATCCTTCCCCGGAAGAAGATAATATGAGCCAATCCGGTTATCATTGATATATTGACGTGTATCAACAACAGGCCCATCTTCCTCCTCATAGAAATCTCCCTGTGCATTTTCCGTAAAAAATCTGCGCGCCTGCTCCGAAATCAGCATATCTCTGGCATCTGATGGCACTGCAAGATACTTATTGTACTCCGCCCACAGGGACTCCAGCCTCTGCCCGCAATAAGCATGCGGATTACGATCCTGATATACCCATTTCCCAACACAACTATACGCATTGCTATGAAGAATAAATGATCCATCGATCGGCTGTACCTGCGACAATTCCACTATATATTTCTGTAAAGCAACCGTCATAAGATCAGAATACCAGCGTCTGCTTCCATTCTCTCCGGTTAAGTTATTTCGCGTACGGTACTTTGCGTCCAGGCAGAAATGCTTCGTCTGTCCACCATAAGTCATCTGCACATAAAAATCCGGAATCAGCTTCTGCTTCGGTCTGCCACCTTCCGGAAGTATATCCGGCTGCCAATCAACGGTATCCCCAAGAATAAATTCATGATTATAGTAAATATCCACCTGCATCTCATCATCTTCCATTTTTCTGGATACATCATACAACCGTCCTTTCAGTCGAAATACAGAGTCCTTGAAAGTACCATTTTTTAACAGTTGGCTAATATACTTATACAATTGTTTTTTGGAAGAATTTCTATTTCCTTTTCCTGTTTCATCCAAAAACTCAAACCCATAATCCGACACAAATATATGCAACAGCTTCACGAGACACCAACGCTCATACAACTGCTCTAATTTGAGAATTGGAATATCATCCGTCTCGTCATAATAAATCTCCTGAGCAAATTCACTTGCCTGTCTCATCAACTGATACATAGCATGATATTTCGAATTCGAAGCAAATATATTTGTACACCGCAGGTTTTCCCTGCTTAAAGGGATATGAGAAAGCTCTTTCGAATCTCCAAGCTTCTCCATCCTTTTAATAAGTGCATCCCACTTCTGGCTCTGCTGTTTCACAAATTCTTCCGCATGTTCCTGCTGCCACTGTTTCTTCCCACTTTCATCTATGACATGCACCAATTGTCCGATGGAGATAGCGTTCAGACCACCCGCACACTTTACAAAATCCCGAAGCAACATCTTGGTAACCGCCGATCCGTATTCAAGATAATCTTTCTTCTCTGAATAGGTAAATGTCATCGTATCATTTACCCCCTTCTCCCTGACTGTAACTGTGTTTATTTTGGAAATATATATAAGCAGATCATGTGTATTATTCCTATACTCATATCGAACAGTATCTACCAGCTCCACACTTCCATTTATATCGAAGCACACACAGTCATTGCCTTTACACAGGTTTCTGTTCGCCGCATACCGTTGCGCCTCGGAGGCTACATAGTATAAAAAACGGATCAGTTTATAGTTCTTCATACCCACACGAATCCATGTAGTCCCGAACTCGTCCCGCTTCCTTGACATCGCTCCATATACACCTCTCTGCACTCTGTCATCATCCTTATTGAAAGACATAGGATACAGATTTATATATTGCCAGTCTAAGTCTATACCATTTTCAGCAGTTACATCTTTCGGCCTCTTCTGACCGACATCCCATTCCGGTCTCGCAAGAGGAATCCAATTCTCAAGAGGCAGCAAGAAATTGTCTTTTTCAACAACTTCGGTGTCCCCCTGTTGTATCTGATACCGTTCAGCGTGATCAACAGTATTTGTTAGAATCTCATTCTTTACCGTATCAAAATGCCACAACTGCAAGCGTTCTCTGATTTTCTTCAGCTTCTCTCTATCTCTGTCACTACCCGCCTCCTGAAAATCATCCAGATAACCGGATTCCTCATGCGTAATACTCTGCAACGCACTTGCTTTCTGCCGTTTCAAATATGCCTCCATCCGGTTAAAAAACTGCAGGATCATCCGGTTTTCGTAGATATTCCGTGTCTCCTTATACTTGACGGCATGTACATTCGGATTCCCGGTAAACCGGTATTCGAGCAGACTCTTGATCGTCATATTCTTAATCCGATCGACCGGCATCTTCACATATTCTGGTGTCAGCTCCTGCTCCATATTTCCACGCAGCCGTATCCAGGCGTTCTCAATCCGTGATACAAGCTTTTGCATATTCTGAAGCTGATTGTGCTGGGCATTTCCGATAGAAACCTTGGTGTGTGCATTGGTATCCATCAGCAATTCACTTGATATTGCATACAGATCATTGATCATCTCCTGATAATCCTGTGCCTCAATCGACGGTTTACTGGTAACAGAGATCACGTCCTTCGTTCCGTCTGTATAATGAACATAGACCTTCTCCGTTCCAGCGACTGTATAATGGCTACTCTCTGCATCCTGATACTTTCCCTGCACAGCTTTCCAATGCCTTGGCGGCACATAGCCATCTGCTTTTTTTCCAACAAACTTCTGATACGCCGTTTCCTCGCCAAGTGTCACACCGGACACACGCTTCCGGTCATCATCACTTACACGTATCAGCAGATCGGCATTTTGATAAAACCATTCCGAATCCCCACTATCACGCACCTTCGCACGCAGATGGGAATACAAAACAACTTTTGTCTCCCCACCCGGCTGAAATGGTCCAAGCTGTACGCCCAGCTCTTGTAATCGACTTTCCTGCTGCGCATTAAAGCCAGAAGCCCACACATTTCGAATCGGGGCTATACCGTTTTCATCCATCGCACTGAAATCATATTGTGCAGTTCCTAGTTTTATCTCTATCATGCTTTATCTCCAATAATAACTTTCCCCAATTGCCTGCTCACCATTTACATCTGCAATCATCTCGTTCAATTTCTTCTGGGTAAACGGATAATCGTTCTGCTTCAGAGCCTCTGCCACCTGCTCCGCCTCTTCCAGGTTACTCTCGTCAATCCGGACCTCCGATAAAATCTTGTCGTAGATCAGCCAGTCAGCATCCACATCCTGATTCCATAGAAGAATCTGATTGATATAATGGTAAAACCGATTTGATACGCCACTGATCTTCCGAAACAGGTCTGCATTTCTCTGAATTTCTTCCATTTTTTTCTCGAATTTCTCTGTCATTTCACCATTCAAAGAATCCATCTCTTTCGGTAAGAAACTATCTGCAGAGATGATACATCTCTCATACGCCGGAAGATCATCTACTATAGCCTGCAATTTTTCTTTTTCCTGACTTTGCAACACTCCGACACGGATTGGATAACTTCGATCTACCACCTTCGGACTTAAATTCTTAGTTGTCTCATCCATATTGATCGTTCCGATAAAACGCACATTATCCGGAATGCGGAACTTGCCCGGATACAACTGTTTCATACAAATATCCTTCGCCTCTTTACAGTTTTCCTCTGTAATTCCCTGTTTGTCGAGTTCTAATAATCGCATCAGATTCACATTCTGCGTCTGTCCATACAGCGTCAATGTCCGGTCATCCCGCGTCATCGCACTCAGCACCTCTGAGAAATAATATTCCACATGCGCAAGATTCATCTCATCTAAGATAACAAGGTACAACTTGTCCGAATGCTGATTTGCCTCAACCAGACTTTCCAGAAATGGTGTCGAAATATACCGATCCTCAAGTGCATTATAATATCCTAACAGATCATGGTTATCCGACCAGCTAGGTTGAACCGCAACCGGTCTGCATTCCGCTCCGATTGCCTCCGCAACCGCCTGTGGAAGTGATGTCTTTCCGGAGCCGGGTTCTCCCCACAAGATTGTAAGCTGTTCCGTATGCAGGCTATCAAGAAACCGCGTTATTACGGAGCGGTCATACCATAAGTTTTTCTTCTCCCATAAATAGCTCCAGACATAATCTGTAAGTGAAACTGCGTCCATCACAGGAACCGCTTCCGCTATTTCATTTTGTTCTGTTCTCTTAATGATATCCTCCATTGGCAGACCATATTTTTCTGCCACCGCACATAATTCCTGTATTGGTGCCTTATATTTCTTATCAAAGTTCTTTTTCCATTTATCGTATTCTTTCTCAACCGTCTTTTTATTCTTCTCGCATTCTTTTTCTAATTCTTTTTGCTTCTTCTCGTATTCTTTCTGTAATTCTTTTTGTTTCCTCTCGTATTCTTTCTCCAGCTCCTTTTGCTTTACACCGTATTCTTTCTCCAATTCCTTTGGTTTTCTCTCGTATTCCTTCTCCATAATCCTAAGCTCTTCCTTTTTTTTCTTTACTTTGTCATTACATCTATCATACATTTTTTCTAGTTTTCGGCAATCAGTCCGCAGTGTCTTACACTTGTCTTTCCATGTATCTATAATCCGTACATCATCATAATACCTGCAAGCAATCGGCCACCTTTTCGACCATGGCTCAACCTCTTCCAATATAATTTCAAATATATAAATCTTAGAGTCTTCCAATAGAATCTCTGAATCATTGATAATCGAGATTCCACGCATATATCGCAATAGAGGATTTGAGAGAACGTTTTTCTGCCACAAATTATACGGCTCAACTCTCAATGCTGTATATGTCTCCCCTGTCTTCCCTAACTTATCTTTAAATAAAAAACTGTGTACCTTACCCCAAAAAAGAATACCATGTTCTCCTTTCTTTTCATTCTTGTAGATATTCTCCCGCCCAAGCATCTCCTTGATATACGCAATCTGCACATCCTTTTCCCAGACATTAAATTCCTTTTTTGTAGCAATATCCCTCATCTGCTTTCCCTCTCAATTATTCCACAACCACATCATATTTCTGAACATTTATAACCGCCACGCCATCACTTTCAAAACGGATTTCGTCTGCTGTGAGCGGGGTATAAAATGTTGTACTGATTACCTGTTCTCCATCATTCACAAAGATTTCTGCCGAATATTTGTCCATGATAAACCGCAGTTTCAGGCGTTCCTTCGGCGTTTTCAGTTTGATCTTCCGGCTTGCAATCGTATCCCGTGTCATCCCGGAATATGTCCGGTCAATCTCCAGTGTCTGCTTTTCCCTGCGATATTCCAGACTTGTATAATGCTCTTCATTTTTTGCAAATGCAATCGTAAATGCGCGATAATCTCCGCCTGTAACCTCTACCGTCATATCCAGCATACGTCCGGAAACCCCTGGTAATTCGCAACTTCCATTCACTTCTTTGTTCTCATAACAAACCGGCTTTTGACGGTACGTTTCTATCTCCCTTACCGGTCTTTGTACAAGCCGTCCGTCTGTGATTTCTAATTCGCGTGGGATTGTCATCATGCCTGCCCATCCCATAGCGTCTGGCCGGATGTTGGAATGCCATGACTGCATCCAGCCAATCAAAATCCGTCTTCCATCCGGCGTCTCCATCGTCTGCGCCGCATAATAATCAAGCCCATCATCCAGCGTATGTGCACTTGCCCCGTCAAAACAAAAACAGCCATTTTCTTTATCAAATTTACCAAGCACATACACGGTATTATGACCGTTATGAAACTCGCCGGACGCGCACATATCCGTCGGCGAAAATACCAGCACATCCTGTCCATCCATATGAAAGAAATCCGGACATTCCCACATAATTCCAAGCTGTGCATCTGCATTGCTTGCAAACACGGATTCGTATTTCCAATCCAATCCATTTTCAGAAGAAAAGAGTACGATCTGCGGCACATTCTGTTCTGTCCGATTGCCTGCGATCATGTAATAGATGTCGCCCTCTTTCCAGACTTTCGGATCTCGAAAATCCGCTTTACTGAAGCCTTCCGGAAGCATCGCTCCGGTTACGACCGGATTGGATCTTAGCTTTGTATAGTTTTTTCCATCGCCGATTGCAACGCATTGATCCTGATAAGAAAACTTCTTGCCGTCAATTTCTTTTTCCGTTACTCCTGTATAATAAAGCACATGCCCCGCGTCTGACTCCATCCCGGTTCCGGAAAAACATCCGGCATGGTCAAACACATCCTCCGGTGCCAGTGCATCCGGCAGGCAATCCCACTTTATAAAATCTTCACTCACACAATGACCCCAGTGCATCGGTCCCCACTCTGTACTGTAAGGATGATGCTGATAGAATAAATGCACCTTTCCCTGATACATGGAAAATCCATTCGGATCATTCATCCAACCACAGACCGGCGCTACATGAAATGCCGGAAGTTCATCTGTTTTGACTCTGTGCATCTGTACATATTCATTTGCCTTTTGTAAAGTATTCTGCATATTTCTTTTCCTCCCAAAATACGATTTCTTCTCACGAAATAAAACATATTTTTATCTTACCATTTTTCATCTGGTTTTGCTATTTGAATTTTGGTAAACCAGGCATGATCCAATCAGATCCCTTGCATCAAAAAATCTCCCGGATATCGCTACCCGGAAGATTCTTTCTCAAAGCACTCAATTAATTATTATATTTCCACTGTTCGCTCTCTAACTGCACATCAACCATATGCTTATAGAGGCCGTTCTTCTCCTTCAAGACGTCCGGTGTTCCCTGTTCGGCTACCACGCCATCCTTTAATACGATGATCCGATTTACTCCATCGACCGTACGCATACGATGTGCGATGATCAAAACGGTTTTGTTCCGGATCAGCTTGGAGATAGACTCCTGAATCACAGACTCATTATCCACATCCAGTGAAGCCGTTGCCTCATCCATCAGGATGATTGGTGCATCCTTTAAGAATGCACGTGCGATGGAGATTCTCTGACGCTCACCACCGGATAATTCGGAACCATTTTCCCCGATCATGGTATTCCATTTATCCGGTAATTTCTCGATAAAATCCGTACAGTTTGCAAGCCTGGCTGCCGCCATGACTTCTTCGTCCGTTGCCTCCTTACGACCGATCCGGATGTTCTCCATAACCGTGTTGTTAAAGAGTGTCACATCCTGGAACACGATGGAATACAGGGAAAGTAATATCTCCGGCTCGATCTTCGATACATCCATGCCGCCGACTGTGACAGTACCTTTCCGGACATCCCAGAATCTTGCTGCCAGTCTCGATACCGTTGTCTTACCGCCACCAGATGGTCCGATCAAGGCTGTTACCTGCCCCTGCTTTGCCGTAAAACTGACATCGGAGAGCACCTGTTCGCCACTGTCATAAGCAAATGCCACGTGGTCAAATACGATATCATAACCCTTGTTCGTCAGTGTCTCTGCACCGGTCTGCTCTTCATGTGACAAAATCTCATCCATACGCTCACAGCTTGGCTCGAGACTGATCAAGGCTGACAGGTTCTGCAATGCAATCTGCAATGGCTCATACATTCTTGTTACAACAAGCAGGAACACGAACAAGGTCAGTACATTAATCTCGCCTTTTACAAGCAGGATACTTCCGACCAGCGCAACCGTACCGATACCAAGCTTCAGTATCATTTGTGCCGAACATACATAAGCTGCATTCTTAAATTCCAGCACAATTGCATTTTTCTCTACGGCTTTGATCTTCTTATCAAGTCCTTCCATGTACGTCTCTGTCATGTTGTTGGAACGCAGGTCACGGATCGTCTCCAATCCCTCCTGAATTCCATCGAGACAGGAAAGCTTGTATGTCATCGTCTTCTTCTGTACAGACTTCAAGCCCTTTCTCGAAGTCAGTACAATGATAAATGCAATTGGCATCACCCACACAGCGGCAAGCGCCATCTTCCAGTTGAAGAACAACAGACCGATCACAATGATCGTTGTAGAGATCATCGAACCGATCAGCTCCGGAATCCAATGGGAGCTTCCTGTCTCGAGCAATGCACAATCTGACATGATCGTGTTCGTCAGATCGGACAGATCCTTCTTACCGAAGAAGGAAAGCGGCAGGCGGCGGAGTTTCTCGGCAAGCGCACGTCTACGAACACCACTTTCGACATAAGTTGAAAAGAAGGTTGCGTTATATTGGAAATAAGTTGTAACTGCTACAAGTAAAAATACTACAACGATTCCACCGATGAAGAATCCAAGCTTATCCTTTGGCACCTTTCCATCGAGCAGATACGAAGTGAGCTGATACAGAAGACCAACCGGCAGCATCAGCACAAGGTTCGCAATTGTGACTGCCACAAATGCTTTTATCATATTCTTTGCACCGTTTTCGGACAGTGCGTATTTATGTTTCAATTTCTCGATCATGCGGATGCACCTTCCTTTCCTACCTGCCAGTTCACAGCCTTATTATATTCATTCCACATGTGCGTATAGATACCATTCTTTGCCACCAGCGCATCATGTGTACCGGACTCTGCAATCTTTCCGTCCTTCAATACATAGATCTGGTCTGCATTCGTTACAGTTGACAGACGATGTGCAATCATAATCACCGTCTTATCCTTGGACAGATTCTCAAATGCACGCTGTACCTGTCTCTCATTGTCCGGATCTGCAAATGCGGTCGCCTCATCTAAGATTAGGATCGGTGCATTCTTAAGAAATGCACGCGCGATCGACAGACGCTGCATCTCACCACCGGATACGTATGTTCCCTTTGAACCAATCACCGTGTTTACACCCTCCGGAAGCTTCTCGATGATATCGCTGCACTGTGCCTTCTCCAACGCGTCCATTACCTCGGCGTCCGTTGCATCCGGTCTTCCCATACGGACATTTTCCAGAATCGAGGTCTTCAGCAGCTTACTATCCTGGAATACATACGACACCTGGTTCATCAATTCCTTACTGTCAATGTTCTTCACATCCACACCGCCGATCTCGATGCTTCCACTCTTGACATCCCAGAATCTTGCAATAAGCGATGCCAGTGTCGTCTTACCACCACCGGAAGGACCAACAAATGCAATGTGGGAACCCGCCTTAACAGAAAGCGTGATGCCGTCGATGGCATTTGCCTTCGCCGCATCGTAAGCAAATGTCACATCCTTCAACGCGATTGACGCATCCTTCGGTGTCTGCTTATTTGCTGCCTCCGGGAGTTCCTTGGCATTTAATACCTCGTCCATCCGGTTCAATGCATCCTCGACAAGCATCTGTGATTCGCCTGCATACGCAACCTTCATCAGCGTCGTAGTAAGTACCGAAGTCACCAATATGTAGAAGATCAGGTTCAATACGAATTTGTCTGTAACTGCATTTCCTCCTAATGTATACGCGGCTACGATCAACGCAGCGAAAATACCATTACAAAATACTGTAAATCCGATCATCGGAATCATCATGGATTTCGTATAGTCAATCGTCCATTTCTCATATTCATCGATAGCTGCCTTAAACCGCTTGAATGAGAATATCGTCTGGCCAAATGTCTTTAAAACAGGAACGCCTCGCACATACTCCACCGCCTCGGAGGACATCGTCTCTAACGAGTTCTGATACTGCTTCATATCCTCCGCCATCTTCGGTCCCATCATCATCGTACCCATGATAAGAAATGCGAATACAGCAGGAATCAGGCTGATCAGACCAAGGCGCCAGTCAAAGCTTGCCATCAGTACGAGCAGACCGATCGGCGTTGCTCTTGATACGACCTTATCCGGCAGGTTGTGCGCCAGAAATATCTCTGTCGCCGCGGAGGAATCCATAACGATCTTCCGGATCTTTCCGGTTCCTTCTGCCTCCACGTAACCAAGCGGAAGCTTCATGATGTGATTCATCATCGCGGTACGCATATTTGTCTGCACGCGGAATGCTGCCTTATGGGAGCACATCAAAGCTCCGATATAAAGCACCATTGCAAACAGGGCGAATCCGACCGCCTGCCATCCATAGGATGTGATGTGCGTTGCTTTGGAATAATCTGGTCTTACTTCTAAGACCTCCTTTATGATGCGCCACACATCATAAAACGGAATCAGCGCAACCCAGGCACTGATTGCTGCCAAGACGCAGGATGCATAAAAAAAATACTTATGCGTTCCGGCAATTTTCATAAGTCTTGACAATGCACTTTGCTTTTTTGCCTTCATGACAAAACCTCCTTGAACGTTTATTTTAAGTTAGTTTTCACTAACTTGTATTTTATTTTTTTGGCAGTGCACATCGCTATGCACTGCCTGTTATCATATGTCACCAATCCGTAGGATTGATGACCTGCGCACGCATCCGCGTGCTTCATTTTATTTACAATCCAAAAACTGCTTTCCAGCCTGCGAAATTGAAGATTTGTACATTCTTCATAAAGGCTGCTGCCTCATCGTATGGCTTGTCGTGTGTCAGCACCTCGTAGATATACTGCCAGCCGGTTCTGCAGAATACATGGATGAAAAAATCATCGACTGCCGCCTGTTTCTTTGCATACTGCTTTGCAAATATACTGTAATACCTCTCCTCGATTGCCGCGAGTTTGTCAAAATAATCTTCATATTCTGTTCCCTCCGAATGGCAGAACAGAAGCTGAAATTCTTCTTTATACTGATAAATATACGCTAATACCTGATTGGTTCCCTCGTTGCCTTCCTGCATGACCTGATTCATATCCGGGCACTCGGCCGCCTTCTGTATGCTCTGCATATACATCTCCATCAGACCATCCGCCGCTTCCTGCACAAGCGCGGTAAAAAGTCCGCTTTTATCACCGAACCGGGTATATATGGAATTGGTACTGACTCCGCATGCCGCCGATATCCGCCGCATACTGGCATCGTGGAATCCATAGGTAAGGAATTCTTCCTTCGCTGCCTGAAGCAGGGATTCCGTCACACCGACTGTCTCACGTCGCATGAGTTGCTCCTTCTCTTCGTCCGTTTATTGTCGTTATTTATATTGTTTTATTTTTAATAACATCGTTATTATAACAGTGTTATTTTATTTGTCAATAGGGTTGGGATAAAAAAGCAGGTTATTTTTCAAACCTGCTTTTGCCAAAACTATCTTATTGTATTTGAATTATCCTACCATCACTTTCAACACGATCATCCCCGCCAGATACACGATTGCCAGCGCATACACAACGCCATCCGCACGTGCATATCGAAGTGGGTGCATCTTCGTTCTCGGCCTGCCTGCCTGATAACAGCGTGCTTCCATCGCGAGTGCCAAATCACCTGCCCGTCCAACTGCGGACGCAAAAAGCGGCATCAGAATCCGTCCGGTACGTTTCAACTTCTGGAATACATTTCCTGCCTCGAAATCCACGCCTCGTGCCGTCTGTGCCTTCATGATCCGGTCTAACTCTTCGATCAGAATCGGAATGAAGCGAAGCGTAATCGACATCATGAGCGCAATCTCATGCACTGGCACATGAATCTTCGTAAGCGGATGAAATGCTTTCTCCAAGCCGTCCGTCAGCTCGGTTGGAGTTGTTGTGTATGTCATAAGCGACGAACCCAAAATCAGCTCCATTAACCGCACGACACGGACAACCGCCTGCATGATTCCTTCCCGGTAGATGTGAATAAACTTCCACTGAAAATACAGCACTTCTCCTTTTCCGAAGAACACATTTACAATACAGATAAATACCAGTAATATCCACACCGGCTTTAGCCCCTTGATCATATACCGAAACGGCACCTTAGATATCACGATACACATAATCACTACTACGCCTGCCACCGCAAATACGATCAGGCTTTTGCTAAGAAACAGCCCAATGATATAGAGCAGCGTCGCGAATAGCTTCACGCGTGGGTCCAGATGATGAACCGGGGAATCCGAAGGATAATATTGTCCAATTGTAATGTCTCGAATCATAGCGTATCTCCTCGTTGCATGTCAGAATTTCTTTCTTCCGATACTTCCTGCATATCCGCCCTGTCCAGTGACTTCTTTTCCATTGATTCCTGCATACTGTCACCCACACAAGCACGCAGGGTTTCCAGCAATTCCTCTTCCCGTATCACAGTCTGTGGTATCGCATACCCCTCCGCACGCAGTCGATTGGCAAACTTCACTGCTTCCGGCACATCCAGCCCGCAGGTTTCCAGCATTTCCCTCTCGGCAAATACCTGTACCGGGCTTCCGTCAAGTATCTTCTTTCCGTCATCAAGCACGATGATCCGGTCTGTATATTCCGCCAGATCCTCCATACTATGTGAGATAAGCAGAACGCCGATTCCCTGTTCCCGGCTCATCCGCCGGATCCGGTCGAATATTTCCCGTTTTCCTTCTGCGTCCAGTCCTGCTGCCGGCTCGTCCAATATGATATATTCCGGCTGCATCGCAAGCACACCTGCAATCGCCACACGCCGCTTCTGTCCACCTGATAGCTGCAACGGATTCGCCTCATAATACTTCTCCGGCAAACCTACAAATGCAAGAGCTTCCTGTATGCGTGTCTGACATTCCGCCTCGGATAGCCCCTGCCGCTTCGGTCCGAACGCGACATCCTCCCACACCGTATCGCAGATCATCTGATACTCCGGATATTGGAATACCATGCCAACCCGGCTTCTCAGATAACTTCCAGAATATCCCTTTGCATGAATATCCTTTCCCTCAAATGTAACCGTTCCTCTGGTCGGTTTCAAAAGTCCATTTAAAAGCTGGATCATGGTGGATTTACCGGAACCGGTATGTCCGGCAAGCCCAACAATCTCCCCTTTGCCAAGCGACAGACTCACATCGTCTAAAGCAACCTTCTCGTACGCGGTTCCCGGACTGTAAATATAGCTTACATGTTGCAGGGAGAGGAGAGCTTGGTCTTTTGGTACATCCGTCAGATGACCTGTCTTTTTTTCTGTGTTTTCACATTCCTTACACTCTACTATTTTTCGCACCCGATAAGAAAGCGGTGCTTCCATGCCCATCTCTACAAGCAGCGTATCCCTTCCGAAGAATTCCTCTGGTGTTCCATCAAATCGCACCTGTCCGTCCGCAAGCAGGACCACCCGGCTCGCAAGTGCCGCCTCTTCCATATCATGCGTAATCAGAATCACAGTCATTTTCTGTTCCTGATTCAACTGCTGTAACGCTTCCATCACTTCTTTCCGCCCTTTCGGATCAAGCATCGCAGTCGGCTCGTCTAAGACGATATAATCCGGATGCATCGCAAGGATTCCTGCAATCGCAATCCGCTGTTTCTGTCCACCCGACAGATGATTTGGTGCCGTCTTTCTCCGCTTCCACATCCGCACCTGTTCGAGTGCCTGCTTCACACGTGCCACGATGGTCTCTGACTCCATACCCAGATTCTCCGGGCCGAATGCAACCTCTTCTTCCACATTTGCCGCCACCATCTGATTGTCCGGATTCTGGAACACCATGCCGACGCGCTGACGGATCTCGTACAGCTTATCCGCATCCTTGGTTCCCATCTCATCTACCGTCACCGTGCCTTCCGATGGGCGTAAGATTGCATTTAACTGCTTCGAGAAGGTCGTCTTGCCGGAACCATTTCTGCCTAGCAACGCGATGAACTCACCCTTTTTAATTGTAAGATCTACTCCCTTTAAGATTTCCTCCATCGCAATTACGTTTCCATCTACATCGCGCTTTTTATATTGAAATCTTACCTGTTCTGCCCGTATCACCGTCCGGTCCTCCATTTTTTGCTGTTTTACTCTTACTATAATTCACTCGCTTTTTCTCGACTGGAGCAATCTCCCTTATTCTTCCTGTTTTACTCCAACTTAAGCTTGCTCTCTTTTTCCGACTTGGAGCAATCGACCACTTTCTTCAAAAAGTCTCCGAATCCAGCCACCACTGTCTAAGCCGCGCCTTATCCACTTTCCCGCTTGTGTTCTTCGGCAACGCCTCCAAGACAATCATTCGCTTTGGAATCTCAAAATCTGCAAGCCGTGTCTTCAACTGCTGACGCAGATTCTCCGGCACATCCATACCTTCCACTGTCACAAATGCACTCACGACCTCCGCCGGCATATCTGCCTCCTTCTCCTTCGGAAGCAGAACGACCGCCGCCTCTGTGATGCCTACGACTTCTTCCAATGCATTTTCTATCTTCATCATCGACACCTTGCGCCCGCGCACACCGACGATATCATCCGTCCGTCCAAGGAAATAAAAGTTTCCCTGCGTATCCATCCGCCCGCTGTCTTTAAGCGAATACGGTACCGTAATATTCTCCACATGAAATGCGTTGTCCACGTACATTTCATCATCCTGTATGAACACTCTCACACCCGGAAATGGCTTGCCAATCAGGTTCCGTTCTTCCGTCATGTCCGCCGACTTCACATATGTGATATAATTCAGCTCGCTTGCGCCATAATATAATGTAATCTCCGTATTCGGAAATATCTTCTTCAACACTTCCGCATCATTTCTTCCAAGGCTCTGCGACCCCGAAATGATCGTGCGGATATTCGCATTTACGCCCTTGAATACACGAGGCAGCATAAGTAACTTGGACGGAATCAGGTAAATGCCATTTGCCCTTTCGCGTGCCATCACCTGCTCCCATTTACCCGGCAGAAATACATCCTCCGCAATCAACGTGCCACCCGCCGCAAGCTGTGCCATATACAGGTTCAGATTTCCGGTAAATGCAAGGCTTCCCTGCACGAACAGGCGGCTGTCCGCATCCACACCAAACACTTCATTCTGAACCGGGAAGAAATCCGCCCAACTTTCAAAGCTCCGGAACAAAATCTTCGGAATCCCGGTTGTTCCGGATGTCATCACTGCCATCACCGCGCGCTCCGGCACGGGCATATCAAACAACGGATCTGTCACTTCCAGCTTGCTGTCCGCCGGCACGATGACCGGTATCTGATTTGTTCCGGCGCATGCCAGAAATAAGATCAACTGTTTCAGGATTTCTGTCACACGGATCGGATACAGATGTTTTTCTGTGATCCTTGGCAGATGCTCCCGTGCATCCTTCACAAGCGCATAGAGCTTTCCATATGTGTAACAATCACCGTTGATGATGATTGCGTCTTTGTCCGATGGTTGTTTTGTCAGATAATCAATATACTGCATGTCTTATTCCTCCCGACCGCAGCAACAGCGCATGTCCGATTCCACCCGCTGCCGCAATGCTGCATACCGCATAGCCCGGTGTCTCCTGCAACGCCCGGCATGCATGTATCGTGATAATACCGCCTGAGGCGCCATATGGATGTCCATATGCGAGTGCCCCACCATATCGGTTGTAACGGTCAACTGCTTCCGGATAGGCACGTGCAAAAAGCTCATCAATCACTGCAAACGCCTCATTACACTCAAATACTGCGATATCCTCTGCCGTGTATCCCGTCTTGGCAAGTAATTTCTGAATCGCAAATATTGCTGTCTCCGGGCTTTTGTCCGGATTCCCGCCAACCGTTACAGAATCGATGATTTCTGCAAGCGGTATCAGATTATGCTCCTTCACATACCGCTTTGATGCCACCAGCAAAAATGCCGCACCATCATGCATCAAGCATGTATTTCCGGCTGTCAGTATCGCTCCGCCCGGCAGAAGCGGCGGTAATTTGTCTAAGAACCGTTCACTCATGCGATCCCGAATACCGGCATCCGCAACAGCCCCCTGCACGCCAACCAGATATGGTTCGAGCACGCCGGCTTCTCTTGTCTGTTTAGCGAGAGAATGCGAACGCAATACCCATTTATTTAATTCCTGTCTGGTCATCTGCCCATCCACTGCCACGTTTTCTGCTCCACGGATCATCGCATACGGATCATGCTCTCCCGGTGCAAATTTTGCGACGGAATAAAATGACTCCACGCCTCCATAGCGTTCATAGTCCGGATGATTCCGATTGTACGCCCGGCGTGGTGCAGTCGACGAACTATCCACGCCACCTGCCACGATCAAATCTGCCTGTCCGCTTTTTATCTTCGCCGCGGCAATCGTCAGTGCTTCCAATCCCGATCCGCACTGCATATCCACCGTATATGCAGGAACTTCTTTCGGAAAATGTGCTGTAAGCGTTGCCAATCTGCCAACATTTCCACTGGCTCCGACACCATTTCCGACAATCACTTCATCGACCGACTGTCGTACATCTTCCGGCACAAGTGCACAGAGTACCTCCGCCGCAAGCACCTCGACTGGCAGATGTTTATACATTCCATTTTCGACACCGATATAGCTGCGGCGTCCGTCTATAATATACGCATGTTCCATACGATTTCCTTATCCTCTCGTTTACATTCATAGACCTGCTTTCCCCGCGTGTTTCTTGCCTCCACGTGCAGTCTCTCATCAACATATACCGGTTTTTCAAAACGGAATCTGCAAATAAACGTTTTGCTATCCGGCATTCCCTCCTGCCTCTCTATATCTGACTTTGTTTCTATCTGTTTTTTTATCCACATGTCAAGCATCCACTCCACCATCAATAGTCCCGGCACAACTGCATGCACCGACCGATGAATTGAATTTGTATCGCCTACCGCATCCACAAACCGAAGGATATCGGGATGCGCAAATGAAATCGATTTTCCAACGCCTGTGTCTGTGTTTTCTTCCGTTTTGACCAAGCTGTGTGTATCCATCTGCGGTTCTTCCGGTTTCGATTTCTCTATATTCATGCCCATATTTTCTTCAATCACAACTTGTCTGCTTATATTTGCTCTCTGCATTTCCGTTTTCTCTTTTATGCCCGCATTTTCTTCAATCACAACCTGTCTGCTTATATCTGCCCCCTGCACTTCCGGCTTCACCACATGCAATTCCAGTTGATAGTGCATCCCTTCCAACTCCAATTGATTCCGCATAACCGCAAAGCTTGCATTTTTCTTCACGATTTCAGGATTGCAGTCTTGATTTTCTGCTTCCCGCTGTTCATACACACATGCCCCGATCATCCAGCCATCATATCCGGCAAGCGTATGAAAATCCGCCAATTGTTCAAAAATTTTTTCAAACTTGTTCTTCATTTTTTCCTGATATCTTTCTTTATCATTAAATATATCGAAACATCTCATTTTCTCACTCAATGTTTCTTATTATATTTCCCAAAGTTTACAATGTCAACTTTTCCGTTTTGTTTTGGTTGACATTCTTGCATTCATCTGCTATTCTACATCATGTACCTGCTATGGAAAATCCCATGCGTTCATTCATGTACTTACCAGGGAAACACAGCAATCCAGAATGCAAGGATGTTTTTCATAGCCATGTATAAATACAATGATAGCATGGCTATTATAACAGAAACTATGGAGAAAAAGAAATGGACACAAACGCAAAAAGCAAATTTTCAACCTACTCAATTGTCATGATGGCACTTTTCGCAGCCATCCTGTGTGTATCTGCCTATATCAGCATCCCGCTGCCAAACGGAACACACATCACACTTTTAAATTTTGTAATCACTCTGATTGCACTTGTATTTCCACTTGCGGAATCGTTCTTTATCGGTCTGATCTGGATGTTGCTCGGATTGGTCGGTGTTCCTGTTTTCGTTGGTGGACAGGCAGGTCCGGGATATCTATTTGGCACATACGGCGGTTTTTCTTTCGCCTTTATCTTCATTTCCATTTTGATTCCGATCTTCCGTGGAAAGAAGTACAATCGTATTCGTTATACTATCGTTGCTATGTTATCCGCTGTTCTCGTTGACGCAGTTGGTTCTCTCTGGATTATGATTGCATCAGGTTGCAGTATCAAGGCTGCTTTTGTAGCCGGCTTTCTTCCTTTTATTGCACTTGATCTTGTAAAGGCTGTTGTTGCCGCACAGATCGTACCGGCATTCCGAAAACTGATTTACCTGCGTAGAGATGTCGAGGACGAGGATTAACATAAACTGAAACCCCCTCCCCTAAAAGAACTTGAGCCGCTGCAATTGCAACGGCTCTTTTTCATGTATTCTTTTTATTTTCCCCTTGTCCATCTGTTTTCTCTACTCTTGTACCTCTTCCGTACTTACCATATCTGTCCCCGCATTCTCTGCTACCACAAATCTCACCTCATACGTTTTTCCCATTGCATCGCCGACATTCTTCACATACTGCTCTAACAGCTCCTGTGCACGCTGCTGCGCCTGTTTCAACAGGGATTCATCCGACTGAACACTCTCCAGCATATTTTCCTGTGCAGTCTTAATTGCTTCTGTCTGATCATCCGCATTGATTTTCTCTGCGCCAAGTCCTTCGCGGGTTGTATAATAGGAGTCTTCATTTAATGATGTCTGATCCACCTGACAGCTAAGTACCTCTGCTTTCGGCATCGTGATTGTCACCTGGTTTCCGTCCACCTGCATATCCAGATTTGCGATGTTCACACCCAGCTTTACGATACCGGAATACTCAATCCAAAGCTCTGCTGATGTGTCCCACCACAAAACTTCCTTTTCCTTCGTCAGCTTTGCGACATTATGATAATAGCATTTAAGCGTTGCCAGCTCGCAGATCGTCTGCATCTGTGTAATGCTCAATTCTTTCGTTACGTCTTCACCTTTTTTTCCACACGCAGTTAAAAGCATGGTAACAGCAAGACAAAGGACTACGAACTTTTTCAATTTCTTCATATTTTTCTCCTCCTTCGTCTCCTACTGAATCACCAGATTATACAGTTCATCCTGATTCTCGATAATCGGCATAAGCAGCGCCCGGACTGTGTTCTCACAATTTTCTTTCGCCATCTGCAGGAACACATCATTTCCCCGGCATTCTGAACCCGCATCTGCGATACATGCCGCATACGCTTCCTCAGATACATCCGCGGTGTTCGCGCTCTTTTTGACAAACATGTAGTCAAGTGAAGCCATATCTACATTAATCTGCTTGACCTGTAGCTGTGGCAGCGTCACAATAACCTTCTTCGCCTGCCCTTCGCCGACATTATCATCGATCTGAACATCAATATCTGCCATATTGATGCTTGCCTTCACCTCTGCTTCATAGGAAACATAGTATGCAACCTTCGTCGGATGATTTTCCTGTGGCACCTCCGCCACACCATTATATGTAATCGCGCAAACGGACAAATCTTCAATCTGCAATACTTCTTCTAGCTGACTGCTCGTAAGGATTGTCGTCTCTACCTTTGGTTTCAATCCAAACCACCCTAACTGACATGCCAGTTTATATCCCACGATGACAACTATCACAACAACTGCCAGCATGATGACCCACTTAACGAGTTTCACCACATCGCGAGCAGTACGCTTATCTCTACGCCCTTTATGCCTCTTATCTTTCTCTTCCATCGCATCCTCGCCGATTTCGTTCATTCCGGATTTACCCATATTTCTTCTCCTTATGTGTATTCCTGTTTTTCATTTGCAATGCATTCTTCACATTCCGTGCAGCTCACTACTGCAATGATACTTTATCTCCCTCGATTTTGAAGCAGCCAAAGCTTTTCAAGAAGCTGGAAAATTTACTATAGCCATACTTCTTGATACTAAAATTCCGATTCTCATTTTTTAATGTGCTGTTTAATAGTCCCATATTACTGTTTCTCTGTGGATTCTTCTTTAAGATCTGAATAATCTGCTCCTCAATATCCTTTTTCGGTACCACATCATCAATAATCTTCACATAGCTCTGACGATTTTGAGTGATTACCTCAAAATTCTCAAATGCTTCATTGATAAATGTAGTCAATTTCGAATATCCATAATTCCGCACATCGAAATCAGAGAAACGCGCCTGTAATTTGCTTCCGATCTCCCCGACATGCGTTAATTTGTTGCTATCTGCATTGCCATCAATAATATCATAGATTACTTTCTGAATCGCCTTAATACTCGTAATATTGGAACTGCTTTCCATCTTTTCCACCGGTATTTTTACAACATTCTTATCATCTGTCGTCTGCGAAATATCTTCACGGATAAGCGCATCCAACATCTTGAAGCTTGTGCATGCTTTTACAAAAGCTTCCGGTGTTTTATTTTCGCCCATGCCGACCACTTCTTTACCGGCCTCACGCAAACGCTCCGCCAGTCTTGTAAAATCACTGTCACTTGAAACAAGACAGAATCCATCCAGATTACCGGTATATAACAAATCCATTGCATCAATGATCATTGCCGAATCTGTAGCATTTTTTCCCTGCGTATATGCAAATTGTTGAATTGGAACAATCGAATTTCGAAGCAGAGTTGCGCGATTCCATCCGTTGACACTCCTTGCCCAATCTCCATAGATTCTTCGAACCGTAACCATACCGCGATCCGCCAGTTCGTCAAAAATCGTATCAATATATTTTGCTGACACATTATCTGAATCAATCAACAACGCATATCTTTTTTCTTCACTACTCATACATTACTCCCCATCCTTATATCCCTGTTCCAGACGCACTGCAAACTCCTCCTCGGGCATTGGTTTATCAAATACATACCCCTGCACAATGTCACAGCCAACCTCTTTTAGATACTGTAATTGTTCCTTTGTCTCTACGCCTTCTGCAATTGTCTTCTTTCCCAGCTTTCGTACAAGATTCACAATACTTACAAACATCGTCATATCCGTCTCTTTTCCCGGATACTCTGTCTCAAGCGGAATAAAGGACTTGTCTATCTTGATTACATTCAAATCAACCTTCTTAATCATATTCAGTGACGAATATCCAGTTCCAAAATCATCGATGGATGTGGAGATTCCCTCCCGTCGAAGTCCGTTTACGATTTCAGACATAATCTCATAATTCTGGAAATCCTCACTCTCCGTCAGCTCAATCTCAATATAGCGATGATCAATATCATACTTATCAATTATATTTACAATCTTTCTTACAAGATAATCTTCCTCCAGATGTTTTCTGGAAAAATTCACAGAGATACAAGGAACTATTCTCCCTTCATCCAATCTTTTCCGAATAAACCGACAAGACTCCTCAAGCACATAATAATCCAGCTTGCACACACTGCCTTCCCGCTCAAGCTGTGGAATAAACCGCATTGGTGGAATGAGCTGTCCTTCATGCAGCCAGCGTACCAACGCCTCTGCGCCACAAATCTTATGTGTATTCACATCGACCTTTGGCTGATAATATACGATAAACTCATGTGCTTCAAGTGCCGGTATAAATCCTGAGATAATGCTTTGCGTCTCCATCAGTTTATTTTTTATTTCCTGCGAATACTTTGCCACGCTTCCGCTGCCATGCTGTCTTGCCGCCTGATAAGCAATGCTTGCGCGCGCCATGACATCCCGCGGAGTCTGAATATCATACAGCTCGCTATATCCAATCGTTGCCCCAAATATAAATTCCTTTTCCTTCTGTTCAGTCTTGTGATACAAGCGAATATTCTGCAACTTCGTCAGAATAATTCCCTGTCTGTTATTCTTTACCAAAGCAACAAAATTATCTCCGCCAAGCCGGGCAACAATTTCATCGTCAAGTATCAGTTTATCTATCATACCTGCATAATTCCGTAAAATAACATCACCTTCGGAATAAGGAAAAATCTTATTGACATATTTAAAATTATGCACATTGAAAAATAGCGCCGTATAATTCTGAATCTGCCCCTGCGCAAGCTGCTTGCCGATAAACTGCATAAATGCAGCCTGATTGGCAACACCGGTCATCATATCGGTCTGCAGAACACCCTGCAGTAATTCCTGCATCATTACATGGCTGAACTGAAGATAGATTTCTTCATACACCAGTTTCTGTGTCTCAAGCGCTTCCTTCGTGTATGTTACGTCTACGCGTGGATAAACTGTAATCGTAAACGTTCCACCATCTGGCAATGTAAATACATGATACTGCTGCCTTCCATACGCATCTTTTTTGCTGTCAAATAATGTTCCTACAATATGCTGTCCCCGTGGGCGAATCCTGGATGCCGGTGCATCCAGTTCGTACTTTACTTTTCCAAGCTGAAAATCCTCCGCTATAATCGCAAGTGCCTGTGCTACATTCTTCTCGCACTGTTCCAGCTTCCCTACACTTCGATGCAATACTTCAAAAAAATTTTTGTATTTTTCACTAAAACGTAACTCTTCACCCATTTTTCTTCCTCTCTATCTCCGTCAAGAGAACAATGTCTCCACACTCTCCACATCAAAAGTTACATGTTCTGCATGCTCCACCTCAATCTGATATAACGCATTTGCAGCCAGATGCTCTGCCGCCTGCTCAATATCACGAATACCTGTTGTATTCTCGAACTGACGAATAACTGCATCAAGTCCTTCATCCGTTACCACACACTCATCATCACGTAATCCAATCCGTTTCAATACTTTCGGCATCGCAAACTTTGTGAATATGATTTTCTTCTCTTCAAATGTATAATCCGGAATATCTATCACAGCAAATCTCGACATAATAGGCGCACTGATATCTTCTTTGTTATTCGCTGTCGCAATCGGATAGACACCTGTCGTCGGTACCATACACTCCATATAGTTATCCGTAAATCCCAGGTTATCTAAAAGCGTAAGCAGCACATCTGCCGGATTTCCATTTCCCTTTCCAGATGCTGCCTTATCCAACTCGTTGATGATAAATACCAGATTTGACTCCCCCGCATTCGAGAATGCCTCCATGATAATTCCCGGTTTTGCATTTGCATAAATACGTGAACTTCCAGTTAGCTGTTCCGGATCTTTGATGGAACTCATATCCAGAGTTGTCCATGGCAGTTTCAAAATACGCGCAACTGCATATGCAATCTGCGATTTACCCGTACCTGCAGGTCCAACCAGGAGTAATCCATACGCCGGTAATGTATGTGTACGGTTAATCTGGATAATCGTCTCCATAATTCTCTGCTTCACACGCTCAAGCCCATATAATTCTTCATCCAATATTTTCCGCGCCCATACCGGATCGATTGCTTCGAAATAATTGCTCTTCCACTGTACATTTAACATAATAGAAAGCGCGCGCTGTGCATGTCGCCGCTCCTCCTGAGACACCTCGCTTGACCGTGCCACAGCAAGATTCCGGCGTGCCCAGAGACGAATATTATCCGGCATCGTCTTTCCCGCACACATCATAAAATCTGAAATACTCTGCAGGCTTGTCAGCTTCATCTCATCTCCGGCTTCCTCTGCATCCTCGTCTTCTTCAACTTCCTCTGCAGCATCACTGGCAAGCAGACGCTCGATCATAAACTGTAAGAATCCATCTTCTGCTGAAAGCTTGGCTGCCCCGCCATACGCAGTTTCACGGATTTTATAAACCGCATAGCCGTCGTCCAGATTCTGTCCTGACAGGCGGATTGGTATCCGGTTATCCCCCAGCCATTTAATCAGGCTGATAAACCGCGCATCCACACGCAGAATATCCGCAGACCATGTTCCATCTGTATCATTGAATTCGAACGCTGTACGTTTGCTCTGATTCGCAAACATGCCGGACGCATGATGCGCCCATTTACGGCTTGTATTATCTAAAACTAATATTGGTTCCTCTGGTGTTTTTTCTTTTGCATCCGAAAGAAAAGATGTGTATGTACAAACAGGTTTCGCCTGTTCCTTTGATGAACTCGATGAACTTGAAAAATCAAAAACTGGCATATGAAAATGTCCTCTCCGCATTCGTTTATTTTTATTATTGCCCCTCTTCAATCATCCGTCACAGATAATTGAAACGCTCGTCTATAATCAGAGCGCATACATATTCTATGAAACCACATTTTTACTAATTTTACAATATATAGATTGGGAATTTGTCAGTATTTTACAAGCAAAAAATACACCTCTAAATATTATTTATAACATCTAAAAGTGTATTTTTATTTCTGAGCATCTGCTCCTATGCAATTCTGTCTATTCTTTTTTCCGCAACATCCTTCGCCCGCGTGTTTTTCTTTTTGATTCGCGCCTGTCCATCCTTGTCCAGCACAATGATATTTGTTTTTTTGCTGACATTCTTCATATACAGTTCTGCCAGAATCTGCATCGTGCTATCAACCAGCATATTCTCCAGCATACGACATCCGTACTTTCCGTTTGCCTCCTTCAAAAGCTGCTCCCGAAATGCTTCTGTGATCTGGATTGAATATCCGATTGATCCTGAGATTTTATCCACATGCTCATCGATGATCTCATTCACCATCTTTCTTGGCAGACGGTAATAATTCGCAATGACCTGAAACCGGCCAAGCAACTCGTAAGACGCTCCCAGATCAATCATCTCCTGTCGGCTGATCGGATGATAGTGATCTGCCTGTTCGACTTTGGCTGTCGCTCCAAATCCAAGACCACCGTGCTTTGTCTCGCGTTTTGCTCTGCATGCATCAAAAGATCCAAGTCCGATAAACAACGTGTTGTTCGTGTCAATCACATGGCCCTGATTTTCGACCTTGCGTCCCTCGATCAATGTCAAAATCTGCGCCTGCACAGCCGAGTTCACATTGTTTCCTCCACTTGTAAAAGAAGGAGACAATTTCTTATCAAACTCATCCATGAAGACGATTCCGATTCCATCCGGTTCTTTCACATTGAGCAATGGCTTGACGATATCCACCGTATCCGGTCCTTTGAAGCCCTCTTCTGTGATAGATGTCATATCACACTGTACCACTGGCAATCCGGGAATCTTCTCTTCAAAGAAATCACGTAACGCCCGATAGGTCTCTGTCTTCCCACAACCGGAAGGTGCGGCAAGAAGAATGTTACTGTGAAATGGCCGTCTCTCTGCGATGCACTGCATGTAATAATACACGCCTGCCAAAACCTTCGACAGCTCCGGCTGTCCTTTGACACGTGCCTCCACATACGAAAGCATCTCCGAAAAAGGTGTTTTCTCCAGAAAAGTCTTCACACTTTTCCGCATCATGGTCCATCCATTTGCTGGTACCTCTGATGTTTCAAGTTCCATCTCCTCGTCCGGTTCGTCATCGTAGATGTCATATTCATCGAACAAATCAGGCTCCAACTCATTCTCTGATGGTTCTGTCTCTTTTGCTTCTGCTTTATCCCATGGATACTTTGTCTCTCCCGATTTCACCTCATCCCATGGATACTTTTTTTCTTCAGTACGTTTCAGTCTTGACACACGCATCTTTAAAAACTGCCCATATGTACATGCAAGACGCGTGCCTTTGATATCCGAATTGATGATATCCGTGTCAGATTTCTGCGTGGAATATCCCAGATAAGAAACCTCTTTTGTCTTCTCATTCAAAATATAGAATAAGTAAATAAGATTCTGCGGAATCTGCATTACACGCTGCACTCTCTCACACTGCTCCCGAATCACGCCATCTTTATCCAACCAGAAGTCCGTTAGATTTCCCTTCCAAAAAGTAGGACCCTTCATCCGAAGTCGTGTCGGTGTCACCTCGCTCAGCTTCATGACCTGAAGATTCTCCATGACAATGCTGCGAAACCGTTTATGCACAATCTTCAAGTAGGCATCGATGTTTTCCTTCGTTTCTTCTCTATCCAAAACCGCATAGATATTCGCATATCCGGGTCTATTTCCGGGATATTCATACAGAATAACCGCGCCTTTTGGAAATCCATATTTCAAATCATCGTACTTCAACTCATTCGGTGTTTCAAAAACTTTTCTTTCATCTGTCATCCGTACCACGCTCCGTTTCTCTAATACCTGTCTCGTTTCTACGTTGTCTAGTATATCGGACCGCACTACGTTTGTCATTGAACGCCTGGTTTAATCTTTCTTATATTGTAATCCTAACCGTGCAGCTTCTTCCCGGACAGTATCAGCTGCCATACCGAAACAATCCTTTTCTGGTTGTTTCGGCAGCCGGTCAGTTATTCTATATCCTCCAGTTCCTCTAGGGCGTCCCAGTAATTCTCCATCCAAGCCGCCTGCTTCTCAAAATCAACAGATGCCTTCAAGACCTCTTCCAAAACCACAGACGTACCCGGTGCACGCAACAAGCCATCTGCTCCGACAACTGCCAATCCCCCAACATCAAGCTTCCTCGCATACATCAAAGAGTCTTCCATCATCACGATCGTTGTCTCCCCTGTTTCCGCTTCCAGTACCACCCGTACCATCGGTTCCTGTCCTTCCGGTCTGCCCTCGCAGCCAAAATCTTCCTCATCAATTCGAATTATCTTGTATACCTGTTCTTCCATATTAATCTACCCGTTTCTTGCCCCAGAAGAACAATGCAACAGTTCCCGGTCCTGTATGACTTCCAATCGTCGTTCCAATATGATTGATCTCAACCTTCCCATTTAACTTCGGGAACTTCGCTTCTATCAGATCTGCAACCGCACGTGCATCCTCATAACAGGCCGACTGCGAAATATAACATTTACCTGAATAATCAAGTCCATCCTCGGCGCATTCCACCATCCGGTCCACGATTGCCTGAATAACCTTCTTCTTTGTACGAATCTTATATCTTGGAATCAGTTTTCCCTCATAATCCACATTCAAAAGTGGGCAGATGTTGAGCACAGATCCTATAAATCCAGCCGTCTTTGTCACACGGCCCCCTTTAATAAAAAACGTCAGATCCGAGGTAAAGAACCAATGATTCAGATTCAATTTATGCTCTTCCACAAAATCGCGTACTTCATCAATCGTCTTCCCCTGCGCCCGGAGTTCTGAAAGCTTATCCATCAACAGACCATAGCCCGATGAAGCGGCCAGAGAATCCACAACATAGATCTTACGATCCGGGAACTCCTCCTGCAATGTCTCTTTTGCAATATTAGCTGAATTGATAACACCACTGATTCCGGAAGAAAGACTCACATGCAAAATATCAAGTCCCTTCTCCAGAAAAGATCGGAAATACTCTTCAAACTCCTCTGCATTCACCTGCGATGTTTTCGTATCCGCACCATTTGCCATACGTGAATAGAACTCATCGAACGGAATGCTGACACCAAGATTATCTTCATATTGCTTCCCATCTAACTCAAAATGAAAGCATATATATTTTACATCAATTGCATCAAAATGTTCCTTTGAAAGATCGGCGGTTGAACAACAGCTAATTACATAATTACCCATAAACAAGTTCTCCTTATCTGTATTCATTATGTTGCCAATACTGGCACATCTGCTTCTATCATAGCCAATTTTCCATTAAAAATCAATCTTCATTCCAGCCTTCTGTTCTTAATTCTGCCCGAAATTGAATCCGTCTAAACGAAGATAACCGTCTAAACTGAATCTCACAGACCTGTGCATCCAAAGTGATTTTCAAAGTCCGCATACTTCCGACAGTCTATTTCTTATGCTGCTGTGTTTACATGTTTGCTATTACAAGATACTGCTTCTTTATTTTTTTCCATTGTCTTGGTGTTTGCATGTATCTTACAGGCAGTCACCTTATTTACCACAGGTGCACTTACATGTTCGTCCTCCATATTTGCCTGTTTCACAAGACGTCCTGCTAAAAATGCAATAACTAACAGCATCGCTCCAAATAACGGCATAGAGATAACAATCATCCCCCCCATCACCGCACTGCACACATAGATTCCTTCTATAAATTTGTTACTATTTACATATTTTCTCATCTTCATGTACTTCCTTTCTTTCAATCGAATCTTATTATTTTCGTTTTCTTGTACCTATCTTACCTTTTTATGTGTACAAAAAAACTCCCTCGCAAAAAATAAATGTAAATACTAATAAATTTATATTCATCTCTATAATTTTCTTTTATATATGGTACAATAACTCTAATTAATTTTATGAAAGAAACCATAAAGGGGGAATTTCATGAGTAATATCATTGATTATATAAAATGGCGCGGAGATCTAACCTTCGCTCAGGATCCATTTAATGAGATTGATAACCTGATCTTATCGCAATTAGTGTATATAGAATTAGACAGCATCGTATCATCTGACATAGGGTGCCCCATCTGTCTGCTTGATGCTGCCCAAAAATTTTTCAAGCAAAATAGCGAACAGAAATTACTCAATCATGTTTCTATGACTAAAAATGCCGTTTTTGTCTTCAAAGAAATGGCAAAAAGCAACCGCTTTAAAAATTTAAAATTATCCCGCTATGTCAATGATATCAATGAACAGGAACAATCACAGTTTTCCGCTATCACCATCCAGCTTGATGATACCAGCATGTATGTTGCCTTTTCCGGCACAGATGCAACGCTCATCGGCTGGCACGAAGATTTTAATATGCTCTATCTAAAGCAGACACCCGGACAGGAAAAAGCTCTCGCCTATCTAAATGCATTAACCGGTTCTGATTCCAAGCTTCGATTAGGCGGCCACTCAAAAGGAGGCAACTTTGCAATCTACGCAGGTATGTATTGCAAATCTTCTATTCGTGATCGAATCACCTTCATATACAATAACGATGGACCTGGATTTTCAAAGGATGTTGTTGAAAGTAGTGCCTATCAAAATCTGTTACCTGTTATTATGACAATTGTCCCGGAATCTTCTGTTGTTGGTCGGTTGTTTGAACACCAAGAGGACTATATTGTTGTCAAAAGTGAAAATAAAGGATTAAAACAGCACGATGCCATGTCATGGGAAGTTCTCGGAAATCATTTTGTTCACGCAGTCACCCCGGCCAATCAAAGTCTGCTTGCTAATCAGGCAATCCATGAGTGGATCGCACTGATTCCCAGAGAAAAAAGAAAAGAAATCGTAGAAGCTGTTTTTCAGATATTAGATGCTGCCGGAATCCAAACCGTGGATGACTTTCTTACATTGAAATTAAAAGATATCCGCACGATTATTCAGACTAAAAAGAAATTGCCGCGCGAGACAAGTGATTCCATCTCTGACGCAGCCTTTCTGTTAATTAAAATTATGATCAAAACATTCTCCGCATCTTAGTATACTCTTCCAAGCCACTGTCAGCTTCTCCAGATTCCAGCTTGCATTTGCCGGACTGGTAGAAGGGAGACAAGTGGCATTTCTTTTTGTATGAGGATAAATATACCGCCTATATAGTTGTTCTGCTTTTTTCCCATTCACAAATATCTGTTCTATCTTTGTATCATCCAGAATTTTCTGAATTGGATTCGGAACCACATTGCGAATGGAACTATCAGAAGACCCTGCTATCTCACATTGTCCAATTACATCCCATACTGCAATTTTATGTTCCAATAAGAATGCTTTTTTCTCCTCAATCGTAACCGGCACATCTGTCTGAAATACTTGTGCAAGTACTTTCCAGAAACGATTCTGCGGATGTCCATAGAAGAAACCTGCTTCTCTTGATTTCACAGACGGAAAACTTCCTAATATTAAAATACGAGACTCTTCATTATATACCGGGGCAATTGTGTGTACCTGATGCTGCTGTTCCATGCTACTCCTTTGGGAACGCTTCTTTTGTCACAAAGAGTGTCCCTCTGTCACATAAAAATATAAAAAAAAGACCATATCGGTCTTTTCTTTTCTGTACCTTCAGAACTTCATACAAAGATCTTATATCTAGCCCTTAACAAATCATCTTTCCGTTCTCTAAACCTCTAAGGATAAGCCCTCGACCTATTAGTACTTGTCAGCTGAACGTGTTGCCACGATTACACTCCAAGCCTATCAACCTTGTAGTCTTCAAGGGGTCTTACTCTTAATGATGGGATATCTTATCTTGAGGGGGGCTTCACGCTTAGATGCCTTCAGCGTTTATCCCTGCCGGACTTGGCTACTCTGCCATGCTGTTGGTACAACAACAGATACACCAGCGGTCCGTCCATCCCGGTCCTCTCGTACTAAGGACAGCTCCTCTCAAATATCCTACGCCCACGCCGGATAGGGACCGAACTGTCTCACGACGTTCTGAACCCAGCTCGCGTACCGCTTTAATGGGCGAACAGCCCAACCCTTGGAACCTGCTACAGCTCCAGGATGCGATGAGCCGACATCGAGGTGCCAAACCACTCCGTCGATGTGAACTCTTGGGAGTGATAAGCCTGTTATCCCCAGGGTAGCTTTTATCCGTTGAGCGATGGCAATCCCACTTTATACCACCGGATCACTAAGTCCTACTTTCGTACCTGCTCCACCCGTCGGTGTCGCAGTCAAGCTCCCTTCTGCCTTTGCACTCTTCGAATGGTTTCCAACCATTCTGAGGGAACCTTTGAGCGCCTCCGATACCCTTTCGGAGGCGACCGCCCCAGTCAAACTCCCCGCCAGACATTGTCCCCCAGCCGGGTCACGGCTGCAGGTTAGGAATCCAGTACTACAAGGGTGGTATCCCAACAGCGGCTCACACGAAACTGGCGTCCCGTGATCGTAGCCTCCCACCTATCCTGTACAGGTAGTACCGAATCCCAGTATCAAGCTGGAGTAAAGCTCCATGGGGTCTTTCCGTCCTGGCGCAGGTAACCAGCATCTTCACTGGTATTTCAATTTCACCGGGTGTGTTGTTGAGACAGTGCCCAAATCATTACGCCTTTCGTGCGGGTCGGAACTTACCCGACAAGGAATTTCGCTACCTTAGGACCGTTATAGTTACGGCCGCCGTTTACTGGGGCTTAAATTCAAACCTTCGCTTGCGCTAAGCTC